>JBNMHS010000024.1:0-37067 GCA_050872885.1 Acetatifactor sp.
GCGAGAAAGTCATCCCGCAGATAATGCCTGGTGTAGTTGTACACTTTGTTATAGGTAAGAGCATACAATTCCGCAAAGGCATCCGAGTCGCTATGCTGGGCACGGATCACAAGACCGGCAATGTAAGGAATATTCAAGTCTCTCATGTATTCGTCTCACTGTTATGTTAACGGGTTCCTTAGGCGTGCAGCTTGTTGTAGGTCTCTGTGAGTAAGGTGGAAAAATACTCGGCGTGTGCCTCTTCGTTCAAAATATAAGCATATTGAATCCGGATCGGGGCATTGCTGTGCTCATCATTGTATTCTTTTAATTGCTGGTCCAGGCTTTCGATGAAATATTCCATGGTATCATGGGAGCCGTGATTGACGATCATTAAGAATTCGTTGCCGCCGTTACGGCCGACGACTCCGAAAGCGTCACCGACACTTTCCAGAATACCGGAAAAATCTTTTAACATCTGGTCGCCGACGACGTGTCCCATGGTCTGGTTGATTTCTTTCAGATTGGTGATGGTCACCATATAGCAGGCTACATGAGCCAGGGATTCCGGAGAGTCGTAGGTCTCAAAGACTACATCCAGGCCGTGACGGTTGGGGATGCCGGTCAGATGATCCAGAAAGGCCGCACGGTTCAGGGCGTGGCTCTCTTCGGCAAAGGTACGTAATTTATAGAAATCGTATAATAACCATATCAGGTTAAATAATGCAAGAATCCAGGAAAGTGTGCATAAGATAAACAGAGTCCGGTCTTCAAAAAGCCGGGTGCCCAGTGCAGGATGCAGGGTCAGGACCAGAACATATGCAGTCTCCAGCAGAAGCAGGAGAACCAGCTGCACGGTTTTCGTATTGCGGAAGGTTTTTACGAATTTCTTTTTCTGTATCATATATGTATACTCCTTTTGTGGTTAGTGTCAGTCATATGTTCACGAACGCGCACTGCGCATGTTTATACTTATTGTACCACAGAAGGGAGCAGAAAAAAAGATAACAAATGTTGAGCCGTTTTGCTTCCGGGCACCGTCTTTCCCTATAGAAGCGCTTTTTGGGTGCATGGATAATTTATATAATTGATACAGGCTGATACATAAGAAGAAAGCGGACAGGCAAATGTCCGGAGAATGATATCCATCAGGGAATTCCCTGGTGGATATTTTCATTTTGGGGGAAAGCAGAATTTGTCGAAAAGGAGAGGACAATGTTGGAAACGATCTTGAATAATTTTCATCTGGAGAAGATCCTGTGGATCCTGCGCAAAAGAATCGCATATATTATGATACTGGGGGTACTGGGCGGTATGGCCGGAGGCGCTTATGCGTATCTGACCGACAGCACCCTGTACCGTGCGGAGGTATCATTTTATGTCTACAGCGACCCGGATTATGTGTATGATTCTTCGATCAATATCTCGAATTCCGAATTTACACAGGCTAAGAATCTGGTACAGAGCTACATACTGATCCTGAAGAGCAACACGGTCCTGGAGAAGGTGAGGGAGGAAATCGGGTCGGACTACGGGCCGGAGACACTTTCAAGAATGATCGGTACCAGCGTGGCAGAGAATACGGCGGTCTTTTATGTCTATGTGTATGACAGTGATCCTTACCGGGCCATGGAACTGGCCAATGCCATAGGCAGGGTGGCTCCGAAGGAGATCGGCCGGATCGTGAAGTCCGGCGGTATTGAAGTGGTCGATTATGCCACATTGCCGGAAGCGCCCTACAGTTCCACCGGTCTGACCAAATATGCGCTGCTCGGCTTTACCGGGTGCTTCGGGGCATCCTTTGTATTGTTTCTGCTGGCAGGACTGATGGACACCACGATCCGCAGGCGTTATGAACTGAAACTGGCATTCCGGATTCCCGTGCTGGGAGACATTCCCCAGATCCAGGCGCCGGATCGGAAGAGCAAGCCCGTTCTGGTGCTGGGAGAGAACAGTTCCTTCGCCGTCAAAGAATCCTACAATACCATTCGGGCCAATCTGCTGTTCACGGGAAAGGGAGAACGCTGTCCGGTCTATGCCGTTACCAGCGCGGATCAGAATGAAGGAAAGACCTTAAACAGTGTCAACATTGCCATCAGCTACGCGCAGCTTGGGAAAAAGGTACTGCTCATCGACGGAGACATGCGGAATATGTCGGTAGCTTCCCTGTTAAAGCTCCGGGGCAGGCTGGGGCTGAGCCAGTATCTGGCGGGACTGCGGGAGACTCCTCAGATCCTGGAATACCGGGAAAATCTGGATGTGCTGGTAGGGGGAGAGAATCCGCCGAATCCTTCCGAGCTGTTGGGAGGAGAGCGGATGAAGGAACTACTGCTCGGCCTGCGGGAGCGGTACGATTGTATCATTATCGATCTGCCGCCGGTGGGGATCGTTACGGACGCCCTGCTGCTGTCCCATGAGGTCACCGCGTATCTGCTGGTAATACGGGCCGGTGTCAGTCATATGAGCCGGGAAAAGGCGGCGGTGACATTGCTTGAGCAGGTGGACGCTGATATCTGCGGGATCCTGTTTAACGGTCTGCCGCCGGGATCCAAAGATTGTAACTATAGATTGCAGGAATATTGGAAAGAATATAAGCAGCAAAACGGAGAGGCAGTGTGACAGGTATGAAGATATGTTTTGCCGCATCGTCCGGCGGCCACTTTGAACAGCTGATGATGTTAAAACCCTTGATGGAAAAGTACGAAAGCTTTGTGGTAACGGAGAAAACGGGCTATGAGGTAAAGACACCTGTAAAATGCTACTATCTGCATCAGGTGAACCGCAGACAGTGGTGCTGTATGTTATATCTGCTGAAAAACAGTTTATATTCCCTCCGGCTGCTGCACAGAGAACAGCCGGATGTGGTGGTATGCACCGGGGTACTGGCCATGATCCCTCTGTGCATGGAAGCCAAACTTTCCGGCAGGAAGCTGATCTACATCGAATCCTTTGCAAAGGTGACTTCGGCCACTCTGACGGGAAAGCTGTTATATCATTATGCGGATCGTTTTTATGTGCAGTGGGCGCAGATGAAGGAGATCTATCCGGATGCGATCTGCCTGGGAGGAATTTATTAGGATGATTTTTGTAACGACCGGATCTCAGAAGTTCCAGTTCAATCGATTGTTACAAAAGATAGACCGCCTGATCGAGGAAGGTGTCATTCAGGAGGAGGTATTTGCACAGGTCGGGGAGAGCGATTACCGGCCGGCACATTACGAATACTGCCGATTCCTGGACAGGGAGAGCTTTGCCGGGAAACTGCGGGAATGCCGGATGGTCATTACCCACGGAGGCACCGGTGCGATCATCGGTGCAGTAAAACAGGGGAAAAAAGTCATAGCAGTGCCCAGACTGTCCGGGTACGGTGAACATGTGGATGATCATCAGGTACAGCTGCTTAAGGAATTCGACGGGATGAATCTGATCTGTGCCTGCTATGACAGTGAGAAGCTGGGGGATTGTATTCTGGACAGCAGTAGCAGGGAATTTGCCGGATATCATTCCAATACCCGGCGGATATTGACAGATATAGAGAATTTTTTAATTGCGGAAGAGGGGGAGAATCATGGAAAACATTCAAAAATTTCGTAAAAAGGGAAAAAAACTGGGAGAGTATATGCTGACAAAGCTGCGCCTGCTGCGGAATCAGAAAAAATACCGTTCCCACGGAGTCACATTAAAATACATGCTGGACCGTGCAGATTCCGAAGATCTGGTCATCGTCTTCAGTTCCTGCACACGAAAGGGGATCCGGGCGAGGTACAACTATGTCAGGACATTGAAGGGGGTATCCTGCAATAAGCTGTTCCTGCTGGATGATTTTGCCTCGGATCACAGAGGTTCCTTTTATCTGGGCAGTAACATGAGATTCGAAGAAGCTGCCACAGTAAAGGAGCTGATCGACCGGGTACGGGAACAGACGGGAGCCAAACGGCTGATCTTCTGCGGTTCCAGTAAGGGCGGCTATACAGCTCTGAATTTCGGGCTGGATTATCCGGGCAGCTATATGGTCGTGGGAGGCCCACAGTATTTTCTGGGACAAAGTCTGCTGGATACCGGCAATATCGAGGCTTTGAAACACATTGCCGGACAGGTCTGCAAGGAAAAGGTCGATTTCCTGAACCGGTATCTGCCGAAGAAAGTGGCGGATAACCGGTATGTGCCTTCCCAGAGGATCTATCTGCATTATTCCGACAGTGAACATACGTATGAAGAACATATCCGTTATCTGCGCCGGGATCTGTCGGAAAAGGGATATCGCTACAGTGAAGATGTGGCCCATTACAAAGAGCATGGGGAGATCAGTCTGTACTTCCCGGAATTCTTATTACATAGCGTGGAGGAGATATTATGCCGTCAGTCAGCGTGATCGTGCCGGTCTACAATACAGAAAAGTATCTGGAGGAATGTATCCGTTCCCTGACGGAACAGACACTGCCGGATCTGGAACTGATTTTCGTGGATGATGGTTCCACGGATACGTCCGCGCAGATACTGGAGAAGTACCGTGCTTTAGATCCGGCACATATCCGGGTCATCACACAGAAAAACGGCGGACAGGGGAAAGCCAGAAACGCAGGGCTTGCAGCCGCTAAAGGGAAGTATGTGGGCTTCGTGGATTCGGATGATTATGTGGACAGGCGGATGTATGCTGCCATGTACACCCGGGCAGAATCGGAGAAACTGGATCTGGTGGAATGCGATTTTCACTATGTGAAGGAAGATGGAAGGAAAATGCGGGCCTACGGATCCGCTGCACCGTGGAATAAGCTGATCCGCAGACAGCTGCTTACGGATCACGGCATTCTCTTCCCGGAGGGTTATATCTATGAGGATACGTCCTTTTACCTGAAACTTAAGCCCTATGTGAAAAGACAGGCAAGGATGCCGGGTGTCTATGTATATCACCGGGACAGAGGGGATTCTACCATGAACGAAAGCAAGAGCGGCCGTGTGGGGAATATCTTTCCGGTACTGCGGGATGCCTGCCTGTTTTATCGGGAAAAAGATCTCATGGAAGCTTACGGAAAAGAACTGGAATATTTCTGCACGAGAATCCTGCTGTGCAGTTCCATGGGACGGATCTCCAGAGTAAGAGACCGGAGACTGCGGAGAACTCTGCGGGAGGAGACTTTCGCATTCCTGCGGGAAAATTTCCCGGAATATCGTAAGAATCCGTATCTCGGCAGGGGAATCCGGGGACAGTACCTGCGGATCGCCACACCGGGGCTGTGCGGGATCTGTGGAGGGCCGATCGCCAGATGCAGACCGGGGAAGTTGTCCTGACAGACATAAGCGGACAGAGAGAAAAAGGGGAAAAATATGCGGATATCAGTAGCACTGGCAACCTATAACGGAGCCAGATTTATAACAGAACAGCTGGATTCCGTCAGGCAGCAGAGTCTTCCGGTAGATCAGGTGATCCTGCGGGATGACGGTTCCTCGGATCAGACGACAGAGATCGTCAGGGAATATCTGGATACATATGGTCTGACACCGGCATGGCGGATCACGCAGAATGAGAAACGGCTGGGATATGCGGAGAACTTTAAGGCAGCGGTGGAGGAGACCGACGGTGATTATGTCTTCTTCTGTGACCAGGATGATATCTGGGAGAAGGACAGAGTGGAGAACATGGTAAAGCAGATGGAGATACACCGGGAAATCAGGGTGCTGGGATCGGAATTCGTACCGTTTACGGTGGATCCCGATGCCCCGTCCGTCAGCCGCCGGGTACTGAAAAGCTTTCGTGGGGACGGAAGCCTGGAGCATGTCACATGGAGCCCGTCGCATATCTTTATCGGCAGTGAGGGATGTACCATGTGTCTGCGCCGGGAGTTCCTGGAACAGACAAAGGAGTATTGGTATCCCGGCTGGGCTCATGATGAATATGCCTGGAAACTGGCGCTGTGCCTGGACGGTTGTTATATTCTCCACAGTGTCACCTTGCGGAGGAGAATGCATTCTGGGAATGTGTCCAAGCGCAAGATGCGGGATCTGGACAAACGTGTCGCCTTTTTCCGGGAACTGCGGAAAAGTCATGAAGCCACCTTGCGCTTTGCCGGGGATCTGGGAATGCCGGAGGAAGCAAAGGAACTGCTGCGTCGCAACATCCGGGCGACAGAACTGCGTATCGAGCTGATGGAACAGCGGAAATTATGGAATATTGTGCCACTGGCATGGAAATACCGGGACTGTTATCACAGTAAAAAATCGCTGCCGGTGGAATTTGTCCTGGCACTCAGAGGTTGAGACAATGAGCAGATATCTGGTGGAAAAAAGGGGAAATGTGAGGGCAGGATGGCAGAGCGGCAACCGTTATTTCGAAAACTACGGGGAACGGAGTCTGGGCCGTTTTCTGGCGGTGTGTTTTCTCATTACCTATTATATTCTGCCGCAGTACTTCGGGATCCGGCTGCCGGGCTTTGACCTGACGGCACAACGGATGCTCATAACGATCCTGTGTCTCTTTATCCTGAGTAAGGAATCCCGTAAAAAGGTATTCCGGGAGGGAATCAGAAGCTGTAAGCTGTGGCCGCTCATGGCAGTCTATCTGGGCATCTGCTTCTATACTGCTGTGTTTCGTTTCCATGTCGGCACTTTGCTGTATCCCCTGATCGAACTGCTGGGAGCGTTTCTGGTGATCTATGTACTGCGGGAGTATCTGGGAAGCGACGGCTTCCTGGTGCTTTTCCGGCGGATGCTTTTGGTCCTGTGCCTGCTTGGAATCGTGGAAGCGGTTATGAGAAAGACCCCGTTTGCTTATCTTGAGACCATCAAAGGGCTTTATACCGGAGGCATGATCCGTTCCGGATCTTACCGGATCATGGGACCTGCCAACCATTCGCTGGCTTACGGGCTGATCCTGATCTCCGGACTGCCGTTATTGTGCATCGATGAGCGGGAACACAGCTTCTCATTGTTTAAACATCTGCCGCTTATACTGCTGGTACTGGTGAATGTGTTTCTGACGGGATCCCGTTCCACCCTGGCGGTGATGGGACTGGAGCTTTTGCTGCTGACGGTACTGGCACCGGGAGCACAGAGGAAGAAGCTGTTGTTTACGGTGGTGCCGGCGGGACTGTTGATCCTGCTGGCGGCGATCTTATTCCCCGATTCCCCACCGGGGCATTATATCCTGATGCAGCTTTGCACAGTAATGGATGAGCTGCTGGGAACTTCTTATGCGGTGCGCTACGGCGTGGACAGTACCTCTCTTGCCAACAGTGCTTCCTACCGGGATGCCCTGCTGGATATTTTTACGGTAAACTGGCTGAATCCCTGGCTGGGGCAGGGCTCCGGATATCATTTTTCCTGGTATATCCCGGGCGGGGCTACGATCCGTTCCATTGACAATTTCTATGTGGCTAATTATATCCGTTATGGTTATCCGGGGCTGGCGGTATACAGCCTGCTGATCCTGCAGGCGGTGGGAGAGATGCTTGGAAGCGGCATCCGCCGGAAGGACAGGACGATGCTGTGCATGGCACTGGCGGTCTGTGGGTACTTTCTGAATCTGTGGTGGATGGATACGCTGCAGACCATCAAGTATGCGTACCTTCCTATTGCCCTGTATCAGGTGAGTTCTGTAGAAATCCGGGAAAATAAGTCGGATTTACAACACAAAGAGGAACACAGATACATAAGGTAATGAAAAAGGGAAAAAATATGCGAAAAATATTTATGCTTCTTGGAATATGCCTGTGTATGATACCGGGGATCCGGGCGCAGGCGGCGCCGAGAGAGATCCCGGACCGTTTCAACACCGGTGTGGATGCGGATACGGAGCTGACTAAGATCGTGGAACCGGGCACTTATGAGGGTATCTCATATAAGGTCGGGGCAGGCGGACAGCTGGTCCTGGATCTGGTCTACAGCAACCGGCAGGCAGGGAAGGAGATCGAGATCCGGGATACGGACTTTTCCGGGTATGCACTGCTGATGGTCAATGAGAGCCGGATCGGGGAAGAGACCACCGTAACATTTCGGAACTGTAAATTCGATGCAGTGACGACCGGACGGGAGGATGCCCGGATCGCTTATATTTTTGAGGATTGTACGTTACGCAATTTTCAGGGAAGTAATGCGGGGTTTACCCGGTGCCGTCTGGGCGGCAGCAGTGGAGATGCCCTGAATCCGTACCGGAATGTGACACTGAGAGACTGCTATATTGCGGATCTGGCGCATCCGGACAGCGGTGAAAAGGTACATTCCGACGGCGTGCAGATCTTCGGTTATCCCTCCCTTCCGGCAGAGAATATTTCTTTCGATAATTGCAGATTCGAAGTACCGGCGATCCCGGGAGGCGAAAGCTATGTGAATGCCTGTCTCATGATCGCTCCGGAGAAGAGTGGTGCAAAAGGCATCTATTTTACCAACTGCATCCTGAACGGCGGAGGGTACAGCATTTATACGCTGGTGAAAGAAGGTTTTTCGCTGGAAGATGTAATACTGTGCAACATTGCGGTAGGGGAGGCAGCCCGGTACGGGATCTTCTATCACCGTAATGTCACGGAAGGGGTCACCATGGAGAATATCCATGCGACGGACACTCTGTATGTGGGCAGCAGGTTTGTTGACGAACAGGGACTGATTCATTTCAGCGTGACCAATGATACGGCAAAAGAGAGAACACTGATGATCGTAACCCCCGGACAGACCATAACGCTGCCTGTCAGGGCCTGTCCGGCTTATGAGGACAGAACAGCAGATATGACTTTTGAGGATTTCCCGTTTGATATTGATGTGGCGGTGCCGGGAGCACAGTGGGCAGTATGCTATGACATTACGGACGGGTGCAGACAGATCGCATTGTATGCGGAAAGGAAGAGATGACCATGACGGAAGTACTGTATATATGTCTGTGGTACAAGGATAAGAAGAGGACCTGGTCGGGAACGGCCTGGTCGCTGCGACAGGCTTTTGAACCCTATATGCAGGTGCGGGATCTGGCACTTTCGGATCCGGTGTACCGCAAGGTGATCCGGAGACTGCGGAGGAAAAAAGGACTGGTGCCGGAGCCGGTCTTAAGAGACCGGTTGCGGCTGGCGGGGCGGTATATAACGTGGAGACACAGGTACAGAACGCCCCGTGAAATGCCGACCTTCCAGTTTGGCGGCTGGCCGTCGGGAGCGCGGTTTTCATCCTATCTCTATCAGGATCTCTCGATGGCTGCGATCCTTTGGCTGCAAAAAGAAGATCCGACCGGCTACCGGTACTGTGAGTACGCACAGGTGCCGCAAAAGACATTGGAGCGCAGGGCGGAGCGGCAGCTGGGACAATATCGGCAAAGTAAAGCAATATTTACCATGAGCAGGTGGCTCAGAGAGTTCCTGGTCCGCGAATGTGGGCTGCCGGGGGAGAAGGTTCATGCGGTAGGAGGCGGTATCAATGTGGATGCCGCCCGGATCCGCCCGGGACAAAAGGAAGGGCGGAGGATCCTGTTCGTGGGACGGAACTTCGTGCGAAAGGGCGGACCACTGGTAGTACAGGCATTCGGTATCCTGAGAGAGAAATATCTGCCGGAAGCGGAGCTGTATCTGGCAGGGGCGCCGGAGGCGGACATCCGGGCGGCTCTGCGGGAAAGGAAGATAGCGGCAGGAGAGGCAGACCGGCAGCAGATCCACTTGTTGGGAGATCTGAGTGCGGAGAAACTGGCGGACTGTTATAACCTGTGTGATGTCTTCTGCATGCCGTCCTATTTTGAGGCTTACGGACTGGTATTCGCGGAGGCACTGGCCTACGGACTGCCCTGTATCGGCAGGGACAAGTTCGCCATGCCGGAGTTTATTGAGGATGGCTGTACAGGGAAGCTGTTCTCCGGGGAGGATGCGGAGAGACTGGCAGAGGATATGTGGGAGCTGTTACGGGATCCGGGATACCGGGAGGAAGTGGCAAGGCGCAGAGAGCAGTATCTGACAGAGTATTCCTGGGACACAGTGGCACAGAGAATCAGCAGTGTGATGGAGAAAAATGAGAGAGACAAAAATTAGTATCGTAGTGCCGGTATATAACGCGGAAAAAGAATTGCAGCGCTGCGTGGACAGTATTTTCCGCCAGAGCTTTTCGGACTGGGAACTGCTGCTCATAGACGACGGCAGCAGGGACAGCTCACCGGTCCTGTGTGACCGGCTGGCGGAGCGGGATCCCAGGATCCGGGTATATCACAAGGAGAACGGCGGCGTCAGCAGTGCAAGGAATCTGGGAATATGCGAAGCGCAGGGAACGTATCTTGTGTTTGCAGACAGTGACGACACCCTGTTCCCGGATGCCCTGGAGACCCTGCATCGTAAGGCGCTGGAAACGGATGCGGACTATCTGGTGTGCGGTTTCACCTATCTGGTGGAACAGAATGGGAAATGTGTGGATAATCTTCCGGAAAAAGCGTTCTGCGGTGGAGGAAAAGAGTATCTGGAAGAGCGGTTTTTATCGGACTTTGGGCGGGAACTTTTCAATCCGCCATGGAATAAACTGATCCTCAGGGAACTGCTTTTAAAAAATGACATCCGCTTCGGAGAAGAATTTGCCATCTGCGAGGATATGGCTTTTTCCATGCAGGTGATGGAGAAATGTACGGGAATCTGTGTGATCCCGGAGACCTTATACTGCTATCACTATAAGGAAGCGGATAATCTGGTGAACCGGTTTCATGAGAACTACTATGAGGCATTGCTGTATTTCAGAGACTGTGCCCGGCAGTGTTTCCGTACGCTTCATGCCAAACCGGAGCTGTATGAGGAGATCAATGACTATTTTGTGGGGAAGAGTCTGATGTTTTTGCATAAAATATACCGGGATTCCGGCTATGAGGAGACAAAAAAGTATGCGGAACTGCAGCGGATCGGCGGTTCTGCGTCTCTGCAGAGTGCTCTGCGGGAATATCGGGTATCCGGGAAGCGCCGGCTGCTGCGGGAGCTGCTTCTGCGGAGAAAATTCCGGCTATTGGACAGTCTGTACCGGTGGAGGTAGGACAGAGGAAGGAGAGAGGATTGGAACTGACAAAACAGATCGGCGCATTACGCAACCGGAAAACATTGGACGGAAGAAAAGCAGACAGAAACAGGGTAAATCTGGAGTATTGGAATTTTAACGAGAATCTGGGGGATCTGCTGGCACCGGTGGTGACACAGTGGATGCTGCACCGCCTGGGGCTGGATCTGTCGAGGGAGGCGGAAAGACCCTGTCATCTGATGACGATCGGATCCGTTCTGGGACTGGGGGCCTTCGATGCGGTGATCTGGGGCAGCGGTATCAATTCGTTCACCCATGTGGGACGGGTGACTACACAAAGGGGGTACCGGAAGCTGGATATCCGGGCGGTCAGAGGTCCCATCACCGCGCAGGTACTGAAGGAGAACGGGTATACCTGTCCGCAGGTCTATGGGGATCCGGCGATTCTGTTACCCATGATCTATCCCGGCAGACGACCGGAGAAAAAGACAAAATATGTAGTGATCGATCATTATATGAAGCGAAAAGCGACAGGAGATGACAGACTTTCCATACGAACCGGAGATTACCGGACCTTCCTCGACAAAATTCTGGAGGCGGAAGTGGTATACTCGTCTTCGTTACACGGGATCATTCTGGCGGAAAGCTATGGAATCCCGGCGGTATTTTTACGACAGGGGATGGAAGAAGAACTGCTGAAATATTATGACTGGTATTTTGCCACCGGCAGATATGAAGTACGGTCGGCGGCTTCTCTGGCGGAAGCGAAGGAGACGGAACCAATGGAACTGCCCTGCCTGGAAGGGCTGAGGGAAGGCCTTCTGCAGAGTTTCCCTTACGATCTGTGGATCGGGCAAAAGACCGGGACAGGAAGGAGAACGGAATGAGAAGGACCCGGAACGCCGTCAGAAATGTGATCTTCGGCGGATTTCTGAAAGGGTATCAGATACTGGTCCCCTTTCTCATGCGGACATTGTTGATCCGGTATCTGGGAATGGAATATCTGGGGCTGAACAGCCTGTTTACTTCTGTGCTGCAGATACTGAATCTGGCAGAGCTGGGAGTGGGCAGCGCACTGGGATACAGTATGTATGCCCCGATCGCAGAGGGAAAGACGGATGAGATCTGTGCACTTCTGTCATTGTATCGAAGCTATTACCGCCGCATCGGTCTGGTGATCCTGGTGCTTGGAATGGCGCTTTTACCGTTTCTGCCTTCCCTGGTGCGGACGGACAGCATTCCGCAGGATGTGAATTTATATGTATTGTATCTGTTACATCTGGGCACCTGTGTCATCAGCTACTGGCTGTTCGGTTACAAAAACAGTCTGCTGGCGGCCCATCAGCGGAGTGACCTGGCAAGCAAGACGGATCTGGCGGTGCGGACACTGCAATATCTCATACAGGCAGGTTTATTGATAATGTTCCGGAACTATTACTGGTATCTGCTGGCGGCGCTGGCGGCCCAGATCCTGACGAACCTGTGTACCGCCCGGGTGGCAAAGCGGTATTATCCGGAGTATGTTCCCCGGGGAAACGTAGGAGAGCAGACCGGGCGGCAGATCAGGGCAAAGATCCGTGACCTGTTCACCTCCCGGGTGGGAGCGGTCATTGTGAATTCCGCGGATACACTGGTCATTTCGGCATTTCTGGGATTGACGGTGCTGGCGGTCTATCAGAACTATTATTACATAGTGACTGCACTGACCGGTATGGCAGGTGTGATCTTTACTTCCTGCCTTGCAGGGATCGGCAACAGTCTCCTGACGGAGAGCAGGGAGAAAAACTACGGTGATTTTGAGAAATTCACGCTGTTGACAGCCTGGATCGCAGGCGCTGGTGCCTGTGGCCTGCTGTGTCTGTTCCAGCCTTTTATGAAGGTCTGGATCGGAGAGCAGGGACTGCTACCGGGGCAGATCGTGATCTGTCTGTGTGTTTATTTTTTTATCTGTGAGTTTAATCAGTTGTTCAATGCCTACAAGGATGCTGCCGGGATCTGGCACAGGGACCGTTTCCGGACGTTAGTGACGGCGGGAGTGAATCTGACGCTGAATCTGTTGCTGGTAAAGCCCTGGGGGCTGTATGGAGTGATCCTGTCCACGGTGGCAGCTACTGCGGTCGTGGGGATGCCATGGCTGTTACATAATCTGTTTACGACCCTGTTTGACGGGGAAGACTGGCGCAGTTATCTGGGGACGATCCTCTTCTATGGGTTTGTGACTTTTTTAAACTGTATTCTGACATACCGCGTATGCAGCCGGATAACAGCGGAAGGAATCCCGGGACTGGCGCAGCGGGCAGCGGTATGCCTGTTATTTTCCAACGGAATGTTTCTTCTGTGCTGCGGAGGCCGGAAAGAATTCCGGGCATTACTGTCAATGGCGAAGAGATTCCTGCCTGAAATACATCATGAGAAAACGGCACCGGGAAATAAACGGTCCGCAGAAAAGACAACACAGGGATGGAAACAGGAGGAAGATGAGGATGCGAATTGCGGTAGCGGGAACCGGGTATGTGGGACTGTCCATGGCAGTCCTGCTGGCCCAGAATCATGAAGTGACGGCGGTGGATGTAATACCGGAGAAGGTAGAACTGTTAAAAAAAGGGAGATCACCCATCCGTGACAAAGAGATCAGTGAATATTTACAGGGAGGCCGGCTGCATTTACAGGCGACGCTGGACGGAGAAGCAGCTTACCGGGCGGCGGAGCTTGTGATCATCTCCACCCCCACGAACTATGACCCGACGATCCATTCTTTTGACACCGGTTCGGTGGAAACAGTGGTGGAAACGGTGCGGAGAGTGAACCCGGCCGCTGTGATCGTAATCAAGAGTACGGTGCCGGTGGGCTACACTGTTTCCCTGATGGAGAAATATCACACAGACCGGATCCTGTTTTCTCCGGAGTTTTTGCGGGAAGGACATGCGTTGTATGACAACCTGTATCCCTCCCGGATCATCGTGGGAGCGGATCCGAAATCCGGTGAGATGGCAGAGTATGCCGGACGGTTTGCCGGGCTTCTGTGTGAGGGCGCCGGGAAGCGGGAGATTCCCTGCCGGATCATGGCTCCCACGGAAGCGGAGGCAGTGAAGCTGTTTGCCAATACCTATCTGGCGCTCAGGGTCAGCTTCTTCAATGAACTGGACACCTATGCGGAGATGCGGAACTTGTGCAGCCGTAACATTATCGAAGGGGTCTGTCTGGATCCCCGGATCGGTATGCAGTACAACAATCCCTCCTTCGGTTACGGAGGATATTGCCTGCCGAAGGATACGAAACAGCTGCTGGCCAATTACGAGAACATTCCCCAGAATCTGATCCAGGCCATCGTGTCTGCCAACAGTACCCGCAAGGATCACATTGCGGACAGTATTCTGGAAAAGGCGGGATTTTATCAGGGGAGTCAGGGCAGAGGCGGTATGCCGGGGCGGAAGGTCGTCATCGGGATCTACCGGCTCATTATGAAATCCGGATCGGATAATTTCCGCCAGTCCAGTATCCAGGGTGTCATGAAACGGATCCGGGCCAAAGGGGCACAGATCCTGCTGTATGAGCCGGAGCTTTCGGAGGAGGACTTTTTCGGGAGCCCCGTCATACGGGATCTGAAAGCCTTTAAGGAAAGGTCGGATGTGATCGTGGCGAACCGGTATCATTGTGATCTGGAGGACGTCAGGGAGAAGGTATACACCAGGGATATTTATTACAGGGACTAAGTGAGGGAAGAAATGGATACCGGGAAAAGAACAGGGGAACGAATAGGAATCACACTGGCACTGCTGGCCTGTGTGGGATTTTCCGCCTTTTTGATCGGACTGCAGAAAAAGCAGGAGACGGACAGACAGCAGCTGACCGAACAGATGCGGGATAGACAGCAGGCGGAGCGGACACAGGACACCGGGGAGATCACGGTGCGGAGCCGTATCGTGCAGAGACGGTCGGAGAATGGACCGGTATTCTCACTGCCGGGAGGATTTTATCCGGAAGATATCACAGTGGAGATCACGGCACCGGAGGGAAGCTGTATATATTACACGCTGGACGGCACTGTGCCGGATGCGGAGAACGGGATCCTCTATGAGACGCCGTTGACGGTGACGAATATCTGCGGCAGTCCCAATGTCTATTCCGCGATCTCCACGGTGTCGGCCTATCAGGAATATGCACCGCTTGCTGCCGTGGATAAAGCAGTAGTCTTGCAGGCGGTGGCCATAGATGCCAAAGGGGAGAAAAGCAGGATCACCTGTGCCAGCTATTTTGTAGCCATGGAATCCGGGGCGATGTACCGGGATCTGCCGGTGCTGTCGCTGACTACAGATCCTGTGGGATTGTTTGACTATTTTGAGGGCAATTATGTCACGGGTGTGGACTATGAGAATGCGCTGGCAGCGGATGATCTGCGCTTTGATTCCGCCAATTATTACCGGGGCGGAGAGGTGCCTGTCCACATGGAGTATTTCGAAGCGGACAGATACCTGACCTATGAGGGCGATGCAGCGTTACGCCTGCGAAAGGACGGGAGTATCGACTACGGGCAGAAAAGCTTTTTGCTGACGGAAGCGGATCCCGTGCCGGAGAGCACCTGTGAACTGCATGATCTTTTCCGGGACGGTACGTTGTTGTTATATGCGGGCGGTACAGATTATGCGGCAAAGAGCAGACAGTATCTGGAGGAAAGGCTGTTGAAAGACACAACGGATTTTACTTTGGGAGAGCGGAAGGGCTGCATGGTATTTGTGGACGGGGAATTCTGGGGCCTGTATCTGGCAGGCAGAGAGAATACGCAGGAGACCTATGCCGGGATCTGCGGTGTGACTCCGGAGGAAATCTGTATGGTAGAGAACCGTTATCCTTCCGGGATCGCACCGGAGTACGGAGACCTGTACCGCCTGGTGACGGAGGGGGATGTCTTACGCCCCGGAACTTATCAAAAGATCCTGGAACAGATGGATATGGACAGCTATCTGGATTATTACTGTGCGAATCTCTATTTCGGCAATCCGCAGTTCGATTCTTTTTCCACCACACTGTGGAGACAGGCGGCAGAGGGAGAATCGGGAAAATGGCACTGGGAATTCTCTGATGCAACGGATACTCTGGGACGGGACCGGGTCAGCAATTACAGTGTGAATACGTATCTGTGTCCCGGAGTGTCAGGAGACCTGTTCTTGCGGAGTTTATTAAAAAATCCGGAGTTCGCGGCAGCATTCCGCCGGAGGATGCGGGAATATGCGGAACAATTGACAAAGGAGAAAGCGGAAGCGTACCTGACACCGCTTCTGGAGAACCACAGGGTGGCGGTGACTGCCACGGCGGAACGTTACGGACTGCGGCAGACCGAGGAAGGTTATCTGGCAGATGGGGAAAAGATCCTGGAATATTTTGCCGCAAGGGGAGAATATATTCTGCGATATACGGAAGAGTTTATAACGCTTTCGGAGCAGGAAAAGCTTCCTTACGGGGAAGGGGAAACTGCCACGGAAAGCGGAAACGGAGAATAAAGGGAAAGGGGAACCACACATGGATACAATGGCAGAATATCTGGCGGAACTGGTGAGAGCCGGATTGGAGGACAGGAAAGCAGCACCTCTGCCGGAGGGAATCTCTGTGGAGGAGATCGTGAGGATCTCCGGGGAGAATCATATGGATTACCTGCTGCTGGGAGCCCTGCTGAAGACGGAAGGGCTTTCGGAGAAAGAAAAAGTACTCCTGCGGGAAAAAGTACTGGGCAGTATGCTTTTTACCGGCGTGCAGCTGCGGGAATTGCAGGCGCTGGAACAACGGATGGAACGGGCGAAGATCCCGTGCCAGCCCATGAAGGGTGCCCGGATGAAATTCTATTATCCCTCGCCGTTTCTGCGGGAAATGAGTGATATTGATATTCTGATCCACGGGGATTTTACAGAGCAGGCGGCCACAGAACTGGAAGCCATGGGATATGTCCTGCAGCAGAAGATCAAGCACCATGATATTTACCGGAAAGCACCGGGGATCGTGGTGGAAGCCCACAGAGCCATGTACGACCGGACAGTGGATGAGAAGCAGTATGCCTATTTCTCGGATCTGTCCCGGGCGGTGCGGAGAAAAGGCTTTCTGTATATTTATGATTTTGAGCCGGAAGACTTCTATATTTATATGATAGCTCATATGGCGAAACATTTTTACAAAAGAGGCTGCGGCATCCGCAATCTGGTGGATATTTATGTATTCCGGCAGCGGTTCGGGGCGCAGATGAAGAGCGACTATCTGGAAAAGCAGTTTGCGGGTCTGGGGCTGACCGCTTTCGTGAAGCATATGGAGAAACTGACCGCCATCTGGCTGCGGGGAGAGAGCGGCGGGGAATTCTACCGGCAGTTGTTTGATTATATGCAGGGCTGCGGGATCTACGGCAAGGATGAAAACGGCATCTGGAACCGGTTCTGCGATGCAAAACCGGGAAAAGGTAAAAGCGGACGCAGAGCCCTGAAACGCTGGTACCGTTTTCCGCCCTATGAATATATGGTGCTGTATTATCCGTGGCTTGGAAAAAATCGCGTTATCGGGAAACTCCTGCTTCCGGCGGTCTGGGGGATCCGGGCAGTCCGGGGCGTGGTCTGCGGCAGAGGAAAATACAAACGGGAGATGCTGAGACAGATCGATGAGTCACAGATCGGTGTCCGGCAGGATATATACCGCAGACTGCAATTACGGTTTCGTTAGGCAGTGGTCATGAAATATGGATAGGAGTGTAAAAAGCTATGAAAAGTCCGTGGGGATTTCTTCGGAAAAATCCCTGGAAACAGGAGACCTTACTTACCTATTATTATTCCGCGGTCTTTCGGATGCAGCTGCTGCTCCTGCCGCCCGGGAAAATGCGGAAAGCCTGGGGCAGGGAAAACGGGGAGTCTGCCGGAATGCAGACACCGGAAGAATACCGGCAGGCGGCGAGGATCTCCCGGATCGTGGGAAAGGTCTGTGATAAGACGCCATGGGAGAGTAAATGTCTGGTGCGGGCACTGACGGCACAGAGACTGTTATATCGCCGGGGAATGTCCTCCACGCTGTATCTGGGATGCGGCATGGAAGAAGGAAAAATGGTGGCACATGCCTGGCTGCGCTGTGGGGAAATGTATGTCACCGGCGGAGACGGAAGCGCCTATACCACAGTCGCCCGGTTCTGCAAGGATGTGCCGGAGAAAAGGGGATAAGTATGTCAGCAATCTGGGGAATTGTGGATCTGTATTCCGGATCGTGCGATGACCGGTCAAAAAACCGTTCCGGGAGCCTGCGGGAAGAGGCTCTGCGGATGCGGCAGGCCTATGGGACGAGCTGTCTGAACCGGATACAGGAGAAGACGGAAGAAGAATATTATCTGGCCTGCGGGGTACAGAACGTCACGAAGGAAGCGGCCGGAGAGAATTTTCCATATGAGAGAAAAGGGGAATGCGGGAGCCTGTTCGTGGCAGATGTGATCCTGGATAACCGGGCAGAACTGGTACACAGTATCGGCGGAAGGCCGGAGCTGTACAGCCGTCCGGATGGCGAGATCCTGTATGAAAGCTTTTGCAGACAGCCGGAGCAGACACTTACCGAGGCCGGAGGAGCTTACGCCTGTGCGTATCTGGAGCCGGGGAGGAGAGCCCTTACTCTGTTTAATGATGCGGTGGGAAACCGATCGGTCTATTATTTCCGGGACGGAGAAAGAGTCTATTTTTCCACACTGCTTGCGGGGATCACCTGCCAGCGGGAGAAATGGGCGGAAAATACGGCCTGGTTTGA
The DNA here is from genome assembly GCA_050872885.1 of Acetatifactor sp. Classification (GTDB taxonomy): domain Bacteria; phylum Bacillota; class Clostridia; order Lachnospirales; family Lachnospiraceae; genus Acetatifactor. The sequence continues at coordinate 18,688 of JBNMHS010000024.1, forward strand.
CCGGTTTTACGGAATCCCGGATCTGCGGGCAGTGTCGGAGCCCAGAGAGACTCCTTATGAGGGAATCCTGCGGCTGGCACCGGGCGAGATCGTGATATTTACCGAAGAAGGAGTCCGCAGAAGGGACTACTGGGATCCTTTTGCGGGAAGAAAACTGCTGACAGGGAAGACGGAGGCTGAGTATCGGGAACTTGTGACTACGGTATTTCGCTGCTGTGTGGAGGATGTGATCCGGGGGGAGAAGGAGACCGGGATCCTCTTAAGCGGCGGGCTGGATTCCAATGCGGTGGCGGCATACGCGGCACCGTATCTCGCCCACCGGGGGAGGAAGCTGTATTCCTTTACCTCGGTGCCGGAGGAGAAGGAAAGGTATCCGGTCAGGGGGCAGTTCGCCGTGGAGGATGAAAGAAGCTATGTGGAACGGGTACGAAGCTTTCATGGGAACCTGGAACCGGAATATCTGGCGACGAACCGGGGAGACCTGCTGGCAGAGAACCGGAGGCTCCGGGAGCTGCTGGAGGTCCCCTGTAAAGCGGTATTAAATCTGCCATGGATGTATGAAAGCTACAGACGGGCTGCAAGGAAGGGCTGCGGGATCCTGCTTTCGGGACAATACGGGAATATCACCATATCTTATGGGGATTTTGGCAGCCTGTTTCTGACACTCCTCCATCAGGGGAGATTAAAAAGTCTGGTACGGGAGATCAATGCCTACAGCAGAAAGTACCGCCGGAGCCGGAAATGGATCTGGAGAGAGCTCCTTACGGCGGGAGCCGGACAGGATCATGACCGGGTGTCCCGTTACATGTATGACAAAAATGCGCTGCGGCAGATCGGAGAATATGAGGTGAAGCTGTCCCTGGCTACCGGGGTGATACCGCGGGATCCTACCAGGGACAAGCGGCTGATCGCACTGGTGTTAAGCCTTCCTGTAGAGCAGTTCACCCATGACGGACAGGAGAGACGACTGGTAAGGCAATATCTGCGGGGAAAGATCCCGGCGGAGATCCTTGCGGATGAATTTCATAAGGGAAGACAGGGCGTGGGCTGCAGGGAATTACTCGCCGCGCAATGGGAACGGATCTGTGAGGAACTGCCCGTAACGCCTAAAGAGGCTACGGCCCGGGAAGACGGATCAGACGGGCAAGGCATGGTGCGTGGGTTCTATGTGGGACTGGCACGGGAATATCAGAGAAGGTTTGAGGTATGATGAAATATTTTTACAGAATCTATGGACTGCGGGTACAGTCGCAGATCCCGTTTTCGCAGGCACAGCCGGATGCGGAAGGAAAGGAGAATGTCCGGATCGTATTCGGAAGAGTCCCGGATTTCCTGCGGGAGGCGGCACGGAAAGGCTACGGAACCTGGACAAACGGTTTCACCTCGGCATGGTTCAGAGTGCGGGACGGAACACAGGTCTATGTGGAGAAGGGCAGGAGGATAACGGTGGAACTTTCTAAGGAGCCGCACCTGCCGGACATTACTTCTTTGTTACTCAGTGCGGGGATGGCGCTGATCTGCCAGCAGAGAGGAGATCCCTTTTTCCACGGAAGCGCACTGTATCAGGGAGAACGGGCTTTTCTGCTCTGTGGGGAGAGCGGCGCAGGCAAGTCTACGGTGACCATGGAACTGCTGCGGAGAAAGTCAGGGTTTCTGGCCGATGATACGGTGAGGGTACATCCGGGAAAACAGGGAATGTTGGCGGAACCTTCCTATCCGCAGCAGAAGCTCTGCCGGGATATGGCTCTTAGGTGCGGCAGACCGTTGGAAGAACTGATCTATATTGATGAGGAACGGGACAAATATGCATTGCACCGTCAGGACTGCTACGGAAAACAGGCGGTGCCTCTGAGAGGAATCTTTTTGTTGCGGAAGACGGCAGGAGGATCCGGAGAGCAGCCGGTGCGCATCCGGAGCATTACGGGAAAGGAAGCATTGGAGACACTCAGCGGGCAGTTGTATCTGGCGGATACTTACCGGTACAGCACCGGAATCCCGTATCCTTTGATGGAGCAGCTGGTCCGGATCGCAGGACAGGCAGGAATCTATGAAGTGACCAGACCGGAGAGTGGAGATACGCCCCGTGAGGTCGTAACGAAAATCTTACAGTTTTGTTAGAAAGAGGGTATTTTGAAAGGGGAATCACTATAATTAAAAATGTAGTTACCAAAAATATATAAGGAGGAACGGAAAATGAAAGCATGGAGTCAGCCCGCAGTAGAGGAACTGAACGTAAGAGCAACGGCTTACAGCCCTAAGGGAGGTCTGATCGAGGACGGCGTATACCAGTCCGATGACGGAAAGTATACACTCCCTACCTATGGTCCTTCTTCCGGCAATTCCGGAGAGCCTACCGTAGATGTACAGTAGTTTCTGAACGCTGTATCGGGGAAAAAGCCTAAAAGGATCAGGGAAGCTCATGGTTACATGGGCTTTTTTGGTGTATGGGGAGTATAGAGTGTATTTAGAAAGCTCGGCAGAAGGGAGATTAAAATGGACAGAATGGCAAAGATCCGGATGAAACGGCAGGGAAACGTGACAGACCTGGCAGGAGAGAAGGTCATGGTGGATTTCGAACAGGGAAAGTATTTCTGCATTAAAGGCGTGGGAAATGACATCTGGGATATGCTGGCGGAGCGGGAGCCCGAGGACGGAAGACCGGGAAGCATGGCGGTGGATACGATACTGCGGAAACTCACGGAAGAATATGAAGTGACGGAAGAGGTCTGCGAAAAAGAGGTGCTGGCATTCCTGGATAAGCTGGAGCATGCGGGGATCCTGGAAGAGGTGTAGGCACGCATGGAGAAAATAAGAGGAAGAGATTATGCTGCCTGGCTGTGGCAGTACACGGCACCGTATGCGGGCAGGATCGGTCTTTTGTTATTGTTTGGTCTGCTGGAGACCTTTGCGTCACTTGCCATGGTACAGATCACCAAGGAGATCATCGATCATGCCACGGTGGGAAGCGATTTCGACCGTCTCCTGGCGGGGTATGTGCTGCTGATGCTGGGAATGCAGGGGATCTCCGTTATGTCGGCACTGCTTACGGCGCTGGTGACGGAGCGGTTCTCCTTCGGGATAAGACGGCAGATCTATGAGAAGATCCTGCATTCCGGCTGGCGGGAAGTGACGGCTTATCATACCGGTGATCTGATGACACGGCTGACCAGCGACGCGGGCAATGTGGCGGACGGCATCGTGGGGACGATTCCCAATATCTTACAGCTGGGGATCGAGCTTGTATCGGTATTTTTGATGTTATTTTACTATTCGCCGCTGTTAGCGGTGTTTGCTCTGCTGGTGGCTCCGGTGGCGGCACTCTGTTCCTGGTGGCTGGGGAAACGACTGAAGCGTCTCCAGGGCAGGGTGCAGGAGAGCGAGTCGGCGTACCGGTCTTTTTTACAGGAAAGTCTGGCAAATCTTCTGATCGTAAAATCCTTTACCGGAGAGGACCGGGCGGTGGAACGCCTGACAAAGCTGCGGGAGGAAAGGTTTTACTGGGTATATCGTAAGACCGGACTGGGAACAGCAGGCTCTGCGGTGATGGCTCTGGCATTCCAGGGAGGGTATCTGACCGCATTTTCCTATGGAGCATGGCAGCTGTCGAGACAGCAGATCACCTACGGCACGATGTCGGTATTTTTGACACTGGTGAACCGGGTGCAGGCACCGATCCTCGGACTGGCGCAGCAGATACCCCGGATCATCGCATTGCTGACCTCTGTGGGAAGGATCATGGAGCTGCAGCGAATCCCCGGGGAGAAAAGAGAATCCGGGGAGATCCGGGGACCCGGGATCGGAGTGGAGCTTCGGAATGTATGCTTTGGATATACCGCAGAGCCGGTGCTGAAACATGTGGACCTGAAGATCCTGCCCGGGGAATTCGTAGCGATCGTAGGAAAATCCGGTATCGGCAAGACCACGCTGATCCGCATCCTGCTGGCTTTTCTGGAAGCGGGAGAGGGAACGGTGGATTTCTATAACAGTATCGGACAGCATCAGGAGACCGGAGCATATGTGCGGGAGTTTATCGCATATGTTCCCCAGGGAAATACGCTGTTCAGCGGAACCGTCAGGGAGAATCTGCGGATGGGAAAAGAGGATGCAACGGAACAGGAGCTGTGGGAGGCTCTGCAGCTGGCATCCGGTGAAAAGTTCGTACGGGAACTGCCCGGGGGACTGGATACGGTCATCGGGGAAAGAGGACACGGTCTGTCGGAGGGACAGGCACAACGGATCGCCATCGCCAGAGCTTTTCTCAGGAAGGCGCCGTTTCTCATCCTGGACGAAGCGACATCGGCGCTGGATGAAGATACAGAGCTTGCTGTATTGCAGGGATTGCGGGCACTGGAACCGAGACCGACCTGCCTGCTCATTACACACAGAAAAGGTGTATTGAAATATTGTGACAGAGAACTCAGGATCCGGGAAGGGAGTGTGACGGAAGAATGCAGTACAATTACGACATGTACGGCATGAGAGTGAGATCGGATCTGGATTTTCCACAGTTTGAGCCTGTGAGATCCCGGGAAAAGGATGGAGATCACGGCGTGGAAGAAGTACGGATCCGCAGGATGAACACAGAGGAAGAAGCATGGTTTCGCAGAGAACACGGTGGATGCACCTGCGGCAGTGTGCTGGGGACGGAAGAGAGCTGGCTGTGCAACCGTACTCTTGAGATGAACGCAGAACGCGGAACGCAGATCCGCTACCACATAAGAGAAGGGGGAGATCCGGGGGCGGTGCGGACTTACCTGGCGGGCTTCGGGATGGCAATGCTTGCGCTGCAGCAGGGAAGGTTACCGTTTCATTGCAGCGCACTGGAGTCTCCCGGAGGGAAAGGTGTGCTGATCGCCGGAGAGAGCGGTGCCGGAAAATCTACCCTGACGGCAGCGCTGCTGGAGAGGGGCTACCGGTTCCTGGCTGATGATATGGCAGTGGTGGACGTCTCCGGGGAGGACGGAGTATGGGTGTATCCGTCATATCCTTATATGAAGCTGTGCCGGGATGCGGTGGTAAGACAGGGATATGCTCCGGAAAAACTGCTGTACATTGATGAAAAAAAGGACAAATTCCTGGTACCGTGTATTGAAAAATTCCAAAGAAAAAAGGTACGGTTGGAAAAATTTGTTTTCCTGGGAATACTGCCGGAAGGAGAACGGACAAAAGACCGGTCCGGTAAAATAAGAGTGGAGAGGATTACGGGACCGGACAGTATGATCGTGTACAAAGACAATCTGTTTGTAAGACATCTGTGGAAGGGACGGGATCCGGGAAGGGAAATCTGGCAGAACTGCCTGAGAATGGCACAGAAGATACCGGTTTATTCCGTAAAGAGACCGGCAGCAGGTGATTCCACTGCCGAAGTGGCAGCGGAAGTACACGAACTGCACAGCGTTGTGTCAGCTTAAGAATTCTTCCGGTTCTTCGGAAGGCTGCGGCGGCTGACATCCGCCTCCGCCGGGATGGTGTCCGGGATGATGTCCGCCTCCGCCGGGATGGCCGGGGTACCAGGGAAACCACCCACAGGCGGTCTCGGATACTTTCAGTTCCATCAGTTCAGGTTGTGCCCAATGCTTCATATATACTCCTTTCCGTCTGCTCTGCGCAGACCTGCGAGACAGGGAATGCCCCTGTGTGGTTACAGCATAGTAGACACCGGGGCACAAGTAAAGAAATGTATCAATTTTGTAAGAACTTTGCGGGAAGTGTCATATAGAAGGTACTGCCTTTACCTAGAGTACTTTCGCAGGATACGGTACCGCCGTGGCGTTCTGTGATGGCTTTTACAATGGCAAGTCCCAGACCGCTGCCGGTGGCGGAACCGGGAGTCCTGGCGCGGGAGACGGTATAAGTACGGCAGAAGATCCGATCGATGTCTTCCGGGGGGATGCCGGGTCCCTCGTCGCTTACGGAAATCCGGAGCGTGGAAATACCCTCGCAAGACGCAGCCGCCAGAGTGATCGTTGTGTGGGCGGGAGCGTATTTTGCGGCATTGCCGAGCAGATTATCCAGAACCCGTACTAATTTATCCGGATCCGCCCAAAGGGTCATGTGCAGATCGGACGGAACACAAAAGCGCAGAGTGTGCCCGGCATAGCGGCTGTCCGGAAGGGCGGTACAGAAATATTCTTCCAGAAAGGAAAGGGCATCCAGCTCCCGGAACGAAAATCCATGGGAAGGATCCTCCAGAAGAAAAAGCTCATACATATCCCGGATCAGATGTTCTAAAGTCTCTGTACGGTGGTCGATCAGGGAAAGGGCACCTGCGATATCCTGTGAAGACAGGGGCTGACCGGAGGTGAGATAATCCACGGCACTGCGGATGGCGGTGAGGGGAGCCCTCAGATCATGGGAGAGGTTAGCCAGCATCTCCGTGCGCTCCCGCTGCATATGCTGCAGGGAACGATTGGTGGCATTGAGCTGCGCCGTGACCTTAAGAAGCCTGCGGGACAGTTCTTCTGCGGTCTCCTGCTCCAGGCAGGGCGAACGGAAGACAGAGCGTGATCCGGAATGCATAGTCAGATCCCTCCTTTCAGAAAGCGGTACCCTTTGGACCAGACCGTTTCGATACGGTTCTCCAGCTCGTAATTGCCTTCGAAACGCTTGCGGAGACGGCTGACATTGACCATGACGCTGCGCCTGTCGCTCTCCCGGTAGACACCGAAGAGTGCCGTTCCCAGTTCTTCGAAAGTGACATCCCGGTCCGGATGCTCTGCCAGATATAGAAGAACTTCATATTCCCGGTTGGCCAGTCCCAGATCCTGTTCCAGATAAAAAGCTTTGTGGGCAACCTTGTCAATGGAGAGGTTTCCGATGGACAACACAAGATTGGAGGAAACCTGCACCAGCTGTCTGCGACGGCGGATCAGAAGATCCACACGGGCTTTCAGCTCCCGGAGACTGTAGGGCTTGATCAGGTAATCGTCTCCGCCGCAGGTAAGCCCCTTTACCACATCTTCCTCGGAGCCTCTGGCAGTGAGAAACAGGATCGGCACCGTGGAAAAGGAACGGATATAGCGGCACACCCGGTAACCATCGGCTTCCGGCAGACAGACATCTAATAAAATGCAATCCGGAAGGTTCTTTTGTATGGATAACACGCCTTCCCTGGGGGAAACGGCGGTATACACGGTGAATCCCACACCGGTGAGATACTTTTGATTGATCGAAAGCACCTCGGCATCATCATCGATCATTACTAGCTTAGACATAAAAACAACCTCCTGTTATTGGTGATATTTTAGCATGCGGGAAAAATGGTGTCATCAAAGGAAGGTCGACAGAGAAGGACAGAAGAGAACAAAAAACCGGAGACCGGAGGAAAAAGCGACACGAAAAGGGGGAGAAAAATGAATCGGTCAAATGCGGGTGCAAATAAGGACATTACACAAATGATAGGAGATCTGCTGCTTTTGGCAGCGGCATATGCGGCGTCTGTAATTTTTGCGGCGATCGGGACGGGGATCGGAAATATCCGCGGGATGACGGTGCTTGCGGCTGTGTTTGTTCTCATCTATATTTTAGCGAACGGAGAACAATATTTATATAATGTAACGATGTTCAAGTATCCGGACAGAATACTTCGCCGGAGAACAGGGTCTTTTCTGCTGGCATGCATTCCCACTGTGCTGCTGCTCCCTCTGGTCACGGAAGAGCAGAGCTGCTATTATCTGTTCCTGATCACAGTATATCTCCTGGAAAGCGTGAAAATATTTCTGACGGGACGAAGGGAGAGAGGAGACGGACGGGAGCACGGGGAGATTCCCCGTACCGCATTTGTGGGGAAAAGGGCACAGTACAACAAATTCCGGTATTTTCTGAAAAAGACCCGGATCCGGATGGAGCTTGTGGGATATATTGCAGCTTCGGAAGGGGAGCTTCAGTCCGTCCCGGAAGGCGATGCGGGAGAATATCTGGGCAGTCTCGAACATCTGGAAGAACTGATCAGACAGCATCATCTGGATCGTATCTATATCCTGCAGAAGAAAGAAGAACAGCTCTCTGCCATGCAGAAATATGTGGATCTGTGTATTGATATGGGGGTAACGGTATGTATGGTCGTTGATTTTTATAAAAGACGCAGGGCAGACAGTTTCGTGAGCTGCGTGGGAACTTATCCGGTAATCACATATCATACGGTGACACTGAATAGCGGAGAGCAGGCTGTGAAACGCATCATGGATATCGTAGGAGGACTGGCCGGGATATTGCTGTTCTCTCCTGTAATGGCAGCCACCGCACTGGCTATTAAGCTGGATTCGCCGGGACCTGTGATCTTCCGGCAGACCAGGATCGGTAAAAACGGCAGGCAGTTCCGGATCTACAAATTCCGCAGTATGTATATGGATGCAGAGGAGAGAAAGGGAGAGCTGCTTTCGCAGAATGAGATCGCCGGCGGTGTGATGTTCAAAATAAAAGAGGATCCACGCATCACCCGTGTGGGAAAGGTGATCCGGCGCTTGAGCATCGACGAACTGCCGCAGTTTTTTAACGTCCTGGGCGGTTCCATGAGCCTGGTGGGAACACGCCCGCCGACACCGGATGAAGTGGAGAAATATGATAAAAAGCAATGGCGCCGTATCAGCATCAAGCCGGGACTGACGGGAATGTGGCAGGTGAACGGCAGGAGTCTGGTGACCGATTTTGAGAAGATCGTGGAGATGGATGTGGAATATATTGATAACTGGTCCCTTATGGAGGATATCCGGATCCTGTGTAAGACGGTGAGAGTGCTGTTAAAGCATGCGGATGCGTTTTGAAAAAAGTCAGGTTGAAAAATTCCTTCGAAAAAAATGTAAAAATTTTTATTTTTTTGAACCTTTTTTATGAGACGGGCAGTCTTAATAGGTAAGATGAAATAAAAAGGGGCGTTTTAACAGGCATCTCTGGAAGAAAGGAGCAAAAGGGGACGATGGAAGAACGAAGACGGATTGACCGTGTGAACTATCAGGCGAAGAGCGTTATTGTAGTATGCGATACGGGAGAGAGCTTCTTTGTGGAGACCCGGAATGTCAGTCCGCTGGGTATCGCTTTTACCATGCCGGCGGGATCACCGCAGCTGATCGGGAAAGATATCATTATCGTAGCGGATACGATGATCATGTATGCGGATGTCACGAGACAGGAAGCACAAGAGGACGGAAGCTTCAAAGTAGCAATCTCTGCCAGAAAGTTCACGCCGGAAGTATTGAACTATTTATTTGAACATATCACTGACCACAAGATGATCGAGGAGGAGCAATAAATGAGAAAGAACATTAAGAACGATAAAGTGATCCGTGCCATGGCAATCGGTATTTCCGCAATGCTGATGGCATCTTCCCCACTGACCGCACTGGCAGCAGAGGGAGAGGGCACCACACCGGACGGCAATGACGATAACAATATTACCGTAACTCCGGAAGCAGGCATCGCTGACCAGGCACAGGTAGAAGCTAAAAAAGCTGCCGAGGAAGCAAAGCAGGCAGAAGATAAGGCACATGAAGTAAAAGGTGAGGTACAGGAGGGTACCAAGGATGCGGAAGCGGAAGTCGGCAAAGAACTGGCAGATGATATCTGGAAGGCAAATGCCAATATAGAAGCTGTTACCGCAGAAAACGGTTCTTCCATTAAAGAGGCCGGAACAGATATTGCAAATGTTGATACCGCACTGGATGTCGTCAAGGAAAATGATAAGATCTCCGATGCAGAGCTGAAGAAGGCAGGCGAGGCAGCAAAAGAGGCAGGTCAGATTGCAGAAGACGCTAAGGATGCTATGAAGGATGCACAGGACAAGATCGACGGACAGATTGAGGACATTAAGGATGCAGCCACTGTTGAGGATGCAAATGCAGCTTACGAGGAAGCACAGAAGACCGCAGACCAGGCAAAGGCAGATTTCGATGCAAAGCTTGTGGAGTATAATAATGCAAAGGCAGCTTACGATGAGGCGGCAGAAAAGCTGGCAGCTTCCGAAAAGGCATATGCGGATGCGATAAACAGTGCGGATGCAAATGCAGAGGCAGCGGCAGCAGAGCTTGCAAAGGCACAGGAGAATGCAAAAGCACTGGCAGATGCTCTGAGTGCAGCTAAGGATGCAGTAGACAAGTCTGCAGAAGGTGCATTGGATATCGCAGCGCAGGAAAAGCTGACTCAGGAAGACAATGGATTGAACTGGAGAAATGAGGATAAGCTCTTCATCTCCATTATGCAGAATTATTATCTGCCCGAGGTACTGGGAATCAAGGGAGATACCACTGTTGTCCGTAAACAGGGCAAAGACAATAATTCCATGAATTACTTCGAAGTAACCTACACGGATGAAAACGGAGTAACGCAGAAGAAGTATTATAACTTCCTGATGGATGACAAAGATGCAAAGGGTGACCAGAAGGATCAGGATAATATCGTGATCTTCGAGAAGAGAATCGAAGAGGTCAACTGGGAGGAGAACCAGGAGAAAAATCCGGATCAGTATGTAGTAAAAGAAGTGATTGACGGAAAAGAAGTCACCAGCGTAATCAGCAAAGATGAGTTGCAGGCAGGTAAAAAGGACGGCAGCATTGTAGAAGTGACGGATGCTTCCGGTAAAGTAACGTATGTTAAAAAGAATACTGTAACTGCAAGCAAGTCCCTTGTTCCTGACAGTACTAGTACAGTAGATGTGATTGTGAATGAGAATACTAAGCAGGATTCCTGGTCTCTGGATGAGAACGGTAACCTGATCAAGACCGTGACCGCAGATGTGACTACCATTAATTATACCGGGAAGACATTTACTTCTGATCAGAGTTATGCAACTGAGGAAGAGAGAGATGCTGCAGCGGAAAAAACAAGAAAAGAACTGGCACCTGCTACATCCGGAAAAGATGCAACAATTAACTCTACAAAAAAGACCGATTTAACCTATACTGCAAACGGAACCTATATTCCTACGTTTACTAAGACGGTGGATGTAAATAAGGAATATGAGAGCGGCAAGTGGCCAGGAGAAGTCAATTCTGATGCAGAAGCAAAGGAAAAGGCTTTTAATGAGGCTAAGGATAAAATCAATAAAGAACTTGGAGATTATATTCTTATTGGAGATATTAAGAGCGATTTGTCTGTGTCAATGACGGAAGAAGAGACCAAAAATGTTTTAGGAGTAACAATAGTTACGGATGACTCTGATTACCTTGTAACCGGCACAGTATCCGCAACCTACGCCAAGGTAACCAAGAAGACCGTTGACCAGAGCACACTCGGAGCTATCTGGGATGATCTTAAAGCATTATTTGGCAAAGGAGAAACTGCTAACAAGAAGCTGGAAGAAGAAGCCAGAAAGGCTGTCGAGGCAGACGGCGGTATCTTCGTCAGTGCAAACTGGGATGACTGGAAGCTTGGCAAAGCGACCATCCGTTACGTTGCAGGCGTTATGGCTTCCACAGAGGAAAAGACGGATGCAAAGGATGCTGAGAACGCACTAAAGGATGCTATGCTGGCAGAGGCAAAGAAGAGCGGTGCTACCGGCATTTACAATGTAAATACCAATACCGAAGAAATTGCACGCACCAGCTACTCCTATACCATTGATTATCTGGAGAAAACATCTGAGTCTAAAGAAAATAAGACAATTGCAACCGAGACTTATGCAGATGCGGCAGTACTGACCGGTCAGATCATCCAGAACCTGAATTACTATGAAAATCGTATTGACCTGACCCAGAAGGATGAAAAATATCGTCAGTTTATAGAAAATGCCAAGAATCTCACTGAGAAATATCAGAAACTGCTGACAGAAGCAGAGGCAGCTCAGGCAGAAGTAGAAGATGCCCAGAACGCAGTAGATACATTGAAGGATGAGATCAAGAAGCTGAAAGAGAGCAGAACCGGTAACCTGGATGCATTGACCGAGCTGGAAGCAAAACTGACGGTAGCTGAGCAGAATAGACAGGCTGCGGAAGATTCTCTGAATGATATCAACAAGAAGCTGGACGAGGCAGGCGATGAACTGGAGAAGGTAATTGATCGTCTGACTCCTGCACCTACCCCTGAGAATCCCAACGGAGGTGAAGGCGGAACAGACAATGGTGGTGCCGGAACTACGGAAGGCGGAACAGATAATGGCGGAGCCGGAACTACGGAAGGCGGAACAGATAACGGCGGTACCGGAACTACCGAAGGCGGAACAGATAACGGCGGTGCCGGAACTGATGATGCCGGAGAGAATGATGACAACGACGATGATAACGGTGAAGTGGCAGCTGTAGCAGCTCCTGTGGTTCTTGCCCCTGCACCGGCTGCACAGGCAACCGTAGTGACCCAGAACCAGGCAGCAGCTCCCGGAGTTGTACAGATCGTTGACGAAGCAGCACCTCTTGCAGACACTGTACCGGCAGGCGGACAGGAAACCGTTCAGGCAGGCTCCGACAAGGAAGAGACCAAAGAAGCTGTTAATATCGAGGAAGAGGCTGTTCCTCTTGCAGATGTGGCAGTGGAAGATGAGCATGCGAAGATGTCCTGGTGGTGGTTACTGATCGTAATGATCCTCGGTGCAACCGGATACGAGATGTACAGAAAGCATAACGAGAAGAAACTGAAGGCGCAGGCTGACGACACTGAAGACGCTGAGTAAAGTGATGTGACGTAATACAGTGTATACAGATACTTTACAGAAAAATATTAAAAAGGAAGACACCGACATGGGAAAATCCCAGGTTGATGTCTTCCTTGTTTATTTATATGTGCATCAAAAGTAGATGCAATATAGACACGAATATGGATATACCCAATTCTATTTAAAAAAAGTGTTAGGTGATACAAATAGCAATCAGGTTTACTCGAAGAGTTCGTCCACTTTTTCTAAATCACCGTCACCTGTCAGAAGCAGTGATGCGGAAGTCTTAGCGGCGCTGATATCCGTTTTCCCTTCAACACAGAGCTCACCATCGGTATTGTAAAGTGCCCACTGGAATTCGGTCACAGAGGAAGGCCAGTCAGCTTCCATGGAGATCGATTCCCCGTCGGACAGGGAATCCAGATTGACCTGTTCCCCTGTCACGGGATCGATCACGGCGACCATACCGATCTCAATGCCGCACATATTGACCACGGACAGTGTGAGCGTTCTGGTATCGGCATCTGCTGTTTCGCCGGAGGGAGCTTCTGCACTTTCTGAGGAAGGCTCTGAGGAGGTTTCGGCAGAGATTTTGTCGGAGGACTCCGTAGTGGCTTCGGCAGAGATGGCTGTCTCTGTGGCCGGTTGCGAAACGGAATCCTGTGAGACACCGGATTGACCGCAGCCTCCGAACAACAGACAACAGGAGACCGCAGTTATTGTGAAAATACGTTGCAGCATTTTTTTATGCATTGTCGAATCCTTTCTTACTTAAAAATTGCAAATTGATAATGTTAATTGCAAAAGCATTGTTTATTGACAGCGATACTTATGGTTTATTCTATTTTATTATAACGAAAAATGTAGGAAATGTAAATTTGCGCGATGAAAAATGCCACCGTGAAAAAACTGAAAAAATGCCGTTTTTTGAAAAAAATCACAGAAATGTGAACCGTTTCATAAAAGAGGACAGTCTTTATAGATAGAAAGAAATGATGGAGGAAACGAGATGAGCGGTATGCTGTATTCGGTACCTGTGATTCTGTCAGGTTATAAGATCGTACAAATTGAAGATGAAGCAACACCGTTGGCACAGGCGACGAAAAGCGGCTACTACGGTGAAACTGTTGCAGGGATGCTGCTGGTCGGACTGTTTCTGCTCATGACGGTATACATCATTTTATGCAGAAAGTATCGGAAACGTATCCTTGAGCTGCGGGAGGATGCGCACCCCGGCTGGAACTGCTGGAAACTCAGAAAGCAGGCGTCCGAACTGGAAGACAGGAAGGCGGAAGGCATTGTGGAAGATATCAAACGGGCGGCAAAAAGCTATATGACTGTATAACAGAAATCCGGGGTGTATGCCCCGGATTTTGTGCTTTCTTCCTTGCCGATTATTGTTCGGAATGATATAATCATGATTACATATGGGGAGACTCCTCTTAATTAGAAAGAAAAGGAAGGCAAAGCATTCTATGAAAGTCTTGGTAACAGGTGTAAAAGGCCAGTTAGGATATGATGTGGTAAATGAACTTACAAAGCGCGGCATTGAAGCTGTAGGCGTGGATATTCAGGAGATGGATATCACCGATGCAGCCAGCGTGGAAAAGGTGATCGGAGAAGCTGCACCGGACGCCGTGGTACACTGTGCGGCATATACCGCAGTGGATGCAGCGGAAGATAATGTGGAGATCTGTCGTAAGGTCGATGCGGACGGTACACAGAATATTGCAAATGTATGTAAGAAGTTAGATTGCAAAATGGTCTATATCAGCACGGATTATGTGTTTGACGGTGAAGGAACCCGTCCCTGGGAGCCCGATGATGAGCGTCATCCGCTGAACGTATACGGACAGACCAAATATGAAGGTGAACTGGCAGTGCAGAATACACTGGAGAAATATTTTATTGTGAGAATCTCCTGGGTATTCGGTGTCAACGGCAAGAACTTTATCAAGACCATGCTGAATCTGGGCAAGACCCATGATCATCTCACGGTCGTAAATGATCAGTTCGGTTCCCCTACCTATACTTATGACCTGGCAAAACTGCTGGTAGACATGGTACTGACCGATAAATACGGCATCTATCATGCGACCAACGAGGGTATCTGCAACTGGTACGAGTTCGCCTGCGAGATCTTCCGCCGGGCAGGGATGAAAGTGGATGTGGCTCCCGTACCCGCATCCGAATACCCTACGAAGGCAAAGCGCCCGGAAAACAGCCGTATGAGCAAGGAGAAGCTGACCGAGAACGGATTCGACAGACTTCCTTCCTGGCAGGATGCGCTGGAGAGATACCTGAAGGAAATTGTGTAATATGCTATTTTGCAAAATTTGCAGAAGACGTTTTGAATGATTGTCAAAATATGGGAAATACTTTAAGGAGCGGTGCCGGAAACGATGCTGCTCCTTCTTTGTACAAAATATATGAAAAAGTCTGGAAAAAGCCTGTAAATTTCACGAAAAACCAGTTGACAACGCAATTCCAAACAAGTATACTATTAAAGCGTGCCAGAAAAGGTGCGTCTATTATACTATTAAGAAAGAGGTGAAACAGAATGCCAACATTTAACCAGTTAGTAAGAAAAGGACGTCAGACTTCTGTTAAGAAGTCTACTGCACCTGCTCTCCAGAAGGGTTACAACTCTCTTCACAAGAAAGCAACAGACGTTTCTGCTCCCCAGAAGCGTGGTGTATGTACCGCTGTTAAGACAGCAACTCCTAAAAAGCCTAACTCTGCTCTTAGAAAGATCGCCAGAGTACGTCTTTCCAACGGAATCGAAGTTACCAGCTACATTCCCGGTGAAGGTCACAATCTGCAGGAGCACAGCGTTGTTTTGATCCGTGGTGGTCGTGTTAAGGACCTGCCCGGTACCAGATACCACATCATCCGTGGTACCCTTGATACCGCCGGTGTCGCTAACAGAAAACAGGCTCGTTCCAAGTACGGCGCTAAGAGACCTAAAGACGCTAAGAAATAATTAGTGTCAAAGGCGTTTTGAACGTCGGATGGAAAGTCCGATGAAAATCCGTAAGGATTTTTGGAGATGCCGCTTCGGCATCGGGATGACGTATAACGCCATCCTTGTACCACAAAAACGAAACTAAGAAAAGTGTTGGAATTCTGTGATACAGATATAACAGCGCGAACACTTGGGGAAACACATGTGAGTACCGATGATCTAACGTTAAACATTTGTTAAGGAGGGAAGAACCGTGCCACGTAAAGGACATATTCAGAAAAGAGATGTATTAGCAGATCCTTTATACAACAACAAAGTGGTTACCAAGCTTGTCAACAACATCATGCTGGATGGCAAGAAGGGTGTAGCCCAGAAGATCGTATACGGAGCATTTGCTAAGGTTGAAGAGAAGAGCGGCAAGCCTGCTCTGGAAGTATTCGAAGAGGCTATGAACAACATCATGCCTGTTCTGGAAGTAAAAGCAAGACGTATCGGTGGTGCCACCTATCAGGTACCTATCGAGGTTAGACCTGAGAGACGTCAGGCTCTGGGCCTTCGTTGGTTGACCATGTTCTCTCGTAAGAGAAGTGAGAAGACCATGGAAGACAGACTTGCTAACGAAATTCTTGACGCAGCCAACAATACCGGATCTGCTGTTAAGAGAAAAGAAGACATGCACAAGATGGCAGAAGCAAACAAGGCTTTTGCTCATTACAGATTCTAATTCGAAATTTGTGCGTTGGTTATTAATGATAGGAGGAAAAAATCTTGGCTGGAAGAGAATACCCATTAGAGAGAACTAGAAATATCGGTATTATGGCTCATATCGATGCCGGTAAGACCACTACCACCGAGCGTATTCTTTATTACACAGGCGTTAACTACAAGATTGGTGATACTCACGAAGGTACTGCTACCATGGACTGGATGGCTCAGGAGCAGGAGAGAGGTATTACCATTACATCTGCAGCTACAACCTGTCACTGGACTCTGGAAAAAGAGACCAAACCTATGCCCGGTGCATTGGAGCATCGTATCAACATTATCGATACCCCGGGTCACGTAGACTTCACCATTGAAGTTGAGCGTTCCCTTCGTGTACTGGATGGCGCCGTTGGTGTCTTCTGTGCAAAGGGTGGTGTAGAGCCTCAGTCTGAGAACGTATGGCGTCAGGCTGATACCTACAATGTACCTCGTATGGCATTCATCAATAAGATGGATATCCTTGGTGCAAACTTCTATGCAGCAGTAGATCAGATCCGTACCAGACTTGGCAAGAATGCAATCTGCCTTCAGTTGCCTATCGGTAAGGAAGATGAATTCAAGGGAATCATCGATCTGTTCGAGATGAAAGCATATATCTACAATGATGAGAAGGGTGACGATATCACTGTTACCGATGATCTTGGAGATATGGCTGATGAGGCTGCTTTATACCATGACGAGCTCATTGAAAAAGTTTGTGAGCTTGATGATGATCTGACAATGATGTATCTGGAAGGTGAAATTCCTTCTGTTGAAGAGATGAAGGCTGCTTTGAGAAAAGCTACCTGTGAGTGCAGAGCCGTTCCCGTATGCTGCGGTACCGCTTACAGAAATAAGGGTGTTCAGAAGCTTCTGGATGCTATTATCGAGTATATGCCTTCTCCTCTGGATGTACCGGCTATTAAGGGTGTTGACCTTGACGGTAATGAAGTAGAGAGAAAGTCTTCCGATGAAGAGCCTTTCGCTGCACTTGCATTCAAGATCATGACTGACCCGTTCGTAGGTAAGCTTGCTTACTTCCGTGTATATTCCGGTACTCTGAATTCCGGTTCTTATGTACTCAATGCTACTAAGGACAAGAAGGAACGTGTAGGACGTATCCTGCAGATGCATGCTAACAAGCGTGCAGAGCTGGAAAAGGTTTACTCCGGTGATATCGCAGCAGCAGTTGGTTTCAAGTTCACCACTACCGGTGATACCATCTGTGATGAGCAGCACCCTGTAATCCTTGAGTCCATGGAGTTCCCTGAGCCCGTTATCGAGCTGGCTATCGAGCCTAAGACCAAAGCAGGTCAGGGCAAGATGGGTGAAGCTCTTGCAAAACTGGCAGAAGAAGATCCTACTTTCCGTGCTCATACCAATCAGGAAACCGGTCAGACCATTATCGCCGGTATGGGTGAGCTGCATCTGGAGATCATCGTTGACCGTCTGCTTCGTGAGTTCCATGTAGAAGCTAACGTAGGTGCTCCTCAGGTTGCTTACAAGGAAGCGTTCACCAAGGCTGTTGAAGTTGATTCCAAGTATGCTAAGCAGTCCGGTGGTCGTGGACAGTACGGACATTGTAAAGTTAAGTTTGAGCCCCTGGAGGCTAACTGTGAGAAGTTTGAATTTGATCCTAAGGCAAACATTCTGATCAACGATCCTCCTACCCTGTTATTCGAATCTACCGTTGTCGGCGGTGCTATTCCTAAGGAATACATCCCTGCAGTAGGTGAAGGTATTCAGGAAGCAGCTCAGGCCGGTATCCTGGGTGGATTCCCTGTACTGGGTGTTCATGCGAACGTATACGATGGATCCTATCATGAGGTCGACTCCTCCGAGATGGCATTCCACATCGCAGGTTCCATGGCATTCAAAGAAGCAATGCAGAAGGCAGCTCCTGTACTGCTTGAGCCGATCATGAAGGTTGAGGTTACCATGCCTGAGGAATACATGGGCGATGTTATCGGTGACTTGAACTCTCGTCGTGGTCGTGTAGAAGGTATGGAAGACATCGGTGGCGGTAAGATGGTTAAGGCTTATGTACCTCTTGCTGAGATGTTCGGTTACTCCACAGACCTGCGTTCCAAGACC
>JBNMHS010000025.1:0-36614 GCA_050872885.1 Acetatifactor sp.
GTCGGCTCATCCAGGATCAGTACTTTACAATCCATATCTACGGCTCTGGCAATGGCCACCATCTGCTGTACAGCGATGGAGCAGCTTGCCAGCTGTTGGGACGCTTTCGCGGGGATATCCAGATTCTGTAATATCTTGTCTGCGTCCGCATTCATTTTCTTCCAGTTCTGATAGATCTTGTTGGAACGTCCTATGTACATATTCTCTGCCACAGACAGATTCGGGCAGAGTGTGATCTCCTGATATACGGTACTGATGCCCAGCTTCTGTGCCTCCTGAGGAGAGTGAATGGATACGGCTTTGTCCCTGCCGTCGATGAAGATCTGGCCTTCATCCTTGCTGTAGACACCTGTCAGCACCTTGATCAGGGTTGACTTTCCGGCACCGTTCTCACCCATCAGCGCATGGATCTCGCCCTTGTTCAGGTGGAAGTCCACGCCTTTCAGAGCGCGTACACCGGGAAAGCTTTTGTGAATATTTCTCATTTCCAATACTGTGTTATTTTCCAAAAGTTTCACCCCTTAATCTTTTTGATATTTTTGATAAAAGAAGCGCGGAGCTAGCATGCGCCGCGCTTCTGGTCGTTTACATCGGATTAGATACCGTAGTTGTCTACATCTTCCTGAGTAATGGTGGTTGCATCGAAGCCCTTCTCATCCATGATGATGGTCTTCTCGGAGATGGTCTCGCCGTTCTCCAGCTTCTTGATGATGTCATCAATGTAGGAAGCCTGGAAAGGATTGCACTGTCCATCGTAGTTCCAGTTGCCTGCCTTCAGCTCTTCCAGAGCCCACTTGTTGCAGTCAAATCCCATAACGATGACGTCTTTGCCAACGCCGTGGGAGATATTAGCCTTATCCAGAGCTGCTACAGCACCCTTGGCCATATCATCGTTCTCAGCATAGATTACGTTGAAAGGAGTACCTGCATCGATTACGGACTGTACGATCTGCTGTGCTTTCTCTGCGTTCCACTCAGCGGTCTGCTGTGTTACCAGGTTGAAGCCGTCGTTTGCTGCTGCGTCATCCAGAGCACCGGTACGACCCTGCTGTGCTGCGGAACCCATAACACCCTGAATGTGGATGATGTTGTATTCGCTTAAGTTCTGGCTCTTTAACCAGTCAACTGCGGTCTGGCCTTCCTTTGCCATATCGGATACGATGGATGCCTCGTACAGGCTCTCATCTGCATCAATGGTACGGTCGAAGAGGATAACTCTGATACCTGCATCCTGTGCATCCTTCAGTACGGAATCCCAGCCTGCGGTATCTGCTGCGGACAGAAGCAGGTAGTCAACGCCGTCCTGGATGAACTTCTGTGCTGCTGTGATCTGCTCATCGTTCTTTAAGCTGTATGCGAAAGATGCTTCGTAGCCGTTTTCTGCGGTAAAGGTATTCTTCATATCCTTATCGTTTGCGGTACGGTAACCGGACTCGTTGGGGTCGTTGTTGATGATACCGACTTTGATCAGATCGCCGGAGGATGATCCGCCTGCGCTTCCGGTTGCTGCGCTGCTGCCTGCATCAGAGGAGCCGCATGCCACCAGGCTAAAGATCATGGTTGCTGCCATTACTGCTGCTAAAATTTTCTTCTTCATTGTGTAACCTCCCAATTTGTTTTTGTTCCCCAAAGAACTATTTCTTTGATGATCCTATTGTATGACGGATAGGGACAAAAAACCATGAAGATACCTCACGGAAAAGTTGGATTTTTTATGGCAAAAAAGAACCGCTGCCGTAAAAAGTTGATTTTTTTACGATAGCGGTTTAATTTTTTCACAATTCCTCTCCGGGAAGTCTCACGGTAACGCAGGTACCTTCCCCGTATACGCTTGTGATAGTGATACCGTAATCCTCTCCGAAATTCAGGCGGATACGTTCATTTACATTATAGAGACCATAGATATCCGTCTCCCGGACATTCCGGTTACGGATGCCCTCCCGTACCTGTTCCAGGCGCTCTGCGGTCATTCCTCTTCCGTTGTCGGTGATCCGCAGGATGCAGTCTGCACCGTCCCGTTCTCCGTCGACCCGGATCATTCCCTTGCCGCGCTTGTTCTTAATGCCGTGATACAATGCATTTTCCACTAACGGCTGTAAGGTGATCTTGGGAATACGGCAATGGTTCAGCTCCTCCGGAACACAGATCTCATATTGCAGAATATCCTGATAGCGCATCTGCTGGATCTCCAGATAACTGCGGACATGCTGCAATTCGTCTCTGACATCCAGAATGTCCTGCCCCTGATTCAGTGAGATCCGGAAGAAGTCCGACAGACTGCCTACCATGCTCACGACCTTTTTCTGCTCTCCGGCTTCCGCCAGCCACACGATGGCATCCAGCGTATTATAGAGGAAATGGGGATTGATCTGGGACTGCAGCAGCTCGAATTCCGCCTTGCGCAGTCTCACCTGCTCCGTCTTCACCTGTTCCAGCAGTTCGTTGATCTTATCGATCATGGTATTCAGGGAATCGCTGAGTACCCGGGCTTCCACGCCTCCCGTCACATCGGACCGCACCGTCAGGTCTCCCTTCGCCACCTGATCCGTCACCTGGGTCAGCCGCCTGATGGGGCGTGTGATACTCAGGGGAATATAATAGGATAAGAACAGGAACAGCATCAGTATCATCGCAAAGGCGATCACCGAAAACCGGATCATATTTACAAAGAAATCCTGATACTGCTGTCTGCTCTCCTGGAGTCCCCGGATCTCATAATAAATATACTGGGACATGGTGTCTCCCACCAGCGAAGTCACAATCTGTACATCGTTCTCCCAGATTTCTATATTGTCTTCATAGCGGTTGCCCTCACGGATATTGTCTTCGATTCGTCCCACATAAATAGCCAGATTGTTCAGATATTTTTTCACACTGCCCAGACGCTTGAGATTTTCCCGGGATTCTGTCTGTTCCTCCAGCCCGGTCACGATCTCGTCAGCCTCATCCAGCATGGCATGCAGGCTGGATTCTTCCGGCGTCTTGTTCCCGACAATGAGAAGATAGGTCTCATAATCGAAATCCTTCCGGAAATCCAGGCTGAACTGGCTCGCCATAACGGAGGAATTGATCATATCCTCATATCTGCGGTTATTGTTCCACAGATTATAGAAGCAAAAGATGAGAAATAATACAAAAGGCACCAGAAGGCAAAGATAAGAGTATCTTATCTTTGCCACCAGTGTCGAATGATCGTAAATTTCTTTTATCTTTTTTCTCATAAAATCATCATGCCTTTTTCACACTAATTTTCTTCCGCGCAGTGACTAATTGTTCCCTCCCCGGTACTGGGTAGGAGTCATTCCCTGGGTCTTTTTGAACAGATAAGAGAAGTAATGAGGATCCTTATATCCCACCTCCTGGCTGATCAGGCTGCTGCGTTTACCGGTACAGCGTAAAAGCTCTTTTGCTTTGTTCATACGGTAATCCGTCAGGTATTTGATGAAACTCTGCCCTGTCTGCTGGCTGAAGATCATGCTCAGATGATTGGGGGAGAAATTCACATGGGAAGCCAGCAGGTTCAGGGAAAGCTCCTCATCCGCATAGTTTTCGTCAATGTATTTCATCACCTGATCCACCACATCGTCGTAACGGCTGCTCGCGGCCCTGTCCCGCACTTCCAGCGCTTTTTCCAGGATCCTGATAATATAGCCGATGGCACTCTCGCTGTCCTGTAAGGTCTTTTCATCCTGGTTGGGTGTCTCCGGTTCCTCTGCATCCGTCTGAAAACCTTCCATAAAATCCGCCACGCAGAAATATGCATCCATCGTGATATACTGTCTGAAAATGTTGGACTGCAGTGCTTTATTGCTCAGATCCTGGAAAAATTCCTCTACAAAGTAGACAACTTCCTCCCGGTCTCCCTGTTTTAAGAATTCTTGGATTCTGGTGCGGTCGACCTGCTTGGGGTTGACTTCCTTGATATCAAAGGTATCTTCTTTTTCTGATTCCTGTGCCAGCCGTCCGCTGTCGAGGATCCTGCTGTCCTGCACCAGATATCTGTGTGCAAAAGCATGACTTGCCTGTTCGAAGGAGACCGGAAGTTCCCGCAGACGGTTCACCGGTCTGCCGATACCGCCGAAATAGCGGACATGTTCATATCCTTCCATAATGTCTTCGATTTTCCCGATATATTCCTGTTGTAAAAGCAACAGCTGCTCTTCGGAATCCGCCTTAAGCAAAAAAGCTTTTCCCTCCAGGTTCCGGTCAAAGGCGATCACCGTTTTGCCATCTTCCAGATTGCGCAGTTCCTGCTCTATGCGGATCAGGCTGCCCGAATATTCGTCCTGTGCGTGTCGAAGCGACTGTGTCTTAAACAGGATAATATTGTACCAGGGAGCCGACAGATCGATTTCCAGTCTCTCTGCCGCTTCCAGCAGCTCTGCCACTGTGTTTTCACCGGTGACCAGCTCCTGAAACAGTTTTTTCCGCTCTCTGAGGGAGTTTTCTTCCATCTCCTTCTGGTATCTCTCCCGGATCTGCAGTGCTCTTCTTTTTTCTTCGATCCTGGCGGAAAGTTCATCCAGCTCCGCTACAAGTTCTTCCCCGTTGATAGGCTTTGACAGATACTGGGCCACGCCCAGTTTGATGGCTTCTTTGGCGTATTCAAATTCCTGATAGCCGGACAGAATGATGATCTCTGTATCCGGAAGCTCCTTACGGATCAGGCGGCTTAATTCCAGTCCGTCCATAAAGGGCATCCGGATATCGGTGATCACGATATCCGGACGTAATTTCTGAATCATGGGGTAGGCCAGTTCTCCGTCGCCGGCCTCCCCACAGAACTCATACCCATGAGCCTTCCAGTCTATATTGTTTTTAATTCCTTCGCGGATGACAAACTCATCCTCTACCAAAAAAACTTTTAACATATTACGTGACCCCTCTTTTACCTGCCGTATTCTCCTAAGCTCACAGTGCATCCCGGAAACACGTTGTGTTCCCGGGATGTCCGGGCTTCGCCCTATCGTCCCCACATATTACACAATATTGCCTGCAAGCAGTCATATTGCGTAATACGCGTGTCCGCACTGCTCATTGCCTGCGCTCATTATATCACAATCGGCTTTAGCGGTAAAATACTTCTCCCAGCATCAGGTCTCTCTTCAGGTCACGGATCTTGGTATCCTTGTCGATGTAAACAGCCTCAATGCCCATCATGGCTGCCCAGTCACCCATCTGTTCTGCAGTCAGATCGTAGGTGAAGGCGGTATGATGTGCTCCGCCTGCCAGGATCCATGCTTCCGCACCGGTGTACATGTCGGGTTCCGGTGTCCAGAAGTTCGTAGCAACAGGAAGCTTCGGCATGGGCTTCTCCACCTTCTTGCAGTTGACATCATTGATGATCAGGCGGAAGCGGTTGCCAAGGTCGATGAGGGAAGTAGCAATACCATGTCCTTCCTTGGAAGTAAATACCAGTCTTGCGGGGTCTTCTCTGTCTCCCATGGACAGTGGCTGACACTTGATGCTGACAGGTCCGTCCGCGATCGTAGGACAGATCTCCAGCATATGTGCCTCCAGAATTCCTTCTTTTCCCTTGACCAGGTTATAGGTGTAGTCTTCCAGCATGGATGTACCCTTGGCGTCTTTCATTCCCCGGGTCATGATCTTCATCAGGCGTACCATGGCTGCTACCTTCCAGTCACCTTCCGCGCCGAAGCCGTAGCCCTTCTCCATCAGTCTCTGGATAGCCAGTCCGGGGAGCTGTTTCAATGCGCCGAGATCTCCAAAATGGGTAACGATGGCCTGATAATTTTTCTCTGTCAGGAAACGCTCAAATCCCAGTTCGATCTGTGCCTGTACAGCCACATGTTTCCGGAACTCTTCAGGGTCTCTTCCTTCCAGTAATATATTGTATTTTTCATAATATTCATCCACGAGGGCATTGACATCGGATCCGGATACTGCGTCTACACTCTCAGCGATCTCATTCACGGGATAAGCATCCACTTCCCAGCCGAACTTGATCTGTGCTTCTACCTTGTCACCTTCGGTAACCGCTACGTTGCGCATGTTGTCTGCCACACGCATAACGCGGATATGGCTGCTCTCCACAACGCCTACTGCGGTACGCATCCAGGAAGCGATTTTGCCCTGTACCACCGGATCGGACCAGTGGCCTACGACGATCTTGCGTTCCATGCGCATCCGGGTCACGATATGACCGTACTCTCTGTCGCCGTGGGCGGACTGGTTCTCATTCATGAAATCCATGTCGATGGTGTCATAGGGCAGTTCTTCGTTGAACTGGGTATGGAAATGCAGCAGTGGTTTGCGGTATTCCTGAAGTCCGAGGATCCAGGATTTGGCCGGAGAAAAGGTATGCATCCAGGTAATAACGCCTGCACAGTTTTCATCCAGATTCGCCTCGTTAAAGGTACGGCGGATCAGCTCGTTGGTGATCAGGGTCGGCTTCCATACCACTTCATAGGGCAGTACACCGGATGCATTCAGTGCATCCACGATCTTGTGGGAATGCTCCGCTACTTTCGCCAGGCACTCGTCCCCATACAAGTCCTGTGATCCCGTGCAGAACCAGAATTGATAGTTTTTTGTCTGTAACATAAGAATACCTCCTGTAAATATCTACAATTTGATATTCTTATTTTACAACTTGTATGCTTCTGCTAACAAGTTGTATATTCCCGGATTTCGCTCTTATCCGCATTCTCCGCCCCGGATCGACTTCACTAACAACGGCACTTCGAACAAAAGCATCACGATCCAGCCGATCATGTTCGCCCATGCCAGGGTGGCAAAATCCATCTGCAGCATCCGGATCATTATAAATACTGCCACTACCCTGCCGAACATATTCATAAATGTGCTGTACAATGTCACCTTCAGGTCTCCGATGCCGCGGAAAAATCCCTGGATGCCGTTGGTCAGGGCCGGTAAGATATACATCCAGGAGATCAGATGCAGATAACTGATACCCAGAGATACCACCTGTGCATCCCCGTCTTCTGCGAATAAATTCATGATCTGCGGTGCCAGTCCGCCGATCACGCAGAACAACCCGACGGAATAGACCAGTTCGATCAAAAGGCCTGTCTGGAATCCTTTTTTCATCCGTTCTTTGTGTCCCGCACCCTTATTCTGAGCCAGGAAGGTCGTCATGGCATGTCCGATATTCTGCTGCGGTGTGTAAGCAAAATCATCCACACGGTTTACCGCCGTAAACGCTGCCATGACTGCCACACCCTGTGTATTGACGACAGACTGGATGATCAGCTTGCCCAGCTGTAAGCATACCTGCTGCATGGCGCTGGTACTGCCGTAACTCACTGTCCTGCCCAGCAGACTCTTATCAAACACCCACCACTTCTTTCCGAGACATAATAACGGGATCTTTTTCTTAATATAAATGCCGCACAGGAGGCAGCACAGTCCTTCGCTGCAGACTGTGGCAATGGCGCTTCCCGCTACGCCCCAACGCAGTACCACGACAAAAAACAGATCCCCGAAAATATTCAAAAAAGCACTGGTCACCAGAAAATACAGCGGTGTCTTGCTGTCTCCCAGCGCCCGCATGGTATTCGCCAGGAAATTATACATAAAGGTAAAGATCAGTCCCAGAAAAATGATCCTTAAGTAGCTTGCCGCCTCCGGGATCGCTGCCTCCGGCACCCGGATCAGCCGAAGCACCGGTGTGGCAAGCAGAAGCATCAGCAGAGAAAATACAACAGAGAATCCGCAGCCCGCCAGCATTGTAGTACTGATCTGTTTTGACAGGGTATCGTAATCTTTTGCGCCGTACTGGGAACTCATGAGCACACTGGCGCCCATGCACATCCCACTGATCAGCAGGATCGCAATGTTCATGATCGGTGTGGAAGTTCCCACTGCCGCCAGTGCCTGCTCTCCCACATATTTTCCCACGATGACGGAATCCGCCGCATTATAAGTCAGCTGAAACAGATTCCCCAGTACCAGGGGAATCGTAAAAGATACTAACGGTAATAGTATCTTTCCTCTGGTCATGTCGTGTTTTTCTATCGTACTCATGCTGTTCTATTCCTTTCCTCTATTTACTCTGCCATTATTTACTCTGCCATGGAAAAGGCACCGCTACAGTTTCCTGTAACCGTGCCCCTTTGCTCTTACATTCTAAAATCCTGTCATCCCGCCGTCATGCCGGGATCACAGATATCCTGTTTATCCTAGATCTGGAACTTCTTCGCATTGGCGGTCAGTTCTTCTGCGATCACAGTCAACTGACCCGTAGCCTGTCTGCACTCTTCCACGATCTCAGCCAGCTGATCCATGGTAGCCGCAGTCTCCTCAGTGCTTGCCGCATTGTTCTGGGAGATCTCGGTCAGACCGTCGATTTTCTCTACTACATCGGTCTTGTAGCTTTCGATATGATCCAGCTCGCCGGAGATCACATTGATCTCGCCTACTACCTTCTGAACCTCCCGGTTCAAAGTACTGAAGACATTCAGGGTCGTACCCAGTTTCTCGTTCTGCTGATGGATCTCGCCTACCACACCGTTCATGATCTCTACGCTCTGGTTGGAATTGCTGATCAGGTTCTCCACGATACCGCGGATCTTATCCGCAGATTCCTTGGACTGGTCTGCCAGACCACGGATTTCTTCTGCCACAACTGCAAATCCTCTGCCCATTTCTCCGGCTCTTGCCGCTTCGATGCTGGCATTTAAGGATAACAGGTTGGTCTGGTTCGCAATACCTGCAATGATATCGGTAGCTGCCTGAATGGCCTGTGCGGATTCGTTGGTGATATTGGTCTGCTCCTGCACCTGATCCACGGACTTCTGTGTATGAGAGCTGATCTCCAGCAGTTCCTTCAGGGTGCTGTCTACGGTTGCGTTGCTTTCCTTCATGTTGGCAGCGCTGCTGCTCAGTGCATTTACACTGTCTGCCGTACGGTTCAGGGCATTGCTCATGTCGTTCATGCTCTCGCTGACTCTCTGGGTGTCCGCAGCCTGTGTGGTTGCGCCCTGCGCGATCTCGTTCACCGCTGTATTCACGGAAGAGATCGACTGTCCGATACTGTCAAAATTGCTGGTAAAAGTACCGGTAAACTCATTCATATCCTTCATGGAATTATGAATATCTGTAATGATCCTGGAGAATCCGGTCACTACGGAATATACCGCTCTCGCACTCTTACCGACTTCATCACTGCGGTTCAATAATTTCTCCGGTACCCTGAAGTTCAGTTTGCCTTCCGCGATCCGGTCCAGATTGCCCACAACGCCCAACAGAGCCTTGGAGATCAGACCTACCACAATAAAGGAAGACACGCAGAACACTGCTACCAGTACTAAAATAATGGCAGCTCTGCCGGATACGATACCGCTGTAAATATCCTTTACTTCACTTGCGGGAATACACATAGCCAGGATGCCGACTACCGATCCGTCTGTATTCTTTAACGGAGCCAGATAAGCATAGTAGCTTGTCCTGCCTAACTTTATGGAATTGGTGAAATAGCTTTCTCCGCCCAGTACCTTGGAGGATACGTTCTCACCCAGGGTGACACCGTCTTCCGAAAGGTTCGACACTGCAAGGTCTTTCCCCCAGAATAATGCCACATCCACGCCGGCATTCTCACGGAAAGCATCCAGCACCTGTTTATTGTCCGTAAGGTTCAGCTCGCCCTTATACAGCGCTCCGCCCTCGTACTTGAAATCTCCCGGTGCGGAATTACTGAGGCTCATCTCCAGCGCATATTCCGTAGCTGTCAGTTCATGTTTCATCATTTCATCGGAAATTCTGCTGCCTGCAGAATTCAGTGCCATAATGGCGATCACTGCAATCGCAACCAGCGGAACAAGTACGATCGCCAGGATCTTGACAACCATATTCGCTCCCTTTTTCCCCTTTAAATCACTGATTCCGCCTAATGCAGTCCCGTTTTCCCCTTCTGCCTGTCCCTGTTTTACTTCTGCCATGGATAAAGCAACCTCCTTTGTACCCTTGTAATAGCCGTTTTTTATACAAGAATTATACCGCACCATTTTCTTCGACTCAACTGAATTTTTCAATTTGTGACATTTTTGTGCAATTGTTGTATGGTACCCTATTTTTCCGCAATGAGATCCTTGATCACTTCCCCTGCCAGGATCAGTCCCGCCACAGACGGAACAAAAGAAATACTTCCCGGAATCGCTCTGCGGTCGGTACATTTATGTTTCGTGCCGGGAGGGCATACGCATCCGGTCCTGCAGCTGTTTTCCATGTTTTCCAGAGGCTTTACGGAAGCTTCGGTGGAATATACCACTTTCAGTTTCTTCACACCGCGCTTTTTCAACTCTCTGCGCATGACTTTGGCCAACGGGCACATGGTCGTCTTGTAAATATCTGCCACATGGAACTGGGTCGGATCCAGCTTGTTGCCGGCGCCCATGCAGCTGATGACGGGAACGCCCGCTGCCTTCGCCTGCATGATGATCTCCAGTTTCGCCGTCACGGTATCCACCGCATCCACGACATAATCATATTGTGAAAAGTCGAACTGATCCGCTGTCTCCGGCAGGTAGAAGCACTTGTGCACCGTCACCTTTGCCTCCGGGTTGATAGAATGGATCCGTTCCTCGCAGACATCCACTTTGTATTTACCGATGGTCTTCCGGGTGGCAATGATCTGCCGGTTGATGTTGGTCAGACATACTTTGTCGTCGTCCACGAGATCAAATGCACCGACACCGCTGCGCGCCAGGGCTTCCACTACATAACCGCCGACACCGCCGATACCGAATACCGCCACTCTGGCTCCGTACAGGCGCTGCATTGCCTCCTTGCCGATCAATAATTCAGTTCTGGAAAATTCGTTTAACATATGTGTGCAATCCTTTTCTTCTAAATATTATGCACGAAAAAGAACACACGGGATTCTAAGCCTCCCATGTGTCCTCTCGCAATTACTTCTATTGTTCCTACTATTTTACTGGGAATACTCTCGTAAGAGTATAACATATCTTTACAGATTGTCATAGAGTCCCTGAATAAAATTTTTCACCTGCACATTATTTTCCGGCGTGGTGTCTTCCAGTGTCGCATGGATAAAGGGCTTGCGCTCCTTCATGAATTTCAATACGGAAGTATAATCCATCTGACCCAGTCCGCAGCCTACGGATCTCAGCTTCCCGTCCTCGGGGATGAAATCCTTCAGGTGTACCATAGCAACATCCTCACCCAACAGAGCGATTGCCTCGTCCACGATTGCCACCTGATCCTTGTAGTTGCAGTAATCCAGCAGATTCACAGGGTCCAGGATGATCTGCAGATTGGGAGATGCGATCTCATCCAGTACTCTTCTGGCTCTCTTCGGATCATACACGATATGCTTCCATACCGGTTCGATGGCCAGTACGACGCCCATCTGTTCTGCGTATTTTACAACGGGGCGCAGATTGGTGATAAAGGTCTGCAGTGCTTCTTCGCCGTGGCACTCGGGTACTGCGGTATAGGTCTCGTTGGGGGCGCCGGTCTCGGTTCCCACGACGCCGCATCCAAGCCAGGAGGCAAAGCGGATATGCGCCATATATCGGTGTGTGATCTTGGCCAGCTGTTCCGGATTCGGATTTGCAAGGTTCAAGTAGCATCCCAGCACCGCAACATCCACGTGATTTTTGGCAAATACATTTTTCATATACAGGGCAAGTCCCGGAGTCAGCGCTTCGTCTGTCGTCGGGAACTCGGTAATCACTTTTCCCGGTGCCAGATGTCCGCAGGTAAATCCCAGTTCATGCACATTGGCAATGCGCTCCTCGAAAGGGAGCTTTTTCGTATCATGTAATCTTATTCCTAACTGCATCGTTTTCCTCCTACCGGCGGATCAGTTCGTCCACGCCTTCCAGTTCGTAAGCCTCTCCGGCCTGTCCTTCGATCTTTACATTATCTAACGTCAGTTTTGCAACATTTCTTGCAAACAGACCGCGTCTGCTGCTCTTCTCCACGCCTTCGGACATGGCGGGTACATCGCATTTTGCATCTTCCGCATAGCTGATGGAGATATCCTTCATATAGATTTCTTCGATCTTCTGCTCGGGAAGTCCGTCAAAATAAGCTGCTGCCACATGGCAATCGGTGCATTCCATATTTTCGAATACCATCTTCTTCACCTGAGGGGTTCTGTCATCCACAGGGTATGCGTCTCTGGACTGTACATATGTCGTCTTGCCGTCGGGATCGCAGAAATAGAAGCAGTTCACCACGAGGGGCGTCATGACATGCTCCAGTGTCAGGTTCCGGAAAATGATGTTGCTTAAGATTGCGTCCTTACCTCTGCCACGGCGGGTCTTGATACGCAGTCCTCTGTCGGTATGACGGAAAATACAAT
The DNA here is from genome assembly GCA_050872885.1 of Acetatifactor sp. GTDB lineage: Bacteria > Bacillota > Clostridia > Lachnospirales > Lachnospiraceae > Acetatifactor. Next base: position 12,311 of record JBNMHS010000025.1, read on the forward strand.
CTTCCACCGTCAGATTTACCACACCGCCTGCCATTTCACTGCCTAAAGTTACCGCACCGTGACCGTTCTCCATCAGGCACTGACGGATATGGATATTTTCGGAAGGGGTCTTGTGCTTTTTGCCCATGTAGATCTTGCCGCTCTTGACGGCGATACAGTCGTCTCCCAGAGAGAAACGTACGCCCAGGATCTCCACATTTTTGCAGGATTCCGGATCCAGTCCGTCGGTATTCGGGGAATCACTGGGATTCTGTACCGTTACGCCGATGAATTTCAGATCGTTGCTGAAATACGGATGCAGTGTCCAGGAAGGGGAATTGCAGAATGTCACGCCCTGCAGTGTCACATTTTTACATCCGCTGATGAAAAACAGTCTCGGACGGAACGCAATGTTCATGACCTTGGGATTCTTCCACCAGTTCTCTTTGGAAGCGTTGCCGTTGATCTTACCCTGTCCGTAGATCACCACGTCCTCTGCGCCGATACCGCAGATAATGCCGGAAAACATGGGTAACGGGTTGCCTTCCCAGGTACCGAGATTATACTCGTCGGTCTCATCATAGCTCTGTATCATACCGGGGAATGTAGGGAATTTTTCTCTGTCGGTAAATGCTTTCAGTTCCGCGCCTTCCGCCAGTTCGATGCGGATATGGCTCTTCAGGAACAGACTGGTGATACGGTAAGTTCCTGCCGGGAAATAGACTCTGCTGCTTGCAGGGCATGCCATGATGGCTGCCTGGATAAAGTGCGTATCGTCATGCTCGCCGTCACCCTTGGCGCCGAATCTGGTCACATCCAGGGTTACATATTCGTAATCTGTCTTGAAAGAGACTTCGCCCTGTTTTTCTCCGTTTACATAAGCTTCTACCATGTATTTCCGATCCGGCCTGAGGCCATACAGAGAAGTAATGGTCTTGTCCGTGGTCATCACTGTTTCACCGTCAATGCGTAATTCCACGGGCTGTTTTGTAAAATATCTGCCGCCGTCCGCGATCTCTATGGTCGCGCTGCGGGCAGTATGCATGATATGGTTGATTTCCATGTGTTGTTTCCTTTCATTTCTGTCTGAAACTATCATAACGATTCAGATCTCGTTTTCTAACGAAAATAGGTACATTCACTAGCAGCACATCTGATATTTTTCAGTCAACAGTAAATACTCTGCACATGCTTTTCTCACCGCTTCGCAAAATACTTCTCTTTCCGTGTCATTCATGGCAAACTTTTTCGTGTTTGCATCGTAATACTGTTCCAGCATACGTTTTACCGCCTCACGAAAATCGTCCAGAAGTTCTCTGTAATTTTCATAGATTTCCGGGCTGATCTGCTCTACCGTATGCAGCATTGCCGCGGTATAGAAAGCGCCGTTTTCCGCGGTAAATTCTCCCTGCACATGCTGCTTCAGTATACGCATCTGCGCCATGATATCCGGATAGCCTTCTTTTTTATTCTCTGTGGTCTCAAATGCCGCATATACGGGATAGATTCTGTCCGCAGCCTGATAGATATTCTGCAGTCCCACATCCGTCTGCACTTTTTTTAAGTCAAAGATTCCTTCCGTTGTACGGGGAAGTGCCTTGATTTCCTGTGCTGTCATATATCCTCCTATCAAAAGCGGCGTCCTCCTGCACAATGTGTAACAAAAGAACGCCGTTTCTTACTTATTACTTACAGAGTTACACCCTGTTTGAAAATAGCCATATCATGGAAGCCTGCTGCTTCGCTGCATACCTGCTTGCCGGAAGCGGTCTCCACTACCAGATCAAACAGTGCCTTGGTCTCTTCTTCCATGGTCTTATCCTCTACCAGTACGCCTGCATTGAAGTCGATCCAGTTGGACTTCTTGCCTGCCAGACGGGAGTTGGTAGCGATCTTCATGGTAGGAACCGGGGAAGCAAAAGGTGTTCCGCGTCCTGTGGTAAACAATACGATATGTGCTCCTGCGGCTGCCAGTGCGGTAGCTGCTACCAGGTCGTTGCCCGGTGCGGACAAAAGGTTCAGTCCCGGAGTCTTCACCGTATCGCCGTACTGCAATACGCCCTTGACCAGAGCACTTCCGGACTTCTGGGTACATCCTAAGGACTTGTCCTCCAGTGTGGAGATACCGCCCTTTTTATTACCCGGAGAAGGATTCTCGTAGATCGTCTGGTTGTGACTCTTGAAGTAGTTCTTGAAGTCATTGATCAGATCTACGGTCTGGTGGAACAGTTCCTCATTTGCACAACGGTTCATCAGGATCGTCTCTGCACCGAACATCTCGGGAACCTCGGTCAGAATGGTCGTACCACCCTTGGAGATCAGCAGATCGGAGAAACGTCCTACCAGAGGATTGGCGGTAATACCGGACAGTCCGTCACTGCCGCCGCACTTCATACCGATCACCAGCTTGCTGACGCTGATGGGCTCTCTCTCGAACTTGGAAGCATAATCGATCAGACCCTTGATAACCTCTACGGAATCTGCGATCTCATCTTCATGCTCCTGACATACCAGGAATTTCACACGGTTCTCATCATAATCGCCGATATAAGGCTTTAATACATCAATATTGCTGTTCTCACAGCCCAGTCCCAGTACCAGAACACCGCCTGCATTGGGATGGTTGATCAGGTCTGCCAGAATCTTACGGGTATGCTCCTGGTCATCACCCATCTGGGAACATCCGTAGGGATGAGGGAATGCAATAACCTCTTCCACGCTGCCCTTTACGAAAGCGTTTGCCTGCTTTGCGATGGCGGTTGCCACGTTATTGACACAGCCGACAGTAGGGATGACCCAGATCTCGTTACGAACGCCTACTTTGCCGTCCGGACGATTGAAGCCCATGAAAGTCACATCTTCCGTCTTCTTCTCCTCTACGGGGGTGGGGTTGTAAGTGTACTCCAGCAGATCGCCCAGAGCTGTCTTTACATTATGAGTATGGATCCAGCTGCCTTCTGTGATGTTCTCTTTTGCATTGCCGATACGGTAACCGTATTTGATGACTTCGCCGCCTTCGGGAATATCAAAAATCGCCATCTTATGTCCTGCAGGGATCTCCTCTCTGGCGGTAACGGTCTTAGAACCGTCACCTACAGAGACTGTGATCTGCTCACCGGCAGGAATCGTATTTAATGCTACGACTACATTATCATTGTCATTAATTTTTAAGAAATCTTGCATAATGCTGCCCTCATGCCATTTGCCTTGATATCATCCAGGTATGCTACAACTGCATCGGTAAGTCCGGGAACCTTGTTCAGATCCTGGCCGAAGAAGTTCTCGTTGCCTAAGAATGCGGTTACGAATGTCTGTGTATCCTTCTCGCAGTTAGCTGCGAAGAACTCCAGAACTGCCTTGTCATCCATGATGTTGTATTCCTGACCGTTTCTGTGACCGATCAGAGCCTTATCGCGGATCTCGGTACCGGTATAGAATGCCATCAGTGCTGCGATGGAGAAGGTCAGATGAGCGGGAAGCTTGCCGGTCTTCTCTACATAGCCAAGCAGGCTGGGCATACATCTTGCTCTCCACTTGGATACGGAGTTTAAGGAGATAGCAAGCAGTGCATGGTCTACATAAGGATTGTCGAAACGGTTTACAACCTCACCTGCGAACTGCTTCAGTTCATCCTCGGGCAGAGACAGAGTAGGGATTACTTCATCATAGATGGTCTTCAGCATGAAGTTACGGATGTCATCATCATGCATGGACTCTCTTACGATATCGTTGCCGCACAGATAAGAAGCCAGTACGAAAGAGGTATGTGCACCGTTCAGGATACGAACCTTTCTCTGCTTGTAAGGCTTCTGGTTATCAGTGAAGATAACGGGAAGTCCTGCATCGGGAAGAGGGAACTCCTTGCTGATATCTTTTGCGGACTCGATGACCCACAGAGCGAACGGCTCACCGGTTACCATGATGTGATCTTCGTAACCAAGCTTCTCCCACTCTTCCTGCTCGGTAGCACGGGGATAACCTGTGATGATACGGTCAACCAGAGTAGAGGTGAATACGCAGGCCTCATCTACCCATTTCTTGAACTCGTCGCCCAGGCCCCACAGCTCGATCAGCTGCATTACGCACTTTTTCAGCATAATACCGTTGTCATCGATCAGCTCTACGGGAAGCATTACCAGACCCTTGCTCATATCGCCCTTGAAGGTCTCAAATCTGTGATATAAGAACTTGGTCAGCTTGCCGGGGAAAGTCTTGGGGGGATTCAGCTCGAACTTATCGGTATCATCATATACGATACCTGCCTCGGTGGTATTGGATACAACGTAACGTAAAGTATCGATCTCGGCAAGTCCCATGTACTTGTCATATTCGGTATAAGTATCAACAGCGTCTGCAACGCTGGTTACGATTCTATTGATGATCTTGGCTTCACCGTTTACATTACCGCGAAGAGATACAGTGTACTGGCAGTCCTGCTTGTGGAACATTTCCAGATTACCGAACTCGATGGGCTTGATCAGAACGATGTCTCCGTCGAACTTGCCCTGCTCGTTAGCGATGTCGATCATGTAATCTACGAATCCACGTAAGAAATTACCCTCACCGAACTGTACCACTTTGATAGGTCTTTCCTTTTTACCGGTCTTTGCCTTGTTTAAGATATCCATTTTGTCCTCCATTCTACGCTCAGCGTATCCTATCTGCACCGTCTTACGGCACTCTATTACCTGCACTTACTTTCCCCGGCACGCCTTACGAACGTATCTGTTACACCGCCCGGGGCATTGTCTTTGTTTCTAAATTGTAGGAAGTTTATGTAAGTACTTTCATGATTCATTTTACTTCAAAAAAATGGTTTCGTCAATCACCAAAAACAGAAAGTTTCATTTTCATGAAACTACCGATTTTATCAGCAATATTTCACTTTGATAATTTTTTGGCATAAGAGAAGTTGAAAAAGCATCTTGAAAAAAGAGAAGTCTTTCGTTATAATTCAGATATAGCTTTTTATGTAACTACTTACATTTTTCTTACATAGCTTGTTACACACTGTTACATAGAAGCAGAGAGGAAGCCACAGATGACAATTTACGATATTTCTGAGAAGGCCGGTGTCTCTATTGCTACTGTTTCCCGCGTGCTCAACGGAAGCAACAATGTAAGCGAGAAAACCAAGAAAAAAGTACTGGATGTGATCAACCAGTATGAGTACACTCCCAATGCATTTGCCAGGGGATTGGGTCTCAACACCATGAAGACCATCGGTATCATGTGTGCCGACAGTTCGGATCCGTACCTTGCCAAGGCGATCTACTATATTGAGCAGAAGCTCCGTGCCAACGGCTATGACAGCATCCTGTGCTGTACCGGTTACGACCTGGCGACCAAGGCAAGCTCCATGAACCTTCTGATCACTAAAAAAGTAGACGGCATTATATTAGTAGGTTCTAATTTTATCTACGAGAAGGAAGAGGACAACAAATACATCCTCGATGCCGCCGGACAGGTGCCCGTGATGCTGTTAAACGCAGCCATGGATGCTCCCAATGTCTACAGCATTGTATCGGATGATTTTACTTCCATGTACGATGCCACCATGGAGATGATCCGCTCCGGTGTGGAAGATATTCTGTATTTCTACAACTCCACATCCTACAGCGGCAAGAAAAAGCTGGCCGGTTACCGCGCCGCCATGGAGGAAAAAGGACTGCTGACCAACGGAAGCTTCTTGCAGCTCTATCAGGGATCTCATGAGGATATTCCCGCCATGGCCGATCAGCTGCTCAAGCTTCACGCAAAGGGAATCACATTCCACGGTGTCATTGCGGCAGATGACTCTCTGGCACTGGGCGCCCTGAAGTACGGCCGTGAGATGAAGCTCCGGGTTCCGGAGGATCTGTCCATCATCGGCTACAATAATTCCATGCTGGTAAATTGCTGCGATCCGGAACTGACCAGTATTGATAATAAGCTGGAAACGCTGTGCCAGCACCTGATCACGACGCTGATGGGTGTATTGGGCGGAAGCGAAATGCCGAAGAAGACCGTTTTCTCCGGAGAACTGGTGAAGCGCGGTACGACGAGATAACCAATGACAGCACTGGGGTGGCTGAAAATACCCCTTAGTATATATTTTATTACAACAGTCGCCGGATCCTTTTAAGGATCTGACCAATATTTTGACGGAGGATTTCAAAATGAAAGCATTTATGGACAAAGACTTTCTGTTAGAGACCGAGACAGCCAAGAAGCTGTTCCACGACTACGCAGAAAAAACACCGATTCTGGACTACCATTGTCATATCAATCCCAAGGAGATCGCTGAGGATCGTCAGTTCGACAATATCACTCAGGTATGGCTGGGCGGCGACCACTATAAGTGGCGTTTCATGCGTTCCTGCGGTGTTGACGAGAAGTATATCACCGGTGATGCTTCCGATTACGAGAAGTTCTGTAAGTGGGCTGAGTGCCTGGGCAAGGCAATCGGTAACCCCTTATTCCACTGGAGCCACCTGGAGCTGCAGAGATACTTCGGTTACACCGGCGTTCTGAACAAGAAGACCGCTGATGAAGTATGGAACCTGTGCAACGAGAAGCTGAAGCAGCCTTCCATGAGCGTTCGTAACCTGATCAAGCAGAGCAATGTAACTCTGATCTGTACCACCGATGATCCTATCGATTCTCTGGAGTGGCACAAGAAGCTGGCTGAGGACGACAGCTTTGATGTAAAGGTTCTGCCCGCCTGGAGACCTGACAAGGCTATGAACATCGAGAAGCCCGAGTATCTTGATTATCTGGATAAGCTGTCCGCAGCTTCCGGTGTTGAGATCAATTCCTTTGCAAGTCTGAAGGAAGCTTTGAAAAACCGTATGGCGTTCTTCGCATCCATGGGCTGTAACGTATCCGACCACGCTTTAGAGTATGTAATGTACTATCCCGCTACCGATGACGAGCTGGAAGCAATCTTCTTAAAGAGACTGAACAAGATGGTTCTGACCAAGGAAGAGGAGCTGAAGTTCAAGACTGCATTCATGCTGTTCGTCGGCAAAGAGTATCACAAGCTTGACTGGGCTATGCAGCTGCGCTATGGCTGTAAGCGTGACAATAATACTCTGATGTATGAGAAGCTGGGTCCCGATACCGGTTATGACTGCATCAACAACTACGCTCCTTCCGCACAGATGGCTGATTTCCTGAACGCTCTGATCATGACCGATGAGCTTCCCAGAACTGTCATCTACAGTCTGAACCCCAACGACAACCAGGCGATCGGCACGATTCTCGGATGCTTCCAGGATTCCACCGCTGTTGCCAAGATCCAGCAGGGCCGCGCATGGTGGTTCAATGATCACAAGACCGGCATGCAGGATCAGATGATCTCCCTTGCTAACCTGGGCAACCTGTCCGGATTCGTTGGAATGCTGACCGACTCCAGAAGCTTCCTGTCCTACACCAGACATGAGTACTTCCGTCGTATCCTGTGCAACCTGATCGGTAACTGGGTAGAGAGCGGTGAATTCCCTGCTGATTACGATACTCTGTCCGAGATCGTAACCGATATCTCTTATAACAACGCTAAGAGATACTTCAAGTTCCCTCTGGCTTAATTATTTGCATTCGTTTACAATGTGAAATGAGACACCCCGGTCTATGACCGGGGTGTTTTTTGTAAATTGAAAGTTACGAAAATATAGTCGCACTGTCTTTTTTGTTGCCTATATTCAATTCCACTATTTAAGACATAATCGGACAAAATAGTGGACAATTTCGCTTTTTTAGAATTATATTCCACCATTCAGCGCAAAAACAATGTTTTTTCAAGAATGGCCTTATTTATAGATGCATTTTTCTTCTATTTTGGCTGTTTTTGGTATAAATAGTAGAATTTTTGAGAACTTGCTAACTTTCAATTTACCGATCTTCCTCTTTTTTCTTACCTCGCTTCCGGAAATATATCAGCACCCCAATGCATATCAGTCCCTCCACAAGATAGACGCCTGTATGAACATTGAGTATTTGCACCAATTCTTCCGGGATGTCCAGGCGACATAATATATCCCGATATCCTGCGCACACATACATGGTGGTAACTGCCAATGCGAAGCCGGGATGTACTCCGGTTTTCTCCGTGATCATTCGGTAGATTTCGAACGCCAGCAGGAAAACATTTAAGAGCGAGATTACGATCAGTTCCGCATTTAGGGCAGGGCCTACGAGTTCCACTACTCCGGAAAGATTTCCAAAAAGTGCTTCCTTCATAATCACATACGCAGACACAATCGCCACAAGAAGCGAGATTCCGCATACAATTGTCATCTGTTTGCTCCTTCGGTCTATGGTGACAGTACCCGTTTTGCTCTGCTGGGCACCGGCATATCCCAGCATCCCGAGTACCAGTGCCAACGATACTACATACACGCTCCCAAAGCCATAACCAACCATACAGCAATAGAGCAGAATCCCCAAAGCCGCCATACATGCAATCATCTGTTTTTGTTTCCGCCGTTCCTGCTGTTTTGCCAGTCTTACGACTTCTGTCACTGCCTGCTTTCCGTCTGCCGACCGCTCTCCGGTCACAATGTCCTGAATCGGCAGATCCAGAAGCACAGACAGATTTTCCAGAACACTGATATCCGGAAAGCTGTCTCCGTTCTCCCAACGGGAGATTGCTTTATTGGTCACTCCCAACAGTTCCCCCAGCTCACTTTGGGTATAATTTTTATTTTGTCTGGCTTCTCTGATCAGATTGCCCGTTTTCTGCTTATCCATAAAAATTTCCTCCCTATGATTTCTTATGCATATCTGTGATTTTATGGTAACAAAGTAACCCAAAAACGGCAATCCATTGTAACGAGACTTGCTCATTTCGCCACGTATCTTCTTTTTCCGCGCAACCTCGTGTCTTCTTACCATGACACCACTACGCAGCGGAACTAAAAAAATCCCCTCGGCGAGGGGGGAGTGTGTACCGAGGGGGTAGAGAGAAAAGTATTTTGTTGAAAGAGGCGGGTTCCTTTTTCAAGTATTATAATACCGTAATTTATTTATATTTACTAAGGATTTTATGGGGAAATTTCATTGAAAATACTGTTTTTTTGTGGTATTCTGACAGCAGTTTTAACATAGCAACTGCAGTCTGGGGAAATAGATCCATCATACGGCAAAATACAGGAATGTGCATAGAAAGCGAGGACACAGACATGGATATCACAATCAAGAAGGGAAAACGCGGAAGAAAAGATATCGACCGGATCATCGTGGAAAAAGGCCGCAGAGGCGATTTCTCTCCCCTGCAGCCGGATCATTATCACAGCTTTTATGAAATTTTCTATCTGTGGTCCGGAAGCTGCCGTTTCCTGTTAAAGGATACGGTCTACCAGCTGGAAGCCGGAGATCTGGTGTTTATTGCTCCGGGCGAGCTGCATCACTCTCTGTATTCCGTGGGTGAAGTCTGCGAGATCGTCATGATCTATTTTAAGGAGGAATATCTGCATTTACCGAATTTTCCTGCTGCAACAAATAACCGGGAAGATACCGGTGGAAAACTCCATTCCTTCATGGGCAGTGTCCCCGCGGTGTATCAGGATGCCCTGCACTCCCTGTTAAACCGGATGCTCACGGAGAACTCCCGTTTTGACCAATATTCCGAGCATTTTGAACGCTGCTACCTGGAAGAACTGCTGTTAATGCTGATGCGCCATTCCGTCATGAACGAAAAGGAGCCGGATCTGCTGAATTCCCGGGATGCGGATATTCTGCTTGCCACCAAATATATTTACAACAATTTCCGCAAGCCTCTGACACTGGAGGAGGTGTCTTCCGTAGCTTCCCTAAGTCCCACCTATTTCAGCAAGAAGTTCAAGCTGATCACAGGCATGGGGTTCAAGGAATACCTGAACTTTGTGCGTTTAAAACACGCACAGACGGCGCTTCTCACCACGAATAGTTCCATCACCGACATTGCGCTGGAATACGGCTTCAATGACAGCAACTATTTTAAGGATCTATTCAAAAAAGTTTACGGAAAATCTCCTCGGGAATATCGTAAAAATCCGGACTGACATCGGGCTTCTTTTCAGAAGCCTCCTCTATGTTTTCCTCTTCCAGGCGCTCTTCGGTCTGTTTTTCGATCTTCTCTTCCAGTGCTGCCCGGATGGCATCCTGGACGCTGTCGAATTTTTCCAGGAAATTGTCCCACTCTTTGATGGTAAATTCCTGGTTGCCAATCTGAAATTTTGTCTCAGCATCGCCGTTTTGAAGCTTATCGTAAATCTCCTGCATTTTCTCACGGATCTGCTCCATGAGACTTAAATCTTCTTTTTCCGGCTCTCCGGTAGTCCCTGTAGCGTCCGTTCCCACTGCTTCGTCCGCATCGGCTGCCTTAGCTGTTTCCCTGTTATCTACATCATTATCCGCATCATCATTGCCTTCTACATTATCACCGTTCTCCATATCATCCAGTTCCTTCTCCATCTCCCGGATCTTCTTATCCTGGGCCAGAGCACGCAGGATCAGGTTCACATCCTCCGGACTGAACATCCCGATGGCCTTGGACAGAGCATCAATGTTGTCCCGGTTCACCATCAGGCTTCCGCCGCCGGACAGTGGAATATTGATACAGTTTTTCTCATTCGAAGTATCTCCCAAGGTCAGGCGGTTATGATCATAATCACAGACAAATACCACACCCTTATATTCAATAACGCCGTCCTCCGCCATCTCTCCATACGGCACTTTGTCTTTGCCTTCGATACGACGATTCAGCCGCACGCCACGCGTCACCGGAGCTAATGTCTTGTCTTCTTCCTTTGCAGACTCCTCCAGGCTCTCCGCGAAACGGGATTCCGGATCTGCTACACTCTGTAAAGTTCCCTCATTCACCCTCTTCTGTGTCTCATACACAAAAGTCCTTCCATAGCCGATTCCTGTTACTGCCATAATCTCCCTCTCCGGGCAGTGATCCTGCCCAACACAAAACGGATGGTCGCCTTTTCCTAAGGCAGCCATCCGTAGCTTTTTCTCCATCCATGGTATCTGTATTTTCCTATATAATATTATCGACACACACCGATAGAAACTTTACAGTCTTGTAAAAATTACAATTGCAACTCTTACAACAATTGCAACGCCAGTAAAATTCGTAGATTCTGACCCAAATATACCCTCTACCAATATAGCATCATATCTCTCTGCGCTTCGCTTTCCGGCAATTGGAACATCTCACGAATCCTGTTTATCGTTTCTTCAAAACTTAGTCCAAAGTCCTTACAAATCCTGATTGTACCTTTTACTTCGCCCTCGGCTCTACCTTCTTCTCTGACATCCTCATCATGCAATAACTCTTTCATATATTCCGACCTCCACACTTCGTTCTTACGGGCTCTCTCGACAGCCAGGTCTATCCTCCGGGTCAAATCCCCTCCAACCTTTCCGGTTCTGATATACTCGTATAATTCTCTTAAATCGTCCGGCACATCCTCTGCATCACACGTGCAATTATAAAAAATTTTCTCCGTTCCATCATCCAGATAGAGTTTCTTATCTTCTGTACAAAGATTCTGAAACGAATACTTTGCATATCCCAGTCCAAACGGATCAAAAGTACAGATAAACAACACTCTTCCTTCCGGAAGCTCCCGGTACGATTTTCCTTTGCTCAAATGATCCATATCCATACTGGACTGGTAAAACCTGCTTCTCCTTGGCAATTCCAGTTTTTCCGGTGACTGGTGGTTCAGCCTCTGCATCTCCGCATCATAAATCCGCTTCCGGTCTCTGGTATATACATCCAAGCGAATCGGCTTACCATCCGAAGTATACCGGAACTCCCGCTGCGTCCGCACATCTTCCAGTTTTCCCACCGGTTCTTCCAGCAAACATTCCAACACCTCCCGGCAAAGTTCTTTATCCTCCATCACTTTGCCGAACATAAAATCATCCTCAATGGTCAGTTCCTCATAACGTTTCGCCATACGTATTCTCCTTCCGTACTTTCGCAGGAGAATCTATATTATGGTTCATCACGGAATGAATCGCATACCGCATTCCTTGTATGTCTTCCCCTGCTATATTATTGTCATTGGGTATCTAAGCAGGGATTCCTCTGAAGTCATAGATGTCAGCTTGCGCTGATATAGAAAATTTGAAATAGAAAAAATCTGCTTACGAATAGAGAATAGCAGACCAAAATATAATTGTCAATGTAGCAAAATGGCAAAATCTGTATGATATGAATTTAGGCAATATGTTTAACCGGATACAAACCACTTGTTTTTTTCATGTTGTCAAATTATAATAACAGTAGCAATACCTAAAGTCAACTTTAGATGGTTCAAGGATTAGGAGGATTATATGTACAGTATCGGACAGGTTTCTGCAATGACGAATTTACCGATTTCTACGTTAAGGTATTATGATAAAGAGGGATTTTTCCCGAATCTGGAGAAGCAGTCGGGGATCCGGAAGTTCAGTCAGGCAGAGCTGGATGCGATCCGCATGATCGAATGTCTGAAGCGCTCCGGTCTGGAGATCAAGGACATCCGGCAGTTTTTCGAATGGGTAGAGGAAGGTCCTTCCACTTATCCGAATCGTAAGGCGATGTTCGAAGCCAGAAAAGCAGCTGTGGAAGAAGAAATGAAGCAGTTGGAAAAGACTCTGGATATGTTGAAATTCAAGTGCTGGTATTACGAGAAGGCTATGGAGGACGGTAATGAGGACGGGATACACGCCATGCTGCCGGATAAGCTGCCTGCCGATATTCAGGCACTGTATGACAACAGTCATGACAGATGATGATTCATAATATCATTCTTCCACAAGCTTTCCGATCACCACATAACGGGCATCCTCATAAGCGTAAGAGCAGGTAGAGAGTGTCACCAGTCTGTCATCGTCTCCCACAGTGACATGAGAGATAAAGGAATATCTTCTGCTGGCATAATCAAAGATTTCATCCCTGCCCTCTTTGGTAGTTGGGATAGAATAAATCGCATTATTCACATCCGTCGTATATGCCGCTATAAGTTCCATTTGGTACCGTTTTCCGGGCGTATACAGATACATAACCGGATGTTCTTCGTAATAGTCAGGATCACGATAGTCCAAAAGGGATCCAAACATGGTGTCGTTTTTCATATTATGTCCGTAAATGACCGTGTTCCAATCGGAGCAGTCTGCATTGTTGCGAAAATCCATAAACAGTGTACCGGCTTTTGCCTCCGTACTGTCCAAAAGGCGATGAAGATAGTAATCATTATCTTCTGCCTGTGCTATGACATAGTTGATTTCTCCGTTCGGCACATAAATCCATGCCACTGCATCCTCGCTGATCTCATGCAGCGTGTCGAAATCAATCGCTGTGGGAATAACTTCTTCCGGAGCCTTTGTAGTTTTCGCATCTTCCGTTTCTTGTGACTCTGAAAGACTCTCAAGGCTCTCCGGCTCTTCCGATGGAATTGCGACCTCCTGCAGCTCTTCGGAAAAATCAAGGCTTTTCCGTTCGTCAGCTAAATACCCGGTGATTCTGCAAAGTGATATCACTACGATAGCAGCTAAAATAATCTGTGCCGTCAATAATAGCTTATCTCGACCGTTTAACGCTTTCCTGTTTCTTAAAATATTTTTTAATTTGTTTCTTAATTCATTTTCTTTCATTATTTTTTGTTATTCTCTTGAAAATATTATGCCAGAGCAAAAGGCACTCTTTCGCTCTGGCACATTACACTCATTTACGCCTGATTTTTATCCTCTTTTTCTTTTTGCAGTTACTTCTGCAAGCGCAACCACAGACACAAGAAGCAGCATGCTCCAGAGAACCATATTGCTCTCATCCCCTGTTTTCGGTGCAGTGATATTCCCGGTATTATTGCTATTCTGGCTATTTGAAACATCCGGATTGCCGGAAGAATCTGTTTTTCCAGAATTCGAAGTATCCTGCTTCTCTGAGCCTTCTGTGCTGCCCGGTGTATTCGGTCGATCCGAATCACCCGATGTACCCGGTGTATTTGGCTTGCCTGAGTCACCCGGTTGACCCGGTGTATTTGGCTTGCCTGAGTCACCCGGTTGACCCGAAGGATTATCATTGCCCCCGGAAGGTGTCTGCGTATCCTTTTCCTCATACCATATAGAATAAGTTGAGAAACGATCTGTCATAAAGCTGATATCACTTCCGTCAAGCTGTGTATCAAGCACTTCTGCTACGCCGTCATGTACCCTGATCACATAATAGGTACGTTCCTTTCCTGCGGGAGCTTTCAGTTCCTCTGGCAGCGTGAGTGTGATTTTCACTTTCTTGGAAATCTGCGTACTGCCAAGTCGCTCTGCGTCTGCACTTCCTATCTTTTTCCACATAGACATATCCAGATAGATACCCTGCTGCAATTTTTTCTCTGCCGCCTGTTCTTCGGTTTTTGCCTGATCTTCCGCAGTGACATCTTTTTCCTCGACTTTATTAATTTCAAGGTATACTAACAGTGTTTCACCGTTTTCCACCTGTGAGATTTCGGATGCATTAAGTTTTCCTTTAATTCCCTTAATTTCTTTAACTACTGCGATATCCAGTCCACTAATCTTGGCTTCCGGGGTTCCGGGTTTTTCTGTTGTTATGCCTGTAGCAAGACTTTCATTGGAACCGCTGCCGCCATCCTTGGGATATTCCTCACTGATAACGTCTCCTTCTGTAGTCCGCTTTCTGGTAAACTTCTCGCCACAGCCATGTGCGCACAGAAATTCCTCTGTAATCACATTCCCATCTCTACTGATTTCCGTACCCTTTGAATTTGTAAAATCGTGTTCTTTGTAAACAGTAACCGTATATTCCGTTGCGTTTCCTGCTGCATCTGTTGCTTTGATGGTATGGGTATTATTATCGGCAGAAATCGTGAACTCACCATCTGTCAATGTTACCTCTGTTCCGTCCAGCGTTACCTTATCCAGATTTTTATCTGTTACAGTAACCGTAACGGATTCACAGTATTTTCCATCGTTTTCTATGCCGTTGATCACAGGTGCCATACCATCCATGACAATTCCGTTGGAACACAGAATTATCGCATTGCCACCATTATCCGTAATCTTGGCATAAATGACATTATTACTTTGTGCCACAATTACCGGTTTCCTGTTGCCGTCATATTCCAGCCATTTTCCTTCCAAATCACCTGCTTTCAGGACGTTGGTGCTCCCGGTTGTGTCGATGTAATAATAGATCTTGTCAATCTCATAGCCTCCCTTTTCATTTACCGCACCCTCGATGGTAATCTCCTGCTGTTTTGTATGGTAAATACCAAAGGAAATAGCTTCAAGCAATTTGTCCCATGTACGATCCTCTACCGTGATCTTACCGGTAGGCAGATAGTATATCTGAACTGTGACAGGAACCTCCGCCTCTTCATAATTCGTCGTATCAGCAGGTTTAAAGATTGCTATCTGTGTTTCACCCACTGACGGAACAATTGTTCCATCTTTCCAGGTAAAAGTTCCGGGAAGAACTTTTCCATCCACTCCCGTCATGGTATATCCATCAAATCTGACGTTGCTGTTTAACGCTTCTCCGCTTATGATAATGTAGCTTCCGCTTGTGCCTATATACGGCTTTGCTTTCTGGATTGTGACTTGAAAAGGCTGTCCCGTCACATCCTCGTGGTTGCTGTCACCTACCAGTTTCCAGTAAACGGTATAGATGCCTGCATTTGTTCCGGCGATTTTTGAAATATCTGTTTCCCAGACTTCATTGCCCAGACTGTACATGATTGTTCCACAAGCCGTTACTCCTGCCGTAGCCATCAGCTGCTGGGAGTTTCCATTATAGGTCAGGGAATTTGCTGCTTCCGGACCAGTATAGTTAGACGCTGCTTTTGCAATCTCTGCCTCTACATACGGATAGCTTTCTGAATAGTCCACCGATATATGGTTCTTATCGGCGATTACCCTGTAATAAATGCGATATTTTCCTGCTTCTGCTACTTTGGGAATAATATCTGTCCATTTGTTATTCTGCAAAGCATCTGCGTTTTCCGCGATCTGATACTGCATTTCTCCGCCATCTGCTGTTCCTTCATTAATCAGAGACTGTGCGTTACCATTATACGTGATACCAGTTACAGTTGTCGGAGCTGTTACTGTTACAGATGCTTTATTAATGGTAAATGCCACCTTCGCAGTCACACCCTCTCCATTCTCACCATTCACGCTGATTGCAGCATAATATGTGCCGGCATTCTTCGGTGCTTTACCCTCAGTATCTGCACCATTTTCCGTACTGGTCTTCTTGTTAAGATTTTCGTCGGTATAATAAACTATATCCGTATCGCTCAGATTATTTCCCGTTGCAGCGTTAAATGCCCCAAGCTGAGTTTCATCCAGTTTTGCGCCATCATAAACAGAACCGTTGAAAGTAAACGAACTCTGCGCCGTTATTGTAAGGGGCAATGACTTGTTTTCTTCCCCATAATATTGGCATTGTGGGTTGGTTTCTGTACAGTAGGCATATACTGTATTCTTGCTTTCGCCCCAACGGTAATTCCATTTATGGGTATGCTTTTTAATCATCAATTGCTGATCATTATTAATCAATGCATATTGGTTTCCATTATGAATTCCATCCATGAAAAAGCACTTCATTTTTTCGGAACTAATACCGGTATTGGTAATCGCAATCTCACCTGAAGTCTTTTCCTCTATACCCTGTGCAGAAACTCCGATTTGACTGTCGGCGCTAAGTTCATTGACCATAATGGTAACTTTAGCATCATTGTTTCTCAGATACACATTGCTTTCCTCATCACCCACTTTATTACCGGAAATGATAACCGTTCCCTGCACTGTCATTGTTCCTCTATTAAAATGTACGCCACCGCCCTTATGCTTGTTATCATTCGGAGCTTTCACCGTATTGCCAACGATACTGCCACCATACATATTAAGAACAGAATTATTATCCTCAACCTCTATGCCACCGCCGCCGAAAGTTGCAGTATTATTTTGAATCGTACCACCATACATATTTACAGTACTATTGTCGCTATTAGGCGCTGCAATAAAGATTGCTCCTCCCCAATCTGCATTGTTTTTTTCAATGCTACCACCATAGATAGTTAATGTTGAATTCTCTACATAGAAAGCTCCACCTTTACCATCACCACGACCTCCACCACCGGTGATTACTCCTTTACCTTCATGATCGTAAATAGTAAGCGTCGTTCCACTGCTCAAATAAATACAATGCTGACCCAAGTTGAGTGTATGACCATTCAGGCAGATATACACCTGCCTGTTACTAATCTCAAGGTTCGATGACAAAGTCACATCCTGTGTCAGATAATAATTTTCGCTGGTTGAGATGGTGTTATCAGAAGGCCATGGCCGAAACGTCATATTATCATGCGTATGTGTCTCTGTCTCAGCTGTCTGAAGCTGTACCGGTACACTTTCATCCGCGGGACTCTCTGTCACTTCCTCTGTATTTCCGGCCTCCGGGTTCTCCGTCACTTCTTCCGTGTTTCCACCCTCCGGAGTATCTGTCACTTCTTCTGTGTTTCCACCCTCAGGGGTATCTGTCACTTCTTCCGTGTTTCCACCCTCAGGGGTATCTGTCACTTCTTCCGTGTTTCCACCCTCAGGGGTATCTGTCACTTCTTCTATGTTTTCTACCTGCACGCCGGAACACTGTTCACAGCTGTGGGTACAGGATGCCCCTTCCACCGACTCTACATAGCCACACTCCACTGTATGTTCCGGATGATTCGGACAGGTTGTTGTCATTCTTTCCTCTGCAGATACCTGCAGCGCACCGTATTTTACAGAAAATACCATGCATAACACTGCAAGAAATGTGACAGATAATCTTTTTATCATTTTCCCAGATTTATTCATAGTACCGATTTCTCCTTTTAAAACCATGTTTGCAAAATCCTATAATAAATCAATGATAAAAAAGTGCTGTTAAAAAACCGTTAAATTATGACAGAGAATAACAAAAAAATCCCGTCCTGCCCTTTCCCCGGGCTAAGACGGGATTTCCCGATCAGTAATCACTGTTTATGGCACTTTAGGGAACCCAGTGTCTGATGATCTGTACGATCTCTTCCTGTCTGACCATAATCTCGGTACTGTTACAGTTAAATGCCAGCTCACTGTCTGCGATTGCATCCGGCAGTTCATCCAGCTCTACTACCGTGGAATTTTCTCCGGATTCAGAGCCTGCCTGATCCTCGAATGTCACGTCCTCTGACAGAGGGATCGTTACCTTGCCGACAGAATAATAATTCGGATAATCATCCATGGTCTCGGTACGGTACATGCCGTCTTCCACGGTCAGCTCGATGCCGCCGTTTTCAATACCGCCGTTGATTGTAACGTATCCGGTATCGGCATCTTTCTCCACTTCGTCCACAGTAATCTCCTCATTGCAGAACTGAATCTTGGATCCTTTTGCCAGATTGTCGATATCTTCCATTTCATAACGGTCGTAATCATATACTTCTACCGTCAATTCATAGCCGGTATCCGTTTTCACAAGGTCATCCGCGGTAAAGGAAACGGAATATCCGCCATCCGCCAGGGCATCCTCGGCGCTCGTCATCGGATATAAGGGTGTCACTGCGCCCGGCGCTGTATCGGATGCAGTGGATCCGCAGCCGGTCATTGCTACTGCGGTCAGCAATGTTCCCGTTAAAATAACAGCCAGTATTTTATTTTTCATACTCTCTCGTCCTTTCTCTTTCGAAATTATTTTCGAAACAAAGCGATTATAAACCGCTTTTGTTAAAGGAGCGTTAATCCATCCGGAAGCCCGCTGCTTCTTTCATGCTGTCCAATTGTGCGTTTCTGGTCTCCGACCAGGAGTACTCTTTCAGATAATATCCGCCGTAGCTTTTCAGTCCTTCCGTATCTCCGTCCAGGATACGGTACAGGTCGCAGTCCACCATGTCTTTTACGATGTATTTGCTCTTTTCATCAGAGCCGATGATACTTTCGATCCCGTATTTTTTCAGTTCGTCCATCAGCTGATAGAAGGTGACACGGTACAGGGTCTGTGTCTTCTCATCCGCACATCTGTCCTGCCACAGGCAGGCTATGGCTTCTCCTGTGGTCAGTCCCGCCTGTCCTTTGTCCACCAGGAGGGCCAGCAGTTCCTGTTTTTTCCCACCCAGAGCCAGCCGTCTTCCGTCTACGCGCATAGTAAAATTGGGGATGGTCTCGATCTCCACGCGTTTCGTGGGACGGGAATGCATCAGGGCAGCCGTTTCCAGTGCGTCCCGGATCTGTTCTTTTGTATATGGTTTCATGATATAGCCCAGCGCTTTGACCCCGAAGGCTTCCAGTGCATACTGATCAAATGCCGTCATGAAAAAGATTCTGATGTTGCAGTCTATGTTCTTAAGCTTCCCTGCCAGCTCTATGCCTCCCATGTCCGGCATCTCTATATCCAGAAACGCTACGTCTACCCTGTTCTCTGCTGCATATTTCAGTGCTTCCCCGCAATCGGAGAACTCTCTGAGGCTTTCCATTTCCAGCAGTCCCTTCGCCTTTGACCGGAAGGTATCCAGTGCCGGCTGTTCATCGTCCACGTAGATTACTTTCATTTTCGTCCTCCCTTATTTTTCGGGGATCCTGATGGTCACAGTCGTGCCCTGCCCCGGAGTGCTCTTTACATCCATGGTTCCGCCTACCATATATTGCAGGCGGAAGCGGACATTTTTCATACCGACGGATTCCTCTCCCGGCGCTTTTGTCGTGTCGAATCCCACGCCGTCGTCGGAGATCTCTATAATATTTTCTCCATTTTCCGCCCACGTGTGCAGGCTTACGGTTCCGCCCTGTTTCTTATGCAGCAGGCCGTGCCGGATGGCATTTTCCGCTAAAGGCTGGAGCACCAGCGGGGGAATCTTGAAATTGTCCGCTTCTATATTTTTAGTAAAACGGATCTTTTCCCCGAAGCGCACCTGTTCCAGATGAACATATTCCTCCAGATAGTCCAACGCCTTTGTAAAAGCTTCCGGCTCGTCATCTTCCATGATATTAATATTGCTTCTCAGATAGTGTGAGAACATGACCAGCGTCTCATCCGCTTTCTGCGGATCGTATTCGCACATGCCGCTGATGGCATTCAGGATATTGAACACAAAGTGTGTCCGTATCTGGCTCATGGCAAGGACGATGCGGCTGTTTTTCAGTTCTTCCTTAAGCTGCTCCGCTCTGATAGAATCCCGCCGGTTCTTCGCTACCAGCCATGCCGCCCGGATAAGGTGGAACACGAACAGTACCGTGAATACGATTTTCATGCAGATGCCATTCTGCCACCAGCCTGTGCAGGTATTCACAAATTCCAGCAGAAGCACGGTCAACAATATCATTGCGGAAGGCAACAGCAGGCCTTTGCTTTTTCCTTCGTTTTTTATCTTTATGGTCTCTATGACGATCAAGACGAGTAAAAGTAGGCTGACAATGCCCTGCACGGCTGCCCAGTAGATGCCTGTATCGTAGAGTTCTGTTCCGCCGGCAAGGGATACTGCCATGAGGATAAAGTCGGCTGACATTAATGCAGTCACCGCGATTTCCGCTGTTTTCCTGCATTTTCCATGCAGCAGCTCCGCTACACACGCTGCCAGAAGCCAGGCCGCCGTCATCATAGCCAGCCGTCTCGCACAGGTGATGACTGCCATCTGCTCGCCCCAGAGGGAAATATCTTTCGCATCGAGATATATATACGCTCCCATCATGAGGGACATGATTCCGGATTTCAGCAGCAGGCTGCTGCCCGGAAGGCGCAGCAGGCGGTACCCCACCGCCGTTCCGATGAGTGCCACGGACACCACGAGGATAAAAATACCGGCTGCCCTGTACGGCTGGCTCTGCCGCTTGAAGTAGTTTTCCACTACCACCTCGCCGCCCATATAGACGGAATCCAGGAACTGCCGGTAGGCGTTCCTGTTCCCGAAGCTGTGGCGGTTGTACAGGTGTATCTCCAGCACGTCATCCTGTGAGATTTCCGGCAGATCCCACGCCAGCCAGGTACTGCCGCACATCCCCGGGTATCTTTCCAGACTGGATTCATATAGTAATTCCCCGTTCTGGGAGATCTCCATGCCGATGTGGTTCAGGTAGAAGTTGATCTCTATCCCCTCCCACAGCTCCGTGTCGAAACTGCCGCGGAGAATGATGTCCCCGCGATCAGCAGAAAGGTCTGTATCCGCATCCAGGGACTGCCATTCCCCACCGTTCTGGCTGTACTCTCCCTCAAAGTGGATCTGAAAGGGTCTTGCCATGGCCGCCTGACTGCTCCCGCGGTCGGATGCCAGGACGAGGATCCCCGCCAGGAGGAACATCACAGTATAGAAGATTCCGGTTAGTGGTATTTTCTTCAAAGTATCACTCCTTTGTAAAAAGTGGTTTTATTGTACCATAGTATGCGGGAATCTGCATCTGCGGATTTGCAGGAATTGTGAATAACGGATGTTATAGTTAAATTTTGTTTTAATTATCGGCAATGTCTAAAAAGTAATAAAAGACCGGCACCGGTAGGTAACTTCGGTGTCAGTCTTTTATTATGTTCAGGTTTTACTATCAACAGATAATACTTCTTCAATTAAACAAGTGTGATGTTTCCTGTCATTGCCTTCCGGCTCATAGCTGATTCCAACCAAGAGCACTTTTTCGCTATATCCCGATAAGGCACCGTAATATCTTTTTTCTTTGATCTGTTTTATTGCTGTATCCGCTGACTGATCGTATTTTAGTTCTACTACCATTGCAGGTCTGAAACCGGCATTGGCTCTTGGAATAAAAACGAAATCTGCAAATCCTTTTCCGGCCGGCATTTCACGAATGATATTATAATAGCCCGGTGCCGTAAAATATGCCATCGTAAGGACACAGCTCAGAGAATTTTCGTCATTATATTTTAAGACAGATGTATAAGTGTCATGTGCCAGTTCTATGATTTCTGCCACTTTTGCTGCATCCTTGTTCATTGTGGCAACCAGCAGTTCATCGCATCTTGATATAGCCTTTGCCACCTCACTCCATCCACCTGTTTTTATTGCCATCTGAAATGCTTTCGCCACCTCATAATTCGGCACATATGCGCTATTGATATCTGCATCATATCCCAGATACCCCAAATGAATCAATGCTGTAAGCGCATCATCCTTTGAATATATTTCAGCTAAATCGTTTTGAAATGCTTCTGTCTCTACGATTACTTTTCCACCCGCCAGCATTGCCAGCACGTCATCCTTGAGTCCGGCATAATTCATTGTAATGAAGGTGTTTATGGATGCAAAGGAGGATGTATTTTTCCAATAGGAATCAAAATTTTTTCTAAGCATTGCCATGGATACCGAATTGGGATTATACATATGGATGCCATCTATCAAATATCCGTTATACCAGGCTTTTGTACTGTCAAAATCCATATCGAACTTTTTGCATAAATCCCTGACCTCATCCTCTGTAAATCCGTAATATTGCGTAATCGGCCGGGAATTCAACATCGTATACTCACTGAAATTATTTAGCGCCGACTCATCCTTTATCTTCTTGATCGGCAATATTCCGGTAATATACGCCAATGCCAAAAACGCCTTGGACTCTTCGGATTTAAACAGGGAATGCAGGAATTGCAGGTAATTGTGTACCAGTTCTTTATCATTGCTGTTTCTGATCACGCAATCCCATTCATCTATAATGATCACAAACGGAATGCCTGTTTTCTCATATATCACCATCAGATTATAATTCAGACTGTCATTATAATCCAATTCTTCTCCAAAGATACGCTTAAAATCTTTATAAATATATTCCGTGACCTTATTGATAAGATCATCCTTGTAATTATCCCAGAAGGATGCAATATCACGGTGGATCACGTTATATTGATTCATGTATTTCTTATAATCCGGATATTTTGTCTCGTCAGCAATCCCGGTATCCTTAAAAAGTTCCGAGGAGTCACATCCGAGACTATAGTAGGCATCAATCATACCGGCTGCATGGGATTTTCCGAAACGACGGGCATGACTTACTGCGATACACTTATTTTCCGTTGACAATATTGTGTTTAAATAATGCATCAGACCTGTTTTATCCACATAAATCATACTATTTCTGGCCTGCCTGAAGCTGGCGTTACCCGGATTGAAATAAATACCCATCGAAATTCACCCCTTTGTTTCTGACTTTTTCTGCCTATATGATATAGTATATTTGTTTTTTTCTGAAACATCAACCTTTTATTCCATCCGGATACATGACGCACGCCACATATACAAGCAAAGACGGCAAATCATCAATAACTCATTGACTATTTGCCGTCTTATTTTTAGATCTTTTTGGTTAATAAAGCTTACGCCATTGCAGGCTCTTTCTTCTTAATAATCGCTTCAACTTCATCAACACCTGTTTCAGCTACATCTGCAATCTGATCCAATGTATAACCCTTTTTATACATATTCAGAATAAACTTTTCGCTTGTTTTTTCAGTAGCCTTTTTAGTTGCTCTTTCAGTAGCTCTTTCTTCAATACCCTGACTCAGATTACACATAATGCTCACATCCTCTCTAAATTCTTGACTAATTGGAATATTATACTCATGTTCTATGATATCCAATTTTTCCTGTTCTTTCAATTCACTTGAAAGCAAAGCCCCAATCAGGCGGTGCATTTCATATTTTTCATCATGTTCTGGAATCTCATTTGTGATTCCTATTAACACAATGTTTAACAGGTCGAGATTACCTTTCCAGTTATATGGTTTTAACATCTCATCTTTTGTCAAATGGATATGGCTTAGGCTGTTATCATCCATGTTCATACATATCCATATGCTGAATACCTGCTTAATGTCATCGTAGTTCGTATTTACAAAATCTCTTTCCTTTTGTGACGAAATCAGCCTACTCACATAAAAGATTGCCCGATTTAAAATTTTATATTCCGTCGGCTCATCCTTCTGAGCTTCAATATTCACAATAATCTGCGAAAGCCCATTTTTCCTGCCGTCTATGGACGGCATGCGGACATAAAAAATAATATCAAATCTGACTAATCCTTCATTAATTTCAGCATTTTCCGTATTAAGGCCTACAATACGTTGTCCTGTAGCATCTGTTTTTTCCATATTTGCTAATCCCGGCTCAACCGGAACAACGCTAATACTCGGTTCGCCTTCGATGTATTTCACAACATCTTCCGGCTTCATTCCTTTAAATTCATCGACTGTTTTCACCAGAATATGTGCTAATATACTCTTCTGTGCCAGTAACCTTTTAACACGAGTATCATATTGTGCCTTATCTCCTGCTGCATTCACAGCATTTGCTATTTCTGTATTCAAGTCGGCATCCCTCCTTTTGTATTGTGCATA
>JBNMHS010000026.1:0-35768 GCA_050872885.1 Acetatifactor sp.
GAAGGGTAATCATGTTTTTGCGAAAATAATACTGTTTCCAAATGTAAAATGCTATGTTTTTGTACTTTTTTGGCGATTTTGTGGCACTTTGGTACAAAAGCTTTCCGTAAAAACCAGTAGCCCCGGCTGCATATAAGAATAAGCTGACCGTAAACAGACGCCGGCACTTAGCGAGGGTACTTTCCTCGCTTACGTACCGCTGCGCTCTGTTTCCGAACGCAAGTGATGTCAGCGTTTCTTATATGCAGCCGGGGCTACGGCAGGCTAGCCAATTCCCTTTGCCAGCCAAATAACTTTCAAGTTAATTCAGTCTATTTCTGGCTGTTGATGTAGTTAATGAGTCCTTCCGCTGCGATGATCTTCTGCATGAACTCGGGGAAAGCCTGTCCCTGGAAGCTCTCTCCGGTTGTAAGATCCTTGATCACTCCGGTATTGAAATCGATCTCAACCTCATCACCATTTTGAATCTTCCTGGATGCCTCCGGGCACTCGATGATAGGAAGTCCGATATTAATTGCATTGCGGTAGAAAATCCTTGCAAAGGTCTCTGCAATGACACAGCTGACACCTGCGGCCTTGATGGCAATAGGTGCATGCTCTCTGGAAGAACCACAGCCGAAGTTCTTCTCTGCTACGATGATGTCACCCTTCTTTACATTTTTGATGAAATCTTTATCAATATCCTCCATACAGTGAGTAGCAAGCTCTGCTGGGTCGGAGGAATTCAGATATCTTGCGGGAATGATAACGTCAGTATCTACGTTATCTCCGAATTTGAAAACTGTTCCTTTTGCGTTATTCATGTTTCTGTCACCTTTCTGCTTTTTCTATTTCAATTCACAAGGGCAGGAAATCTTGCCGGTAATCGCACTGGCTGCCGCTACTGCGGGGCTTGCCAGATAAATCTCTGACTTTACATGTCCCATACGTCCGACAAAGTTTCTATTCGTAGTGGAGACGCATCTCTCACCTTCCGCCAGGATACCCATGTATCCGCCAAGACACGGACCACAGGTCGGAGTGCTCACTACCGCTCCCGCTTCGATAAAAGTCTTCAGAAGTCCCTCTTCCATTGCCTGCATATAAATCGACTGGGTAGCCGGGATCACGATACAACGCATTCCTTTTGCCACATGTCTGCCCTGCAATACCTTTGCTGCGGTACGCAGATCATCGATACGTCCGTTGGTACAGGATCCGATCACTACCTGATCGATCGTGATGGGCTCCATCGCATGGATCTCATCAATCGTATGGGTATTCTCCGGCAGATGAGGGAACGCTACCGTAGGACGCAAGGTACTTAAATCAATGGTATACTCCGCATCATACTGTGCATCCGGGTCTGCTTCAAATATCTTGTAAGGACGCTTGGAATGTTCCTCCATGTATGCGATGGCTTTCTCATCCACAGGGAAAATACCGTTCTTACCGCCGGCTTCGATAGCCATGTTGGCAATGGTAAACCTGTCATCCATGGACAGATTGGCGATACCGTCTCCTACGAATTCCATGGATTTGTACAATGCACCGTCTACACCGATCATACCGATGATATGTAAGATCACATCTTTACCGCTGACCCACTGGGAAGGTTTGCCGGTTAAATTGAATTTGATTGCGGAAGGCACCTTGAACCATGCCTTGCCGGTAGCCATGCCGGCTGCCATGTCAGTACTTCCCACACCGGTGGAAAATGCTCCCAGGGCTCCGTAGGTACAGGTATGAGAATCCGCACCGATGATCACATCGCCTGCTACAGTAAGTCCTTTCTCCGGAAGCAGGGCATGCTCAATTCCCATCTCTCCCACTTCGAAATAATTGGTAATCTCATTACGTCTTGCGAATTCGCGGACACATTTGCAGTGCTCCGCAGACTTAATATCCTTATTGGGAACAAAATGATCCGGTACCAGTGCGATCTTGTCCTTATCAAACACTCCCTGCACCTTCATTTTATCCATCTCTTTGATTGCCACCGGACTGGTGATATCGTTGCCCAGTACGAGATCCAGCTGTGCTTCGATCAGCTGTCCTGCCTGTACCTGCTTAAGGCCCGCTGCCTGCGCAAGTATCTTCTGTGTCATTGTCATTCCCATTGTTTATTGCTCCTTTTTCTCTTCCTACAACTTAACTATCCAGTTCCTGCGGAAATTCAGCATTTAAACTCTGTATGCAATCCCGGAAGACTGAACAGATACATTGTAGCACACTCATTTGTAATTGAAAACATCCACAATTAACGTATTTCTACGAAAATGTGGATGTTACGCCCTTAATACATTGATTTATTTTAACATTGTACTGTAATACTTTTTACGATTCCGGACCCTGTTTTCCCGTTCCGTCTGCTGTCGTATCTTGCACCGGATCACCGGTTTTCGTTTTCCAGGTCAGCACTACTTTAAACAGATCTCCGTCCAGTTCGATCCGGAATCTTCCGCCCTGAATCTCTGTAAAGCTTTTCGCAATGGCAAGTCCCAGACCGCTGCCTTCCGTATTGCGGGATGCATCTCCTCTGACGAATCGCTCCGTCAGTTCTTCGCCGGATACATTTAATTCCTGGGCAGTGATATTTTTTAAGATAATGTTCACCTCATCCTTTGCCGTAAAACCATTGACATAGACTCTGGTTCCCGGCATTGCATACTTTGCGATATTTCCGAACAGATTCTCAAAAATGCGGAAAGTCTTCTGACTGTCTAACGGAAGGATCACTTTCTCTTCCGGCAGGTTCATCCGTATATCAAGCCCCGCATCCTTTAACTTATCCTCCATCTCGAATTCTACCTGTTTGACCATACTGACAATATCCACATCACGAATATCCAGTGTGATATTCTGTGAATTTGCCTTGCTGACTTCAAACAGATCTTCAATCAGGGCTTTCAACCGCAAGGATTTGCGATCCAGTGTCTCCAGATATTCCTTCCGCTGTTCTTCCGTCACTCCCGGCTCCTGCAGCAGTTTCACATATGTGATGATCGCCGTAAGCGGCGTCTTCAGATCATGAGACACATTCGTGATCAGTTCCGACTTCATCCGCTGGCTCTTCACTTCCTCTGCCACAGCGTTACGAAATCCCTCTTCGATGCGGTAAATCTGCGGTTTAAAAGGTTCGAATACTCCCAGATCTTCCTCAATGGTCACATTCAGATTTCCCTGCGCGATCTCATTTGTCGCCTTCAGCAGCAATCCGTATTTCTGCTGCAATTTGCTGATATAGCGACGTAGTACAAAATACAATGCCACAGAATAGATGATTGCAATGGTCAATCCTCCCAGCGGCAGGCTGCAGATCACTACAAGGACCAATGCATTACAAAGTACGATCCGCAGGATCAGTCGTTTGGCATCCTTTGTCACATCAAAGTGCTCCGCATCATGGTAGACTTTCAGCACTTTGTCCCGTCCGACAGACAATACTTTTTTCAGCCACTGCCAAAGCTTTTTCCAGGCGGGGACCATTACATAA
Source organism: Acetatifactor sp. (assembly GCA_050872885.1). GTDB lineage: Bacteria > Bacillota > Clostridia > Lachnospirales > Lachnospiraceae > Acetatifactor. The sequence goes on from JBNMHS010000026.1 coordinate 3,476, forward strand.
CACAGGCAACGTTTTCTGAAATATTCCCCGGCTCCCATAGTGCGGATCGCTCGTAACGACAATCCGCAGCACCATACAGCAAAAAACATTGCCGACACTGCCAGAAGATTCACTGTGTACGTCAGATATACCGCCACCAGCTGCATCCGGACACTGTCTCCGTTTAACACCGTGCTCATCGCATTACCGCTTTGTACCCAGGACACCAGCTGTACCATCTGTTCGCTTCCTATGCCTGCTATCATGATCAGCAGTAAAATAACAGCTTCTATCGGCAGTTTCAGCAACAGAATCTTCTCCCATGCCCTCTCTTCCGACAGCCCCGGCAGGAATAAGGAAAACAGCAAAACAAGCAGACAAAGAATTAAAAATACCTGCTGACATCCGGACAAATAATAAGATGCATACTGCTCCCCCATGGAAAAATAGACGTTGACGGCATTCGTGGTTTCGTCATAATAAATAAACTGTCCGTTTTGTCCCAGGCTCTGCGCCGCCTGTTTGGAAATGCAGAAAGTGATCTCGCAACTTTTCGGCATGATCAGTTGGAACATTGGATTATGGGAAGCAGAGATTTCTCCGGTAATATTTTCATCCACCATCCTTGTAAGGCCACAGCCTCGGATCACTTCGGCTGCTGTCTTGCGAAGCGCCGTGGCATCCGAACCGATTACCGTATTTCCCAGCGTTGCATCATTTCCGTAGGCATCAAATACAAATGTCAGGCAAAAGCTCTGATTCTCTGCCGCGATTTCCGCGTCCGTCAGGTTGCTGACCGTCTCCCCCGTCACAGTATCCCGGATCACATAATCATAGATATTGTTCAGTTCACCAAAAGCACTTTCCAGCGTATTGAAATGTTCATCCAGATACGCTCTGGTCTGTGCCGCCAGCATTGCCTGGGTAAGAGACTGATCATCGGACGCGATCACGCCTTCGTCCACCAGTTCATCTGACTGAAAGTTCAATTCCATGTTACGCAGTCTGTCATCATTCAGCCATTCGTTCCCTTCCGTCGGCTGCATGTACAGTTCACCATAACTGAAAGAGGTCTGATTCTCCTTATTGTACAGATCACGATAGAGCAGATAACAGTTCTGATACAGATAAGTAACGGTATTCGCGGTTTCCAGTGGATCCGCGATATATTGTTCATTTCTCCTGCTCTCCGCACGGCGCTCAAAAATACCGTAACAGGCGGTAAAAATGCCGGATGCCAGAAAGCATACGATCAATCCTAAAATCAGCCACCTTACACACGGTTTATTTCCCGGTTTCTTTGTGGGCTTATCTTCCGGTTCTCTTCCGGATTCCTTTTCCATGCTTTTGTCTGCAATTATGATATTCTCTTTCTCTGTCACCGATTTCCGCTCCAATTTTCTTTCTCCACACAATTGCTGTTTTTCACCGCAATTCAAACGGTTATTGCTTGTCGATCTTATACCCGACACCCCATACCACTTTCAGATACTTGGGATTTCTGGGATCGATCTCTATCTTTTCCCGAATATTTCTTACATGTACCATAATAGTGTCTGTGTTGACTGCCTTCTCGTTCCAGATCCGCTCATAGATCTCATCCGCAGAAAATACTCTTCCGGGATTCTTGATCAGAAGCTGTACGATTTTGAATTCCATAGGAGTCAGTTTCACCGGCTCCCCATCCACGGTTACTTCCACCGTCTCTTCGTTGAGTTCCAGACCGCCGATCGTATACACATGCGACTTTTCCTGTTCTTCACCGCTGACTGCCGTCAGATATTTGGAATATCTGCGCAGATGGGAATTCACTCTTGCCAAAAGCTCCAGCGGCGTAAACGGCTTGGTCACATAGTCATCCGCTCCCATATTCAGTCCCATGATCTTATCCACTTCCTCTGACTTGGCAGACAGCATGATGACCGGGAATTCCTTATTCTGCTCCCGCAGTTTCATCAGCATCGTCACACCGTCCATCACCGGCATCATGATATCCAGAATTGCCAGATGAATCTCCTGGGTCTCCACAACTTCCAGCCCTTCTTTTCCGTTTGCGGCTTTCCATACCTGATACCCCTGGTTTTTCAAATAGATTTCCACACCGTCTCTGATCTCTTTGTCATCTTCCACGATCAGGATGTGATAGTTATTATTCTCCATAGCTCCCTCTCATTCTGACTTTTTATAGTTACATTTTACTTCTTAATTTCAAATTTCATCTGTAGAAAAATCGAAAGAATTTCTAAAGATATGCATCAGTACGTTATTCCATACAATAACTGATCATACATACCAGTTCTCCGTCCTCCACAGATACTTCCGCTTCTTCCCCGATGAATTCATTGCTGATCCCGATAGGAAAATCATTCGTGATCACTGCATTTTCCAGAGGATATTTCATGCCGCGGATGTTTACCCCTTTTGCCTCCCCGGTCAATGCAAATAAAGACATGGTGCCTTCCAGCTCTTTGCGGAAATGCACCGATTCGTTCTGAAGCACCAGTACCATTCCCGTGCCGTCTACGAGATAGCCCACCGCACCGTGATTTTTCAGATACAGCAGGCACTGAATATTCGCCAGCGTATGATCGAATCTGCCGCCGGTGGCCGCATAAATGCGAAAATCAGTATATCCCAGCTCCAGCCCTTTTTTGATTGCCGCCAGCATATCCGTATCGTCCTTACATACCGGCAGCTGACAGATTTTCTCCGGAACCGTCTGCTTTAACTGTTCCACTGCCATTTTTTCCTGCTCACTCACAGAATCGAAATCTCCCAGGATCAGATCCGGCTCCACATTCAAAATGCCACAATAGCTTAAACCGCCGTCTACCGCGATCACATAATCTTCCTCCGACACAGTCAGTTCTCCCATTGTGAGATCTCCCGCACCGATCAAAATACATTTGCCCATTTTGCTATCCTTTCTGTACAACATTTTAATTCATCCTACCCATAAAGTCGCGTTATTACGCGTCACAAACTATATTCACCGCTGGACTGCTACGGATTATTGTATAATTTCCACGTTTACATTTCAAGGGATTGGCGGTATATTAGTGATATGTTTCAGAAAGGCATGGTCATAAGTATGTCTACGGAATATTTTGACAATCGTCCCTTAACTGCCGCGGAAATCCGCAGACTGCAGGCTTTGGAAAACCGATATCGTAATGCCGCCAGGGAAGTTTTCACGAACCGTGTGGAATATTATCATCAGTTCACCGGGGGAAATTACACTTCTATCACTATCCGGGATCAGAAGACCCGCTGGGGCAGCTGTTCTTCCAGAGGCACGCTCTCTTTTAATTACCGACTGATCTACGGTCCTGCCGGACCGCTTGATTATGTGGTAGTACATGAGCTCTGCCATCTGACCCATATGAATCATTCCAGGGATTTCTGGAATATGGTAGAGCGCATTATGCCGGATTACCGTGTCTACAAGCAGTGGCTGCGAGACCACGGGCACGAGTTGACCCTGGAAGAACATTTACGGAAACAGGGGATTCCGATCAGGCTCACCTGATATTTAACACGAAAGGCGATTCACACTTATCCGTGAACCGCCTTTGTTATTATAAGATTCGTCTTTTATTTACAGCCTTTATCTTCTGTCTATCTGTTCTCGTTCACATAGACCTGCACGCGGCTCTGGATGACTCCTGCCACGTCCTTGGCACTCTTCTGTCCGGAGAAGTAAGCACCGGCTTCCTCCGAGATGATATTGGTGATGGCTTCGTTGTAGTAGGCACGTTTATTCACGCTCTCCACAAAGCTTACGATCTTATCCACCTGTTCCTTCGTCAGCTGCGGTAAGATGATCTCCTCATCATTGATGTAATAGGTCTCGTCGTATTCCACCTTGTTGCCGTTCTCATCCAGATAATACGGTTTCTCGGTAGCTGTCGCCACAGACGTTTCAAAGGAACTGCGCAGTACCGGCAGGTTGTATTCATTGTCCTGTATCGTATCCTGATATTCCTGTGTCAGATAATACCGCACGAAATTCCAGGCGCCGTCCAGGTTCTTGGACTTTGCGGACAACGCAAAATTGAAATTACCGGTCCAGATGATCGATCCCATTCCGCTGTCAGTCGGGAATCCCACAAAAGATACATCCTCTCCAAATTGTCCGTTGATCACACCGTTCAGGTCACGGATGGAACTGATTGATGTACTTGCCAGCAATGTCCGGTTATCACGGAACTGGGACTGGTAATCATTCCAATAATCCTCTCCCCAGTAATCCTCACCGTACTCTTCCGGCAAAGTTCCCGCATAGGTCAGCATTGCTACAAAGTTATCTGTATCAAAAGCACATTTTCCGGTAGATACATCCACGAAATCACTGCCGCAATAACTCATCATCGTATACAGGAAATTCTCTCTGATCACGGTATCCCCAAAGAGTGCCGTTGCCTCAGGTACCTCGGCCTGAATATTCTGTAATTCATCCATGGTGATGGAAGTACGGTCTCCGAAGATCGAAGTCTTGCCTACCATGGTGCCGATGTAGAAGGAAGGAATCACATTGTATAACTTACCGTTCACGCGGTAAGCATCCCAGACATTCTGCAGATATTCATTCTTGGACAATTCCTCATCCTTTGCAATCAGATCATCTACATTTGCCACCAGCCCCTTGTTAATATAGCTTTCCATGGGAATATTGGTGTCTGCGATCAGGATATCCGGCATGCCTCCGGAGATAATGTCATTATTTAACTGCTTTAGACCGAGTGTATAGTCATCGGAAGTATTGTAGCTGTTATACTCCTTGACTACAATACGGTAATCCTCATTGTTCTTATTATAGTCTACGATTCTGCTCTTCAGGGAATAATCCACATAGTTGCCGGCCAGTACCAACACCTTTTTATCCTTGATATCCGCGGGATTCACATAGGTGAACAGACTTCCCTTCGTTGCACCGGTCGAGTTCTCATAGTAAAATCCGATAAACTGTTCATCACTCAGTATCAGGAAATTATTCATACTGGTCGTCGCCACATCAGAGTTGATATAACTCATGATCTGCTTTATCTCCTGTGTCTGAATATTATAACTGAACAGACCGTTACTGTCGGAATAATACAAAATATCGCCGTCACCGGGCACCAGACCGGAATATCCGTTATTGGAAAAGGTATCGGAAAGCTGCACTCCTTCCGAAACCGCATCGGTAGCTGCATCATAAGAAGCGATAAACATATCTGTATAATTGTTCTCGTCCCAATAGATGACCTGCAGCTTGCCGTCACCGGAATCGATCGTTGTATTCGCGTTATTAAACAAGGTTGCCGCTACTTCCGGCAGATCTTTCCGATCTGTGATGCCCTCTTCCGTCGCAGTGCATTTTTCCCATTTGTCTCCGTTTAACAACAGGGTCAGAGAACCGTCCGCATTCGGCAGCATGCTATATACCCAGACATAGCTTCCCTCTTCTCCCTGCATATCGTTCAGATCTGCTTCCCAGACAATATTGCCGTCCGTATCCCAGCAAAGCAGTGCATAGTCATTGGTACTGTTATATTCCTCTCCGACATAAGACTCACTGTAATGATTGCGGATACCGTAGAGATTGCCGTCTGCTCCGATCAGACAGTTTGACATAGAAGTATAAGAATATCCTCCGTATGCTGTTCCGTCAGCAGATGCATCCGCCACATCTGCCACAATGGTAGAAGACACCATATCTTCCGTCCGTGCCAGAGGTACTGCCGCGCCGCCGTCTCCGTCTGCCGGCGTATCAGCAGGTTCATCAGTATTTCCGGAAGATGCAGGTTTTTGGGGTTCTTCCCCTTCCTTCCACTTCGGAAGTTCCACGGTCTTACTATCTGAACCGTCTTTTTTCATGGTCAACAGTTTCAGAGTGCTTTCCGTACCGTCACCTGAATAATCATATTCTTCATACAGGAAATATACGGTATCATCTTTCAGTGTCAGCAGATCGACACCGACATTATCCGTATCCACACCGAGATCTAACGGCTGCTCCTTATATACATATTGTTTTGCGAGACCGGAATCCGAGGATGTACCTCCTCCGTTTCCGGATCCGCCGTTTCCGCCCTTACCGCAGGCAGTAAGCCCTGCGATCAGCGCCAGTGTCAGCGTCAGACTGACAAGCTTCTTTCCTTTCTTTTTCATGCTCCCTCTCCTTTTTTGTCTCTGTGTCTTTTGTTATTGTTTCAAATCATTCTTGTGTATTTTTTGTTTCACCTTCTGTTTTTTCCTGTAAATCCTCTGTCGGTTCGCCGTTTTGTTCTTCTGCCTCGTCTAACTCCTGTACCTTAAGTTCATCCGTCAGCCAGGAGAATTTACTGTCACTGTAAGGATTCTCTTCCAGTTCCCGTTCCAGATCTTCTAACACATCAGTCTCTCTGTGGGAATGTTTCTTTTCACGTCTGCGCTCTGCGGCACGCTCCATCTTATCCTTTCCGGCCTTCCATGCATCTTTCAGGGTCCAGCCTTTATGACGCCACCAGTGAACAAATACCCAGATGACCGTCACGATCGGATACAGCAGTAATAACAGCATAAACACAGTCATCAGTGCGATAATATCTTCATAGCCTCTTGCCAGATTTTCCCAATAGGGATAGATAATGGCTTTGCCGTTCATTGAACGCGTTCCGAATGCAAGAATGGTCTTGCACCGGTTTAACAGAGAATAACGGGAAGTATTCTCCAGCACCTCTACGTTCTTGTCGTCCACGCCAATGCCTTCCTTTACCTTTTCCAGTGCAAATCCGCTGACCGGATTCGGCATAACGATTTCATAATGATTGATGCCATTGTTGGTGCCGTAGTTGTCTAATGTCTCATAAGATACATAAACGACTGTGGAATCCAGACCTGCAGCCTCTTCCATACGCCCCTCCGGACGTTTGACCACTCCGGTCACCATATGTGGCACATTTCCGATGTATACCGTCATTCCTACCACATCATTGGAACCGAACAATTGCCATGCAGCGTCCTGATCAATGATACAGTAATCCTGCATCAGATCATTTCCCGAAAAATAAGACCCCGAGATCAGCTTCAACGGATGAAACAGGAAGAAATCTCCGCCGACACCGATTGCATCCGCCTCCAGCGTATTCCTGCCGTTCACCAGCGTGATCTTTCCGTCCGCACTATAGGCATCCGCCCATAATCTGGCACTTGGATTTTCAGAAGTTTCCGTAATAGAAGCTTCCTGCAACGTATTTTTTAAACTATATTCAAAACTTTTAACGGTATCCTCTGTTACTTCCGCATTGGGTGAGAAAAAACAGCTGACCTGCGCCGCATCGTTATTCTCACTCCATCTGGAAGCCATCTGCTGTGCATCCTGCATTCCTGCCAGATGCCCCGACCAGACAAGCAGGATCAGGAACAGAAGGAAGGATACGAGTGTACTGCAATACCATAATAATTTCTTTTTATTCTGTATATGAATCCGAGCCATGAAACCAGCTATCCTTCCTGTAATATTATGAATTATTCGCAAGTCTTACCAGTTTTCCTGCCTCTACCGGCTTGGTAGATGTCGTAATGACAAATTCATAACCATACAGTCCGCCACTGATTGCAGACTGGGTATCATCACTTGCCAGTACCTCCACGTCCACACGGGTTGCCACGTAACGGTTGCCCAGAGGACTGCTCTTGGACTCTACGATCAGGATGAACTTACCGTTGCTGTCCTCACGGATTGCACTGTTGGGTACGATCAGATCATAGTTGGCACTCTTCTGTCCCACAGATACATTCAAAGTCTGACCGGCGGTCACTTCATCACCTGTGATATCAAAGGTCAACAGCTTCTTCTGTCCGGGATCTGTGGTATCCGGTTTGATACTTGCCAGGGTAATGTCCATATCATCATATCTCCAGGAGTTCACCAGATCTGCCTTGTCGCCTACGGAAAGTCTCTTTGCCTGCTCATTGGTCACAGAGAAACTCATGGTATATCCCTTTCCTTCGGGCTGCATGGTCAACAGTGCGGTATCCGGCTGTGCCTCGTCTCCTGCCTTTACAGTAACACTGGTAATCGTTCCCGCAATCGGTGCATCCACACTGGCTCCCACGGCATTCTCCTGCATTTCGGCGATCTCATCTCTCTGTTTCTGGAGACTGTCTAACTGATAATCCAGATTCAGTTCGGAAGAAATATCTTTCAACAGCTGTTCCTTGGTATCCTGTGCGGCTTTCAACTGGATATTTCGTTTATCCAGCTCTGTCTGCCAGCTCTGCGTCTGTACCGTTATAGAATTCGTACTGTTCTCTTTGCTGTTTTGCTTGTTTGCCAGTTCTTTATTTGCCTCTGCCAGAGCATTCACTTTATCATTATATGTCTTTACTTTGGCTGTATCATTTAAAACACTCTGTTTTCCATCGATCAGTTCCTGATAACGGTTTCTGTTCTGTATAGCCAGCGTATACTCTTCCTCTGTCACCTGGTTGACAAAATCATTTCCGGATACCGAACTTGCAATATTTTCATTATATTTGTCGATGGTTGCCTGACAGGTTGCCTGGGCAGTCTGCCATTCGCTGACCTTGTCTTTGGCAATTTTGACTTCATCCCTGTTTAACACTGCCTGCGCTGCATCAACCTTTGCCTGTTCGGAACTGGCATCCGGGGTTCCGGACGCATCAACGTTGACCTGTGAAGTCTTCAGCTGATTAATCGCATCGGTAGCCTCATCCACCTGTTTCTGCCACTTTTTGATCTCCGCTTCCGCTGCCAGAATACGGCTCTGGTACGTGTTAACAGAAGATGTCTTTCCATTCTGCACGTTCTGGAAGGTAGAGTTGGAAATATCTCCCGATAAAAGTGCGAGTTCAAAATCCAGCATTGCTTTATCTAACGCTGCCTGTGCCTCGGTCAGTTCCTTGCTTTCCTTGTCTTCCAGTAAAAAGAGCATATCGCCCTTCTCTACTTTATCACCGGTCTTTACAAGCACACTGGATATCGTACGGGTCTCGTTGATCTTCACATTATACGGATCTCCGCTCTCCACTGTACCGGTACCGCGGATCTTCGCCGTGATCGTACCGGAATTCACATACTGTGCCGCCACTTCCGGAAGGGAATAATTCATAAATGTGTTGGAAAAAAATGTCAGCACCAACATCACTGATAAGAATATAATGGCTGCATTTTTTACCCATTCTCTTCTCTTTTTTCCGCCGTTCTCGTTCATTTTCGTTCTCCTCTATCCATATCTTTCTATCTGTGTTCTCTGTCCTGTCTTATCCCTTGACACCGCCCTGATAGGTAATACCGTCTACCAGATATTCTTCTCCGTAGAGGAATACCAGAAGGCTGGGCACCATATAAATCGTCGCCACGGCAAACGCCAGTCCGATCTCTCCGGAATTGATCTTACTTAAGAATACGGACAGTGGATGCATCTCCGCATCGGATAATAAGATCAGCGGCTGTTCCACCATATTCCAGTAATCGATAAATACTAAAATTGCTGCGGAACACAGGGCTCCTTTACACAATGGCATACAGATCAGTCTGTAGATCTGCCATTCTCCGGCACCGTCGATCTGTGCCGCCTCCATCACTCCCACCGGAATCCTCTTCATGAACTTCGTCAGCAGATACACCGCAAAGGGAGAAAAGATTCCCGGCAGCCAGATGGCCCAATAGCTATTTAATATATTCAGCCACTCTGCTACCAGATAGTTCGGTACCAGCGTTACCTGATATGGCATCAGCATTAATATGACATAAGAGAAAAATATGATTGACCTTAGTTTCCCCGTATACCTGGCAAATCCGTAAGATGCCAACGATGCCACCAGCAACTGGAAAAACACGATCGGTCCTACCAGGATCACGGAATTCCAGAATTTCAGCAGATATTCCGGACTTTTCAAAAGCACGGTAGAATACTGGCTGAAAGATACAATATCCGGAATAAACTTCAAATTCACTTTTTCTGAAATATAGACCTTGCCGCCCTTCTCCGTTGTGGCAAACACCGAACCGTAGTTCGCCGATATCTCCGAAGAGGACATGAAGGAATTGGTGATCGTAAGTACGATCGGCATCAGAAACAGGATGGCAAAAAATGCAGCGATCACTGTTGCGATACTGATGCGGATATTTTCAAACAGTTTCTTTCTTCGTTTATACCCGCTGATCCGTTTCCTCTCTTTCGCAACCGGGCTTCGGGATGGGATTTTTGCCGGGGTATCCATGTTGTTATGCTCCATCAGCCTTCCACATCCTTTCCGAAATGATTCTCCACCGCAAATAGCAGTCCGATGATCACGATCATTACCATTGACATCAATATTGCTGCGGCAGACAGCGTCTGGTAATCCAGACTCTTAAACTTATTATTCATGAAATGCTGCAGCATATAAATCGAATCGTAAGGATAATCCGTGGTCAACAGGTAAATCTCGCGGAATATCTTAAAAGAACTGATCAGGGACATAATCGTCACAAACAAAAAGGTTGAGGACAGGTACCTGATCTTAATATAGAAAAATGTCTGCAGGCCCGTCGCACTTTCCAGTCTCGCCACTTCCAGCAGATCCTTCGGAATACTTGCAAGTGCCGCCATGAACAGGATCATATTATATCCGAGATTCTTCCACAAAAACAAAATTACAATTACGATGATCGAATAACTTGACTTCAACCAGTCGATTTTCTCTACCCCGAAGACTCCCAGCAGGTCATTGACTGCGCCGTTGTAATGGAACAGCACCTGCCAGATCAGTACGATAGATGCCACCGGCACCATCATGGGGCTTAAGAAAAAGTTTCTGAACTGACTCCGAAACGGCAGCTTCGATTCCAACACCACTGCCAGAAGCAGGGAAAGTACTACCGCCAACGGAACCGCAATTGCCGAAAACACTACTGTATTATGTACTGCCGTACGAAATGCGGCATTTTGTATCACATTTTTAAAATTGTCCAGAAAAACAAAATTCATGCTGATGGGGTTATCCACCAGTGAATAAAAGATCACAACCATAAAAGGAAGCAAAAAGAACGCAAGAACCCCAAGAAAGCTTGGGGCTATAAAAAGCCCCGAGCTCCTTTTTAATTTTCGCATTCTTTTGTCAATTTTGTGATGCTGCTTCTGCTTATGATTCACATGATGTTTCATCACGATTCTAAGCCTTCCTTTACTACCTTTATTACTACCTTTATCTGTTTTCGTTCACATAGACCTGTACACGGCTCTGGATGACATTTGCCACGTCTGCTGCGGACTTCTGTCCCTTGAAGAAGGCCTCAGCCTCTTCCGTAATGATATTGGTGATCTCGTCATCACTGGAAGTGCTGGTAGGCTCTGCCACACTGATCAGATCCTTCAGGGTAGTGACCTCTTCCTCAGTAGGTGTGTGATAAGTGTACTCCCAGTCACCGTATCCTATGGATGAGGTTCCACCTTCCGGAATCGGATTGCCGTTCTCGTCCAGAATCTGATTGCCGTCTTCGTCTGTCATATAAGTTACATTGGTTGCCTTCTCCACAGCAGCGTCCAGTGCGGACTTGCTGGCAGGAAGACCATAGGCAAACATATTATCCACAGGTGTGCTCAGATAATCCTCGATAAACGCCCATGCGCCATCCTTGTTGGAGGATTTTGCCGCAATCGCATATAGTTCATTTACCTGCATATAAGTTCCGCTTCCGCCGTCGGATGTCGGATAGCCGATATAGGTTACCGGCTCACCGAAGATTGCCTCCTGTTCCTGGATACTCTCCAGTTCGTAAATACCTGTCATGTTTAATAACACATCTCCGGCCTGAATCTTAACAGGAGTGGATCTGTCATCACTCTGCCAGTCGTATTCCTCGGGGAAGGTATTTACAAATTCCAATACTTTTGCAAAATCTTCCGAATCAAAGCTGCACTTACCGCTCTCCCAATCAATATAGCTGTCCAGATCATATGCAAGTAACATATACAGCATGCTGCTCTTGGTCATTCCGTCAAACAGGGAAGCCCCCTCGTGTTCTGCGGAATACGCCATGATATCATCTACGGTCCAGCCTTTCTTCTCTCCCACTTCGGAGGTCTTGCCAACGATTGTGCTTAAGGAGAAAGTCTTGGGGATACCTACCAGTTTACCGTCCATTGTGTAGCTGCTGATAATATTCTCAAAGAAATCATCTTTATTCAATACACTGCTCTTCTCCAGATAAGGAGCCATATCTTCAAATACACCCTTACTTGCCAGAGACTTCACATCGAGATTGGACAAATCCAGGATATCCGGACCGGAACCGGAGGTAATATCGTTGTTCATAGCGGTGATACCATCAGACCAGGAAGTCTCAGTCCAGTTGTTCTCATCGATATAGGTCTTGATATTTACATGATACTCGTTGCTCTGTTTGTTAAATGCAACAGCTGCTGCCTGCAGTGCCTGGGAAGTATACAGCGTACCGATGGTCACCCGGGTCTTCTGTGCCACTTCGCTGGCCTTGGTCTTCGTCAGCTTCACGATATCCGTTTCACCGGTGTTCCAGTCATTGATCACTGCCAGTACCTTACCGTCACTTGTAAGACCTGCATAATTTACATAATTACCGTTGATATCGCAGTCCAGCCAGTTCAGCACTTCAGTCATCTTCTGGTCTGCCAGACTGTACTCATACAACGTGGTGTCCGTATTTACCAGCAGATCTCCGTCCGCACCCGGTGTCAGATTTCCGTTACCGTTGCCGTTGGGAAAGTTATCATAAGTCTGGCCTACTTTTTTGCCTTCAAAGTCAACTTCCGCTAATTTGTTGTTGCCGGAATTATCATAATAAGCAAAATATACCTTGCCGTCTTTGGCGGCACCCATGCTCTGGATCCACTGACTGTCCGTCTGCACTGCTCCCTGGAACTGTCCTTCACTGTCAAATAACCGGATCAGTGTATTGGAGCAGAGATAGAATCTGCCCTGTCCATCAATGCACATACTGCTGACATAAGAGTTCTCCTCATCCTGCTGCATGATATCGGTGATATCCTGTTCCGCGATCTTGGCTCCGGAAGCATCATACTTGCGAAGCACGGTCTGCTGTTCGGAATATGCATCGTCGCCTTCCGTGGCATTCCACTGATATTCCACGGTATAAATATTGCCGTCGGCATCTACCTGCATGGAATTCAAGCCGCCGTTTGTTGCGTCGATTGCAATCGGCAGATCTTCCCTGCTGCCATCTGTCAGGGAATAGGAGCCTAAGCTTATCTTACTTTCACCGCTCGTCTCATCCCACTGATAATTTATGTAGTAGAGCTTATCTCCCTGAACGGTCAGATTGTTGTAATTGGAATTCGTATCACTATCAAGTTCCAGATATTCGGGAACATAGACATATTCCTTTGCTGCCGTCTGGTCTCCCTGACTGCTTTCTCCGTCCTGCTTGCCGCAGGCTGCCAGAGACATTGTCATGATCGCAGCCAGTGTGACCGCAGTCGCCTTTTTGATCTGATAAAGATTTTTCATTTATCCCTCTCCTCTTTTCTTACTAAAAGCAATCGGAAAATACTGTTTTTCGGATATTTCCGGCTGCTTCTTATCTTTGAAAGATATTTCTTTTTATCTAGGCTCATTATACCCTATTCCCACTATAAAAGCATCTTAAGATTTTATGAACTTATATTACAATTTTTACAGTATTATATATTATATCAAAAAAGGTATAGGACAAACGTCCTATACCAGCTTATGCATTTCCACTTTTCTCTTATGATGGCGGTACAAACTGCCCAATCTGTTATAGAACCAGAACGATTGTACCAGAATATTGTTTGCCTTTCCGATTTTTTCTTTTGTCGTCCCCCTGTAATAAGCTCCACCGCAGGTGATTCCCTCTCCGGCTTTCACTGCACGGATCAGATCCGATTCGCAGCGTATTTTCTTATGGATATCCGTATATGCCATACCGATACAGTCTAATTTATGTGCATCGCTTCCACCGAATGTCGGTTTGTCATACATTTCCGCCAGAACCCCGGCACAGTGGTTGCTCTCCGGCGACTCACAGGCATTGAACCCTTCCAGAAAATCAAACTGGTTCATCACTGCCATCTGATTTCGTTTCTTCAACGTATTGGTAAAACTCAGATACTTTTCGCCGCAGGGATGCGCCGGTCCTAAGATGCCTCCGTGTTTGTGTACAATGTCGATCAGAATCTGTACCGGCAGACCTCTGAGTTCCAGAATTTTCAGTTTTACTGTCTCCGGCATAATGACAAGAATGTGTCCCGCATCGATGGTATCGTATTCAATTCCCTTCAATACTACAAAATCTTTGTACTTTTTCCCCTTGATCTCACGTTTCCATGTCCGATAACCGTTGTAAGAATTATGGTCGCTGACCAGCATTCCGTCGAATCCTTTGCGAATCAGTTCACCGATAAATTCTTCGATAGGGACCTTTCCGTCCATGGAGCCTTCTTTTGTATGACAATGCATATCAAATTTCATCCTTTTGTCCCTTCTTTCTCTGTATTTCCCATTCTTTTGTCCACGCAAAGTATAGCAGATTCCCTATTATGATTCAACGGTTTGCGGCAAAAAATTCTTCCTTTTTCTGACATTTTACGTATGTTTTACCGTTATTTTATATAAAAACAAAAGGAGCAGGTCTGTCACCAGTGACAATTTTCCCCTGCTCCCTTTTTCGGAATTTTCTCCGGTTATATTTGTTCAAAACGTATATTTTTATTTCACCACACGTACACGGAAGACCCCGTCGATCTTCTCCAGGGACTCTACCAGATCCGGAGTTGCCGCATCTTCGATGTCCAGCATCGTGTATGCCACTTCTCCGCGGGATTTGTTGGTCATGTTGGAAATATTGATGCCCTTCTCACCGATGACTGCCGTAAACTGTGTCAGCATATTGGCAATATTTTTATGGAAGATTGCAATTCTGCCGGCCTGGCTGCAGACACCCATATCACACGCAGGATAGTTCACGCTGTTGCGTATGTTACCGTTCTCCAGATAATCCATCATCTCTTCCACTGCCATCTTTGCGCAGTTGTCTTCGGACTCCTCGGTACTTGCTCCCAGATGAGGGATAACGATGCATCCGGGCTGACCAGCTGTGGTGGGATTCGGGAAATCGGACACATAACGTGCCACCTTGCTGCTCTTTAAGCCTTCCAGTACGTCACTCTCATTTGCAAGCAGGTCTCTGGCAAAGTTTAACAAAATCACGCCGTCTTTCATCTTGGCAATGGCATCTTTGTTGATCATTCCCTTTGTGGAATCCAGCAGAGGCACATGGATGGTAATATAATCACAATTTGCATAGATCTCATCCACATCGATCACATGCTTTACGGAACGACTTAAGTTCCATGCTGCATTGACAGATACATAAGGATCATATCCGTAGACATCCATTCCAAGGCTGACAGCGGTGTTGGCTACTTTGACACCGATCGCGCCCAGTCCGATGACACCCAGCTTTTTGCCCATTACCTCGGTACCGGCGAATTTCTTCTTTTCTTTCTCTGCCGCTTTGGCAATATCTGCGTTATCCTTGGAAGCTTTGACCCATTCGATACCGCCTACCACATCACGGGCTGCCAGGAGCATACCTGCGATCACCAGCTCTTTTACACCGTTGGCATTGGCACCGGGAGTATTGAATACGACAATACCTTTTTCCGCACATTTGTCCAGAGGGATGTTGTTTACACCGGCTCCTGCTCTGGCCACTGCCAGAAGGTTTTCCGGCAATTCCATCTCATGCATGGAAGCGCTGCGTACCAGAACGCCCTCTGCGTCATTGATATTTTCTGTTACTTTATAGTCTGCTGTCAGACGATCCAGACCCACTTTGGAAATGGGATTCAGGCAATTAATCTGAAACATATTTGTTTCCTCCTTACAGGTTTTCAGCCTCAAATTTCTTCATGAACTCTACCAGCTTTTCTACACCCTCGATAGGCATTGCGTTGTAGATACTTGCTCTCATACCGCCCACGGTTCTGTGGCCTTTCAGGTTTTCAAAGCCTGCCTCTTTTGCTTCTTTGACAAATTTGGCATCCAGCTCTTCGTTGCCGGTGATAAAAGGAACATTCATTAAGGATCTGTCTTCCTTACGGACGGTACCCTTGAACAGCTTGCTCTCATCCAGATAGTCATACAGGATCTTGGCCTTTTTCTCGTTGCGCTCCTTCATCACTTCCAGACCGCCCATCTTCTTCAGCCATTTGAATACTTTGCCGCAGATATAGATGCCATATGCGGGCGGTGTGTTATACAGGGAGTCCGCATCCGCATGGGTCTTGTAACGAAGCATGGTCGGTGTACCGGGAAGTACATCCTCTGTGATCAGGTCTTCTCTGATGATCACGATAACGACGCCTGCGGGTCCGATATTTTTCTGTACTCCACCATAGATGACACCGTATTTGGTCACATCTACCGGCTCGGACAAAAAGCAGCTGGATACGTCTGCTACCAGGGGCTTACCCTTGGTATTGGGCAGGGTCTTAAATTTTGTACCGTAGATGGTGTTGTTCTCACATATGTATACATAATCTGCATCTTCACTGATCGGCAGATCGGAACAATCAGGAATATAGGAGAAAGTCTTATCCTCGGAAGAAGCAATCTTGTTTGCCTTACCGTAAAGGGAAGCTTCCTGATATGCTTTTTTCGCCCACTGACCGGTTACAATGTAATCAGCTACGCGGTTCTTCATCAGGTTCATGGGGATCATTGCAAACTGCTGACTCGCTCCGCCCTGTAAAAACAATACTTTGTAATTATCAGGAATATTCATAAGTTCTCTGAGATCAGCTTCTGCTTCCTTAATGATCGTATCATAGGCTTTAGATCGATGGCTCATCTCCATTACGGACATGCCGGTTCCTCTATAATCCAGCATTTCATCGGCTGCTTCCTGTAATACTTCCTCCGGAAGTACGGCAGGGCCTGCGGAAAAGTTATACACTCTTGCCATTTTCAAAGACCTCCTCGATATTTTCTAATTTTTTTGTAAAATGAATAGTTATAGAATAATCTTTTCATTTGCTTTAGTCAACTACATTGTTAAATTATTTTCAATTTGTTCGTCTTACAAGGACAAATTGTCTGAAAATGTATTTATCAGATTTCAATCAATAGAACATCACAACAGGGGTTCCGATCTGTACCATATTGTAGAGTTCTTCCATTTTGTCCCTCGGGGTATTGATACAGCCGTGGGATCCGGCAGTCTGGTAGATCTCTCCGCCAAATTCCTTACGCCAGCCGGCATCGTGGATGCCGATACTGCCTTTTACCGGTACCCAGAATTTCACAGGGGATGCGTATCCGGGTCCGCGCAGGATTCTGTCCTTCTGTTTGTTGTAGACGAAGTTCACGCCTTCCGGGGTTCCCATATGTCTGCGCATATTGCCGGTGACCACATCTGTCTCAAGGAGCAGTTCTCCTTTTTCGTAGTAGTACATCTTCTGCTGTGTCATATCCACTTCGATATAGGTATCACCGATATCATTTTTGCCGTAGCAGAAGGCTTCTCTCTCATAAGTCGGAATATGTGTCTGCAAAGTTCCCGTATGTACGCCCTGATCCAGCAAATGTTCCATCAGGTATTTCACTTCTTTTTTCTGATCCAGTTTGCTGCCGTAGGTACCGCCTTCAATGGTGATGATGTCGCCCCTGGTGCTGTGAAACTGTCTGGTGCGTCCGTAACCGTCGTACTCTTCCGCCAGCTTTTTCACATAGCTTTCCACCGCTTCTTCGTCCAATACAAAGCTGCCGTGTTCCTCCAATACCGGAAGTCCGTTTTCTTTTTTCAGGAAAGAAGCACAATCAGCTGCGGTAATGGGATGTCTTTCCTCCCCAAAGCAATATACAATATCACAATTCTGGTATCTCTCGATCTCCTTCCAGAGATTGCGCAGGCTCTTTTGCGATTCATCCGGTGTGATTTCATAATAGCATCCGCTCTCCTGCAGATTCAAAGACTCCTGTCCGTTTGCAACAACTTCCTGCAACGCCAAAAAAGCCTTCTCCAGATCGATCCGGTCACAGAGTCCGTCTGTAAAGACGTAGGCTCCTTCCTCGTTCTGATAAAGGCTGTAATCTTTTTCTCTTTGCTGTTCCGCTCGCACGAATGTAAGCGCATCGAACGCTTTCCGCAGCGCATGTGTATCTACCGTCACCGCAGGTGAAAGCTTCCGTCCGGAATGAAACAGGACATTATCCACCCATAGATAGGGATTCTGTTCCTGTCTGTAGTTTTCGAGCACTTTGCTGTAGTCAGCACGGTAATCCGCATCTTGCAGGGAAATCGTATATTCTTCCCCGGCTTTGTCCGTAATTACAATGTTCGGAGCTTCCGTACGTGACAAAAGCTCCGAATTCACTTCTTCGACGGTCTTACCGGTGCAATAGACTCCGTTGATCCATGTATTCAGAGAAAAGCCTTCTCTATAATAAAAAGCCAGGGCAAAATACACGGTAAACACGAGCAAAAGTGCTGCCAGCACTGCAAAAAATATTTTTTTCGTCGTCTTTTTCATCAGGACTGCCTTTTCAAATCATCTCCGTCAAACACTTCGCTGATAGGCGCTCCCGCAGGAACCATAGGAAATACCTTATCATCTTCCGGTATCATGCATTCGATCATAACCGGTGCCTTCAGGGCAATGGCTTTTTCAATCGCAGGCGCTACCTCTTCCTTTTTGGTGACACGGATCGCGGTACAGCCGAGTCCCTCCGCTACCTTGCAGAAATCCACCTTGTCATTCAGTACGGTCTGGGAATAACGTTTGCCGTAGAACAGAGTCTGCCACTGTCTTACCATACCCAGCACGTGATTGTTGATAACCACCTGGATGATCGGAATATTGTAACGGCTGGCAGTCGCCAGTTCATTCATATTCATACGGAAACATCCGTCACCGGCAATATTGATACAGATCTTATCCTGCTGTCCCACCTGTGCGCCGATACATGCGCCCAGGCCGTAGCCCATAGTGCCAAGGCCGCCGGAAGACAGGAAGGTACGGGGCTTTGTATAATGATAATACTGTGCCGCCCACATCTGATGCTGCCCCACATCTGTGGTAATAATAGCCTCGCCGTTTGTCACACGGTCGATTTCCTGCATGATGTAAGGGCAGGACAGATTTTCATCATCATACTTCAGAGGATATTTTTCCTTTAATTCTTTTATATGAGCCATCCATTCCGGATGTTCCTGTTTTGACAGGCAGGCATTTAACTCTGCCAGTGTCTTCTTCAGATCTCCTACCAGGGAAGCATCCACACGGATATTCTTGTTGATCTCTGCGGCATCCACATCCAGCTGGATGATTCTTGCATTTTCCGCAAACTTTTTCGGATTGCCCGTCACACGGTCGGAGAATCTGGCTCCCAGTGCCACCAGAAGGTCACATTCACTGACACCCAGATTCGAAGTCTTGGTACCATGCATACCGATCATACCGGTATAGCGCTCGCTTCTGCCGTCAAATGCACCCTTACCCATCAGGGTATCACATACCGGTGCGTCAATTAATTCTGCGAACTGAGCCACTTCCTCGCTTGCTTCGGAGATAATCGCACCGCCGCCCAGATAGATGTAGGGTTTCTTCGCCTTATGGATCATCTCCGCTACCAGCATCAGTTCTTCTCTGGTGTAACGGGTCATTCTCTCCTCCGGCTGAATGGTCATCGGTGTATATTCACAGGTTGCCGCCGTAACATCTTTGGTTATATCGATCAGCACAGGGCCGGGTCTGCCGCTTCTGGCAATGTGAAATGCCTTGCGGATCGTATCTGCCAGGATTTCTACATTTTTCACAATATAGCCGTGCTTGGTGATCGGCATGGTCACACCGGCAATATCCACTTCCTGGAAACTGTCTTTTCCCAAAAGAGGTAACGTAACATTTGCCGTGATTGCCACCATGGGCACGGAATCCATGTATGCCGTAGCGATTCCGGTGACCAGATTCGTAGCACCCGGACCGCTGGTTGCCATGCAGACACCTACTTTGCCCGTAGCTCTGGCATAGCCGTCCGCCGCATGTGCAGCTCCCTGTTCATGGGAAGTCAGAATATGTGTGATCTCGCCACTGTGCTTATAAAGTGCATCATAAATATTAAGTATTGCGCCTCCGGGATAACCGAATACGGTATCTACTCCCTGCTCTTTCAGGCATTCTACCAGAATTTCCGATCCTGTTAACTGCATTGCAAAGTTTCCTCCGGTCTTCTATATATAATATCTTTCGTTTTCCTAATTTTTCTGTGAAGGTGCTTCCAGTACCGCGCCACGGTTACCGCTGGTCACCAGTTCATGATATCTTGCCAGATATCCTGTCGTGATCTTAGGCTCTCTGGGCTGCCATTTTGCCTTTCTGGCTGCCAGTTCTTCGTCGGATACCAGTACATCCAGTTTATTCTCGGGAATATTGATACGGATGATATCTCCCTCTTCCACCAGGGCAATCGGTCCACCCACTGCCGCTTCCGGAGATACATGTCCGATGGAAGCTCCTCTGGAAGCACCGGAGAAACGTCCGTCCGTGATCAGTGCCACGCTGGAACCAAGTCCCATACCTGCGATGGCAGAGGTCGGGTTCAGCATCTCACGCATGCCGGGGCCGCCTTTGGGTCCTTCATAACGAATGACAACAACATCTCCTGCTACGATTCTGCCGGACTTAATGGCATCGATTGCATCCTCTTCGCAGTCAAATACTCTGGCAGGTCCTTCGTGTACCAACATCTCGGGAGCCACAGCGGATCTCTTGACCACGCCGCTGTCCGGTGCCAGATTACCTTTCAGAACCGCAATACCACCGGTCTGGGAATAAGGATTTTCCACAGGACGGATGACTTCGGGATTCTTGTTTACACAGTTCTTGATATTTTCGCCTACGGTAGTACCGTTCGCGGTCAGACAGTCAAGATTTAATAAGCCCTTCTTGGACAATTCATTCATTACCGCATAGACACCGCCGGCCTCGTTCAGATCTTCCATGTAAGTAGGACCTGCCGGTGCCAGATGACACAGGTTCGGCGTCTTGGCAGAAATCTCATTGGCAATCTCCAGGTTCAGTTCCACGCCTGCTTCTCTTGCGATAGCGGGCAGATGCAGCATGGTATTGGTAGAACATCCCAATGCCATATCCACGGTAAGTGCATTCCGGAATGCTTCCGGAGTCATGATATCTCTGGGACGGATATTTTTCTCTACCAGTTCCATGATTTTCATGCCGGCATGTTTTGCCAGACGGATACGCTCGGAATATACCGCAGGAATCGTACCGTTGCCTCTAAGTCCCATACCGATTGCCTCGGTCAGGCAGTTCATGGAGTTCGCAGTATACATACCGGAGCAAGAACCGCAGGTCGGGCATACCTTTTCCTCGAACTCAGCCAGTTCATCCATTGTCATGGTGCCTGCGGCTACGCTTCCCACTGCCTCGAACATAGAGGATAAGCTTCTCTTCTGTCCGTGTACATGGCCGGCTAACATCGGGCCGCCGGATACGAAGATCGTAGGGATGTTTACTCTGGCTGCCGCCATCAAAAGTCCCGGAACGTTCTTGTCACAGTTAGGGATACATACCAGACCGTCAAAACCGTGTGCCATAGCCATACACTCGGTACTGTCGGCGATCAGATCTCTGGTTACCAGGGAATATTTCATTCCCACATGTCCCATGGCAATACCGTCACATACGGCGATTGCAGGGAATACCACCGGCATACCGCCTGCCATGGCAACTCCCATTTTTACAGCTTCGGTGATCTTGTCCAGATTCATATGTCCGGGTACAATCTCATTGAAGGAGCTGACGATACCGATCATGGGGCGTCTTCGCTCTTCTTCGGTAAATCCCAATGCGTTAAACAGGCTTCTGTGGGGAGCCTGGGCTGTTCCTGTCTTTACGGAATCACTTCTCATATTTTTGTCTCTCTTTCTCTATTCTGATTCTACTTTTTTCTTACACTCATTACCTTACACACGTTCAGCCAGCAGGGTTCCCATTTCGGTACATCCTACCTGTGTGCAGCCTTCGGACATGATATCAATGGTACGATAACCGTCCTGCAGCACTTTCTTCACTGCAGCTTCGATGGCATCCGCTTCTTTGTCCAGATCAAAACTGTAACGAAGCATCATGGCTGCGCTGAGTACGGTTGCGATGGGGTTGGCGATATCCTTGCCTGCAATATCCGGAGCGGAACCGTGGCTGGGCTCATACAGACCGAATTTCGTATCATTTAAGCTTGCACTGGCTAACATACCGATGGAACCGGTCACCATGCTTGCTTCATCGGACAGAATATCTCCGAACATGTTCTCCGTCAAAATAACATCAAACTGCGCAGGATCTTTTACCAGCTGCATGGCACAGTTGTCGACCAGCATATGTTCCAGAGTCACATCCGGATAATCCTTTGCCACTTCCTCTACCACTTTCCTCCATAGTCTGGAAGAATCCAGTACGTTTGCCTTATCCACGCTGGTTACTTTTTTCTTACGTTTTCTGGCAATGTCAAAACCTTTGATAGCAATACGACGGATCTCATTCTCGTCATAAGTCAGGGTATCGATTGCTTTTCTCACACCGTTCTCTTCTATCGTCTTGCGCTCGCCGAAGTAAAGACCGCCGGTCAGTTCTCTCATGATCAGCATGTCAAAACCGGCTTTGCTGATTTCCTCTTTCAGGGGACATGCCGCTGCAAGCTCATCATATAACACTGCGGGTCTTAAGTTGGCAAATAAGTTCAATGCCTTACGCAATGCCAGAAGCCCTGCCTCCGGGCGCTTTTCGGGAGGTAATTTGTACCAGGGAGATGTCGTGGTATTGCCGCCGATGGATCCCATCAGCACCGCATCTGCCGCTTTTGCATCCGCAATCGCTTCCTCTGTCAGAGGTACTCCGTGAACATCAATGGATGCTCCGCCCATCAAAATATCTTTATAGATCATTTTATGACCATATTTATCCGCAACTTTGTCTAAGACTTTTTTTGTCTCCCTGACGATCTCCGGACCGATGCCGTCGCCGGGAATACAGGTAATATGTAACTCCATAATGTTATTTTCCTCGTTTCTTGTGATATTTCCTGTATTTTCTGTGTAAAATACTTATTTCATAATAACTGATGAACGTTAAAATTTCAATATTGAAAATTAACATAAATGCAAATCAGCACATTAAAATAGATCAATTTTTATAGAGTGATTTCTACTTCTTTTACATATTTCCTATATACGTAAAAGGAGCAATACCAGTCATGGCATTGCTCCTCTTTTTCTCTTTTTAGTTCTCGCCGGGCTTCTCTACTTTGCTGATTGCGGATTTCTCCATAGGAATACGGCAGTTTTTATTGTTACCGAACTCTACGATAACGGTATCATCCGTAATATCGATTACGATACCATAGAAACCGGAAGTGGTCAGAACGCAGTCACCTGTCTCTAAGTTGGACAGCATTGCTGCGACTCTCTTCTGTTCCTTCTTCTGCGGTCTCATGAAGAAAAACCACATTGCGCCGATCAATACTGCATATACAAGAAGCATAACGACCATGCTGGTTCCGGAACCTGCTGCAGCAGCCTCTGACTCAGTTAATAAAATACCCATTTGTTCCTCCATTCCGGCGTATTACGCCTGTAAAACATTTCATCAAGTAAGTATGATACACAAAAAAAGCTTACCGAGCAAGTCTTTTCTCGTAAAATTATATAAAATTCCTATAAACTGTCGCAAATCCATCCTGCTCTTACAGTTACCGTCAAGCAATTTTTCCATAACAATACGTCAATATACTATCAGATAACTTTGAACAAGCCGTTTGCTTAACACTGTTCTGTTTTCCACCAACATCAATTAATCTAACGGTGTCGCCATAGAATCCAGCTTGTGTTTTTTATACTCGGTAAACCGTCCGGCATCCAGTGCGTCACGGATTTCCGTCATCATCGTATTGTAAAAATACAGATTATGAAGCACGCACAGACGCATGCCCAGCATTTCTTTTGCTTTCAGCAGATGGCGGATATAGGCTCTGGAATACCTCTGACATGCAGGGCAGCCGCAGCCTTCTTCGATGGGTCTGCTGTCCAGCTCATATTTTGCATTAAATAAATTGATCTTCCCGTGATTGGTATACAGATGACCGTGTCTGCCGTTTCTGGTCGGATATACGCAGTCAAAGAAGTCAATGCCTCTCTCCACGCCTTCCAGAATATTGGCAGGCGTACCGACACCCATCAGATACGTAGGCTTATCCACCGGCAGATAAGGTACCACTTCATCCAGAATATGATACATCTCTTCATGGGTCTCGCCTACTGCCAGTCCGCCTACAGCATAACCGTCCAGATTCATCTCTGCGATTCTTTTAGCATGTTCGATACGGATGTCCTCATAGACAGCACCCTGGTTAATACCAAACAAAAGCTGATGAGGATTCACGGTATCTTCCAGGCTGTTCAGGCGCTTCATCTCCGTCTGGCATCTCTGCAGCCATCTGGTCGTACGTTCCACGGAATTCTGCACATATGCACGATCTGCCTTACTGGGTGCACACTCATCAAAAGCCATGGCAATGGTGGACCCTAAATTAGACTGAATCTGCATACTTTCTTCCGGTCCCATAAAAATCTTGTGTCCGTCAATATGAGAGCGGAAGGTAACGCCCTCTTCCTTGATCTTGCGCAGTCCTGCCAGGGAAAATACCTGAAATCCGCCGGAATCGGTCAGGATCGGTTTGTTCCATGACATAAATTTATGCAGGCCGCCCATCTGTTTGATGATCTGGTCTCCCGGTCTTACATGTAAATGGTAAGTATTGGATAATTCCACCTGTGTCCCGATCTGTTCCAGATCTGCCGTGGACACTGCTCCCTTTATCGCTGCCACAGTTCCTACATTCATAAATACAGGAGTCTGAATCACGCCATGTACGGTAGTAAATTCGCCTCTCTTGGCGCGTCCCTCCTGTTTAATCAATCGATACATCTTCTACATATTCCTCCCAAAATTCTTCTAACGAGATTCCCTGCTCCATGATTACCGTTGCAGCACTTTTCCCCACATACCGGAAATGCCATGGTTCATATTCGATTCCTGTAATATTTTCTTTTCCTTTCGGATAACGTAAAATAAATCCAAATCTGCAGCTGTTTTTCGCCAGCCACTTTCCTGCTTCTGTATCGCCGAAGCCCTCATCCAGCGACATATAACTGTTGCAGACAATATCCAGTGCCAGACCGATCTGGTGTTCACTGGCTCCCGGCACCGTAACCGCCTGACTGGACAACTGATATGCTTCCATATAAGACATACCGCGATTCATATAACGCTTGATCTTACGGTCAAACAACATCTGCTGATATTCCAGATCACGATACGGGGAACAGATAGTCAGATTTACACCGTCCTTCTCTGCTGCCTCCAGCATGGCGAGCAGATCCTCCAGGATTCTCTTGTCGCACTGCATCTTTCCTTTAATAGTTCCCAGCTGGAACGTATAATCGTCCGGAATGGAATTCTGTTTATTGATCAATACCAGTTTCCAGTCATCAGAGCGGAATTCCTGCTGTTCTGCCGTATCCGCCGCATCCGTCCGTTCGCTGTCTTCCCCGGACTCTGCGTTCTCGCTCACAATGGCCTCCGATGCCTGCAGGATATCGGAAGCATCGTATTTATCCACCAGTGCGTAGCCATGCGATGCACTGTTATAATCCGACTGTTCCAGTACATCCTCATCCTCTAAGAGTTCCAGACCCGCCATATCCGGTTCCTTCTCCTCTGCCAGGGAAATGTTCTGTGTCTCGGTATCCTTCAGTTGATAGTCTGTTCCGGTATCCTCCGTAATAAACGCGGGAAAAGAAAAACTACTGTATACCGCAAACAGGAAAAAGGTTCCCAGCATCACGGCAAAACGTTTTCCGTTATTGCGGCAATAGTCGCGGATATGAAAAAAAGACATCACAAAAAACAGCAGCGGTACCGCTACCGCTCTGTTCCACTTGTTCTTCTTACCGAATTTCAGAAGTTTCGCTCTGGCTTTTTCTTCCGTAGTTTTTTCCATTCTTACGTCGACCTTTTTTGCTTCCCGTTAGTACTTACGTCATATGATAGCATACTTTGTTTTGTGTTGCATCCTTTTTCTATAAAAAAGTTGCGATTTTTTCGGTAATTGCGTATAATTTCCATGAGAAAAACTTTGAGAAAGACTTTTGTATTCATTCGGGGCAATTAATTATGCCTACATCACCAGGAAAAGGAGCCTTACTATGGCCGGTTCATCATTTGGAAATATATTTAAAATCACAACCTGGGGAGAATCCCACGGGAAAGCACTGGGAGTCGTCGTAGATGGCTGTCCTGCCGGACTCCCTCTCTCCGAGGAAGATATTCAGAAATACTTAGACCGCCGCAAGCCCGGCACCAGTGCGATCACCACACAGCGTAAAGAAGCTGATCTCGTAGAGATCCTCTCCGGCGTATTCGAGGGAAAGACCACCGGTACCCCGATCTCACTGATGGTACGCAATACTTCACAGATTTCAGCGGATTACACCGAGATTGCGGAGAATTACCGCCCCGGTCATGCCGATTATTGTTTTGATGCCAAATACGGTTTTCGTGATTATCGCGGCGGCGGACGTTCTTCCGGCCGTGAGACTATCGGACGTGTGGCTGCCGGTGCCATTGCTGCCAAGATTCTGGAGCAGTTGGGAATTACTGTTTTTGCCTATACGCGGTCGATTGGTCCTATAGAGGCTGACCTTACCTCCTTAGACCGCTCCGTTGCCCGTTCCACGATTACCGCTATGCCGGATGCTGCCGCAGACAGGCAGGCTGTAGCTTATCTGGAAAAAGCCCGTGAAGCCTGTGACTCTGTCGGTGGCTGCATGGAATGTCTCGTAGAGGGACTGCCCGTAGGCATCGGCGATCCGGTCTTTGAGAAGCTGGATGCCAATCTCGCAAAAGCGGTCATGTCCATCGGTGCCGTGAAGTCTGTAGAAATCGGCGACGGTGCCGCAGTTGCCCATCTTACCGGCAGCGAAAACAATGATCCGTTCCGCATGGAAAACGGCAAGGTCGTGAAAACCAGCAACCACTCCGGTGGCACACTGGGCGGCATGAGCGACGGAAGTCCGCTCTTAGTCCGCGCTTATGTGAAGCCGACTCCCTCCATCTTCCAGCCCCAGCAGACCGTGAGCCGTTCCGGTGAAAACACCGAACTCACCATCCACGGCCGCCACGACCCCATCATCGTCCCCAGAGCCGTTGTTGTCATGGAGTGCATGACAGCGATCACAGTTTTGGACGCCATGATGGTGAATATGTCCGCACGATTAGATTCTTTAGTAACGTTTTACACGAAATAGGTATACAAAAACATAACTGCGTATGACAAAAAGACAGTGCTGGGAAGCTGGAGATTCACCTCAGTTTCCATTCAAAACACTGTCTTTTTTGTTGCCTGTCTTCATTTTCACTATTTAAGGCATAATCAGACAAAATAGTGGACAATTTCACTTTTTTAGAATTATATTCCACCATTCAGCGCAAAAACAATGTTTTTTCAAGAATGGCCTTATTTATAGATGCATTTTTCTTCTATTTGGGCTGATTTTGGTATAAATAGTAGAATTTATGAGAACTTGTTAACTTGAAAGTTACTGCTCCAACATATTTTCGATAAAAATCCCATATCCCCTGGTGCTGTCCTGCACCAGGACGTGGGTAACCGCCCCGATAAATTTTCCATCCTGGATAATGGGAGCCCCACTCATCCCCTGGACGATGCCGCCGGTCACCGCAAGGAGTTCCGGGTCTGTTACTTTCAGTTCGATTCCGCGGTTTACGTTATCGTGGTCCAGGTGCACATCTGTGATTTCAATATCGTAGTATTTCGTGGTTCCGTCCACGGTACACAGAATCTGCGCCTCACCTTCCCGTATCTCCTGCTTCAAACCAATAGGCAGTGCCTCCTCCGTTCCCAATGCCAGCGCTTTTTGATTGCATTTTCCGAAAATGCCTCTGATACTGTTACTTGTGATATCTCCGAGAATTCTGTCATCGGAATATACGATCATCCCTGTCATCTCCCCCGGGTGTCCCGCAGTGCCTTTCTGGATAGAGATGATCTCTGTCTGATATAAAGTTCCGTCATTCATCTCCATCAATGTACTTGTATCCACGTCATTGATGCCATGCCCCAGTGCTCCGAAATTGCCTCTGCTGTCGATGTAGGTCATGGTTCCGACTCCCTGCGCATTGTCTCTGACCCAGACCCCTATCTTATATTTTCCGCTCTCGTCGCGTACCGGTTTTATCTTCACCTCAAAATACGATTCGCCTCTCCGGATCGTCAGAATTTGTTCCTCTCCGTCACAGGCTTCGATTCTCGAAATCAGATCATCCTTCCCCTGCACCTCTGTGCCATTCAGTCTCATGACATAATCACCGCTTTTCAGGATATGTTCTGCCGGCGACACTTTTCCGCCGTTTTCGGCCCTGAATTCCCCCGTCCCCACTACCATGACTCCTTGTGTTTTGACGTAGATGCCGATAGGAACCCCTACCGGAATCAGTTCCTGATCTTCGATCACCCGGATTCCCACCTGCTTGAGCGGCAGAATTCCGAAGAGCTTCACCTGCATCTGCATCTCCGGCTTGTCCGCGGTGCCTGTCTTCATCGTCACGGGGCGACTTAAGTCTACCGTCACTGCTCCCCGGGGGATATTACTGCTTCCCTGTTCACTCACCCCCAGGATCTCACCTTCTGCCGGAATGTCCAGTTCCAGGGCTTCTTCCGAGTCCGCACGCACATGAATCACAGAAGGGATACTGCTGTCCACCAGATAATAGCTGTAGCCGGTCAACCCCGTGCAGGATAAAATAAGGGCAGCACAAAGGCAGGCCCGGTAGATCCGCAGTCTGCGCACTTTCTGTTTCCAGTGCTGCAAAAAAATTACTGTTTCTTCTCCTGCCTGCCTTTTTACTTTTTCCGTCTCTGTGAGCCATAGCTTCATACCTATTCCCCCAATACTTTTCACACTTTCTGTATAGGGTATAGTGTACGTAGCATTTTTCTTTTTAAACTGTCATTCTTTGGAAGTGTTTCTTATCCTTTTCTCTGCTTTATCCGCAAATCACCACATTACCACTGTTCTTATACTCATCCGGGCATGCATCCGTAAGGATCGTTCCGCTCTGGAACGCACCAAAGGTCACGGAACTGACATCGCCAAACTTGGAATGATCCGCCAGAATAAAGCATTCCCGGCATTGTCCCATGGCAGTTTTCTTCACCATGGCTTCGTTCATATCCGGCGTCGTCAGACCGCTCTGTCTGCTGATCCCGTTGGTTCCGAAAAAGCCTTTCGTGAAATGGTAGCTTTGTAAATTCATCAGAGCCTGATTGCCTACCACAGCCTCTGTGGAGCCTTTTAATTCTCCGCCCACCAGATAGACCCGAAAGCCTGCTGCTGCCAGTGTCTTGGCATGCGCTACCGCATTGGTCACAAAGGTAGCACTCTTCTCTGTCAGAAAAGAAAGCATGCATGCTGTCGTGGTCCCGGCATCCAGATAAACAAAATCTTCCGGCTGGATCAACGCTGCCGCCCTGGCCGCCACCAGCTGTTTTGCTTCCACATTGACCGTCGCCTTCTGTTCCACGGTAGGTTCATGTGTGGCGATCGTACGGTCGCATGCCACTGCACCGCCAAAGACTTTCACCAGTTTGCCGGCATTATGCAACGCTGTGATATCACGGCGCACAGTGGATTCCGAAGTATTCAGAAGTTCTTTTACTTCTGCCACTGTAATGCTGTTTTTCTCTTCCAATAATTTCAAAATAATATCATAACGTTGTTCTGTCAGCATAATTTATTGTTCCTCTTGACCATTTATATTTCTCCGCAGCCCGGTCTAAATGGTCATTTTCTCTCTTTCTTTTGTCACATCCGTCTCCAGTATGATCTTCCGGACGGGAAGGATGCTTCCGGGAGACATGGATAATTCATCCACGCCCATTGCCAGAAACTGTCTGGTCAGCGTCGTATCCGCTCCCAGTTCTCCGCAGATACCTGCCCAGATACCTGCCTTGTGGGCATTCTCTACGACCATGCGGATCATCCGAAGCACTGCAGGATGATGTGGATCATAGAACGCATCCAGCTTGGGATTCTGCCTGTCAATCGCAAGGGTATACTGGGTCAGGTCATTGGTTCCGATACTGAAGAAATCTACTTCCTTTGCCAGTTCTTCACTCATCACGACAGCCGCCGGAGTCTCGATCATTATACCCTGCTTCGGGTCTCCGAAAGCCACACCCTGCTCTGTCAGTTCCTGTCTTACTTCCGCTACGATTTCTTTAATTTTACGTACTTCCTCCACACTGATGATCATAGGATACATGATCGCAATGTTTCCGAATGCACTCGCACGGAACAAAGCGCGCAGCTGTGTCTTGAAGATCTCCGGTCTGGTCAGGCAGATACGGATCGCACGGCATCCCATGGCGGGATTTTCTTCCGGTTCCATTTCAAAATAATCGCACTTCTTATCTGCTCCGATATCCAGTGTACGGATGATGACAGGTTTACCGGCCATTGTCTCCGCCACCGTACGATAGATCTGGAACTGTTCTTCCTCGGTAGGGAAAGTCTCTCTCTCCAGATACAGGAATTCGCTGCGGAACAGTCCGATACCGCCTGCATCGTTCTGCAATACGGCAGCCAGATCCTTGCTGTTTCCTATATTAGCATAGAGCATGATCTTCTTACCGTCAATAGTGACATTTTCACGCCCTTTTAAGTTCAGGAGCAATTCCTTTTTCTCCTGTTCTTCCTGCTTTAACTGCTGCATTTTGGACAGTGTATCTTCATCGGGATCTACATAAATGCAGCCGTTACGTCCGTCCACGATGCCGAGTCTGCCGTCAATGGTCTCATCCAGAGGAATGTTCGTGCCGATCAATGCCGGAATGCTCATAGTCCTTGCAAGGATCGCTGTATGAGAGTTCACGGAGCCGTGTACCGTCACAAAAGAAAGTACCAGGTCCTTATTCAGCTGCACAGTCTCGGAAGGCGCCAGGTCGTCTGCCACGATGATCACCGGTTCCCCGGAATCCACCGTACCGGAAGTATCTCCGCCCAGTACATTCAGCACTCGCTCGGAAATATCCTTGACATCTGCGGATCTGGCCCGCATATAGTCATCCTCCATAGCAGCAAACATCTGTGCAAAATTATCTCCGGTAGAAGCCACAGCATATTCGGCGTTCACCTGCTGCATCCGAATGATATTTTCAATGGATTCATTATAATCATCATCGTCCAGCATCATCTGATGGATCTCGAAAATGGCAGCATTGGCTTCCCCGACTTCTTTTAAAGCTTTCCGGTATAAGTCCTGCAGCTGTTCCATGGCAGTTTGCTTTGCCTGTCTGTAACGCTCTATTTCCTGATCCGGATTTTCGATTTTTACACGTTTTACCTGCTGTTCATCTTTTTTATGAACACTGATCCTGCCGATGGCAATTCCGCCGAATACGCTTTTTCCCTGGTAGACTTCCATGACGTTTCTCCTCTCCTGCACTATCTTACAGATACCTTATATATTATAAAGCTTTCTTATTACTTTGCACTCATAAAATAACAGTATTTCTTACAGATTTGCTTTTACGAACTCTGTAACCGCAGTATAAGCCGCTTCCTCATCTTCTCCGTCGAAAGTCAGAGTGATCTCGTTGCCTGCTTTCACCGCCAGTCCCATGATACCGAAGATGCGCTTGCAGTCGCCGGTCTTGCCAGCCTTGGTCAGGGTGATCGCACAGTTAAATTCTTTTGCTGCCTTTACCAGCTCTCCTGCGGGACGTGCATGGATTCCTTCGGGATCTGTGATTACATATTTGAATTCTTTCATTTTCCTGTCTCCTTTTGATTATTTATTTGTATTTTCCGGCAACTGTTCGTTTTTGTCATAGAACAGTTACCGGAAAGTTTCGTTTTAGACTTACTTCGCAATTAAGCAACTTTCTTCTTTAACACACCCAGAAGCAGTGCGGATACCACAGTACCTGCCACCAGTGCCACCAGATACATCAGTGCATTGCCTACTACAGGGAATACGAAGATTCCGCCGTGCGGTGCCATCAGTGTGCAGTGGAATGCCATGGAAAGAGCACCTGCCAGTGCAGAACCGATGATGCAGGAAGGAAGTACATGCAAAGGATCGGATGCCGCAAAAGGAATCGCACCTTCGGTAATGAATGCCAGCCCCATGATGAAGTTGGTGGGACCTGCATCTCTCTC
>JBNMHS010000027.1:0-35130 GCA_050872885.1 Acetatifactor sp.
AGATTGCGTGAACTGAATATCCCCGGAGACATTGTAGGTCAGACAGGCGATATCTTCAAAGCCGTACCGCAGGTGAAGCTGGACTTCGAATCTCCTGCCGTGGCACTGTCTGCCAAGCACAATGTAATCGAAAAAGTATTCCCGATGCAGATCAGAGATTTCCTGAAAGTATTGTGTGATAACGGAGATGTCGGTCTGTGGGATGATATCTGCACCGCTTACAGAGAGCTCTCTCCCGAGAAAAAGGAAGAGTTCGTCGTGACCCTGTCCTATGTGACAGCGCCGACAGACGAGCAGCTGCAGAATATCCGTGATTTTATACAGAAAAAGTATCACAGAGACGATATGATCTTCGAGACAAAAGAAGATCCCACTCTTGGCGGCGGTTTCGTCATCCGTGCCGGTAACGAGGTCTATGACTGGAGTACCAACGGACGTATGAAGCAGTTCGCAGAGAAGCTTTCCCAGGTGGGAAAGACAGCCAGCGAGCAGGGCATCATTTCTATTCTGAAAGGTGAAATCGAAGATTTCAATCTGCAGGCACAGGAAAATGAGATCGGTTCTGTCAGCTGGGTAGGTGACGGTATCGCGAATGTCAATGGTATCGACCATGCGGAATACGGCGAGATCGTTATCTTTGATTCCGGTGTCAAAGGAATGGTACAGGATGTCCGCAGAGATGAAATCGGATGTATCCTGTTCGGCCATGATACCGAGATCCGT
Source organism: Acetatifactor sp. (assembly GCA_050872885.1). Lineage (GTDB taxonomy): Bacteria > Bacillota > Clostridia > Lachnospirales > Lachnospiraceae > Acetatifactor. The sequence goes on from JBNMHS010000027.1 coordinate 724, forward strand.
GAGGGCACCAGAGTCGTACGTACCGGTAAGAGAGCCGGTATCCCCGTAGGTGAAGGATTTAAGGGCAGAATCGTGGATGCACTGGGAGCACCGATCGACGGTGCAGGTCCTATCAAAGAAGAAGGCTATCGCCCCATTGAGCAGCCCGCTCCTTCCATCGTGGACAGACAGTCCGTAGGAGTACCTATGGAGACAGGTATCCTGGCAATCGACTCCATGTTCCCCATCGGCCGCGGACAGCGTGAGCTGATCATCGGTGACCGTCAGACCGGTAAGACTTCCATCGCCATCGATGCGATTCTGAACCAGAAGGGCAAGGATGTGGTATGTATCTATGTGGCCATCGGTCAGAAGGCATCCACCATTGCCAAACTGGTAGGAACCCTGAAAAAGCACGAGGCTATGGATTACACCATTATCGTATCCGCTACCGCCAGCGATCCTGCACCTTTGCAGTACATCGCACCGTATTCCGGTACGGCACTGGCTGAGTACTTCATGTATCAGGGCAAGGACGTGCTCATCGTATATGATGATCTGTCTAAGCATGCGGTAGCTTACCGTGCACTGTCCCTGTTGCTGGAGAGATCTCCCGGACGTGAAGCATATCCCGGAGACGTATTCTATCTGCATTCCAGACTGCTGGAGCGTTCCGCAAGACTGAGCGCAGATAAGGGCGGCGGTTCCATTACCGCACTGCCTATTATCGAGACCCAGGCAGGTGATGTATCCGCATACATTCCGACCAACGTTATCTCTATTACCGATGGTCAGATCTTCCTGGAGAGTGATCTGTTCTTCTCCGGTATGAGACCCGCAGTCAATGTCGGTCTGTCCGTATCCCGTGTAGGTGGTGCCGCACAGACGAAGGCAATGAAAAAAGCAGCCGGAAGTATCCGTATCGACCTGGCACAGTTCAGAGAGATGGAAGTGTTCACACAGTTCGCTTCCGACCTGGACAATGCGACCAAGGAGCAGCTGCAGCACGGTCATGTACTGATGGAATTGTTAAAACAACCGCTGTGCAGACCTTTAAGCATGGCAGAGCAGGTTATGACCCTGTGCGCCGCCAACGGCAGAGTTATGCTGGATGTGCCCGTAGATCAGGTGAAGGATTTCCAGATGAAGTTCTTAAACTACATGAACGAGCAGCACAGTGATATCGTTCGTCAGTTAGAGACGACCAAGGCTCTGGATGACGAGCTGAACAAGCAGATCTGCGATGCGGCAACAGAATTTAAGAAAGAGTTCTTACAGAAATAAGATATAACAGATTTTTGTAAAAGATGTCTTGCGAAAACAGAAGATATTATTTTGCAAGACATCGATAGAAAACAGGAGGTAAAACATGGCAAATACGCGAGAAATACAAAGTCGTATGAAAAGCATTCAGGATACTATGAAGATCACCAATGCCATGTATATGATCTCTTCCACGAAGCTTCGGAAAGCGAAGAAGAATCTGGAAGAGACAGAGCCTTACTTCTATACTCTGCAGACGATGGTCAGCAGAATCGTCCGTCACTTACCGGAGATCGATAACAAATACTTCGATGAGCGGAAGGACAAGCCGGCAGAAGAGAAAACCGTAGGTCTGGTGGTAGTTACCGCAGACAAAGGTCTCGCCGGAGCCTATAATCATAACGTACTGAAAATGGCAGAAGAACAAATGCAGAAAGCGGCAGGAAAGTGCAAGCTGTTTGTCGTGGGAGAACTGGGACGTCAGTATTTCGGCCACAGAGGAATCGAGGTAGCCGAGCAGTTCCACTATACCGCACAGAACCCGACACTGCACCGCGCACGTATCATCACGGAGACAATCTTAGAACAGTTCAAAGAGGAACAGCTGGATGAGGTATACATCATATACACCAGTATGCTGAACAGTGTGACGACGGAACCGAAGATGATGCGTCTGCTGCCAATCGTGAGAGAGCGTTTTATCAGTAAGGATGGAAAAGACCTGAGCATGTATCAGGAGCCGTTAGTGATGAATCCCTCCCCGAAGGCAGTGCTTGACAACATTGTCCCGGACTTCGTCATGGGATATGTATACGGTGCACTGGTAGAGTCGTTCTGCAGTGAACAGAATGCCAGAATGATGGCCATGGAGGCTGCGAACAAGAACGCTTCCGCCATGATCCATGATCTGTCCATTCAGTACAACCGGGTACGTCAGGCTATGATCACCCAGGAAATTACTGAGGTCATCGCCGGTGCCAAGGCGCAGAAAAAGAAGAAAAAGGCAAGAAAGGAGGTCCTGAACAAGTGAGTAATGTAAGTGAAAAAAATCATGGTAAAATCGTTCAGGTCATGGGACCTGTTGTAGACGTAGAGTTCGAGAACAATGACCTTCCTTTTATCAAGGATGCCCTGGAAGTTTATAACGAAGGCAAGCGTCTGGTCATGGAAGTGGCACAGCATATCGGCAACAATACCGTACGCTGCATTATGTTGGGAGCCAGTGAAGGACTTTGCAAGGATATGGACGTCATTGCTACCGGAAAAGGAATTCAGGTTCCGGTAGGTAACAAGACATTGGGCAGATTGTTCAATGTACTGGGAGAGACCATCGACGGTGGAGAATCCCTGGAAGGAGAGGAACATTGGGTCATTCACAGAGATCCGCCTTCCTTCGAAGAGCAGAGCCCTGTTGTAGAGATGCTGGAGACCGGTATCAAGGTCATAGATCTGCTGGCACCTTATGCAAAGGGTGGTAAGATCGGTTTGTTCGGTGGTGCCGGTGTCGGCAAGACCGTATTGATTCAGGAACTGATCCGTAATATCGCTACCGAGCACGGCGGATATTCTATCTTCACCGGTGTCGGAGAGCGTTCCCGTGAGGGTAATGACCTGTGGAGTGAGATGAAAGAATCCGGAGTACTGGAGAAGACAGCGCTAGTCTTCGGTCAGATGAACGAGCCCCCCGGAGCACGTATGCGTGTAGCAGAAACGGGACTTACCATGGCAGAGTACTTCCGTGATGAAGAGCACCAGAACGTGCTGCTGTTCATTGATAATATTTTCCGTTTCGTACAGGCCGGTAGTGAGGTGTCCGCACTGTTAGGCCGTATGCCTTCCGCAGTAGGATATCAGCCTACACTGGCTACCGAAGTCGGTGAGTTACAGGAGCGTATCGCTTCTACCAACAAGGGTAGTGTTACTTCCGTACAGGCTGTCTATGTGCCTGCGGATGACCTAACCGACCCTGCACCCGCAACCACGTTCGCACATCTGGATGCAACCACTGTTCTGTCCCGTAAGATCGTGGAACAGGGTATTTATCCCGCAGTAGATCCTCTGGAGTCTACTTCCCGTATTCTGGAAGAGGATGTCGTGGGTAAGGAGCATTACGAGACTGCACGTCAGGTGCAGGCAATGCTGCAGAAGTACAAGGAACTGCAGGATATCATCGCAATCCTGGGTATGGAAGAACTGTCCGACGAGGATAAGGTCACTGTATATCGTGCCCGTAAGATCCAGCGTTTCCTGTCCCAGCCCTTCCATGTGGCAGAGAACTTCACCGGTGTACCCGGGAAATATGTGCCTGTCAAGGAGACCATCCGCGGATTCCGTGCGATCATAGACGGTGAGATGGATGAGTATCCGGAAGCTGCTTTCTTCAATGTAGGAACCATTGATGAGGCAGTGGAGAAGGCCAAGAAGCTCATGGCACAGTAAGGAAAGGCGGTGTGCATATGAACACCTTCAGTTTGAAGATCATTGCCAGTGATAAAGTATTTTACGACGGAAAATGCGGTATCATCATCGTACCGGCACTGGACGGAGAGCAGGCGATCATGTCCCATCACGAGGATATGGTCATTGCTACGAAGGAAGGCGAGGTACGCTTCAAGGAAAAGGATGAGGACGACTGGACCAAAGCCGTAGTAGGTGTGGGATGTGTCTACATCTCCCATAACCGTGTGATCATGCTGGTGGATACCGCAGAGCGCCCGGAGGATATCGACAGAGTCCGTGCGGAGGCAGCACTGGAGCGTGCCAGGGAGCAGCTGCGCCAGAAGCAGAGCATCCAGGAATACCACGTTTCCCAGGCATCCATGGCGAGAGCTATGCTGCGACTGAAAGAAGCCGGGAAATACGAAGTAAAATAACTAAAGTAAAATATAAGTAAAAATCAACAAAAATAAGCCTGTAATGTTAGTAAATGTGTGCAAAACGGAAATTGTTATTTTTCTGTCATTGCGCTAAAATCTCTTAAGAATCGTAAGGAGATTAAGCAATGGATTATTTACAGAAAAAATCAATCCGAAGTGTCGCAGCTGCCATTGCAGGCTTTTTGCGTCACTCCGTTCGGAAAATAGGAATTACAAGGGAGAAGCTTCCTTCCTGTGTTGCGCTTGCGGTATGTCCGCTTGTGACATTTTATTTGTTTGAGATGTATACGCACAATCCGTTCACGACGATGCATTTTAAGACACAGGTACTGAATATGGCCTTTTATGTACTGACTGCGTTATTATTATTCGGGATCGTGAAATATGTCCGTGCGGCACTGATGTTACAGACAGCATTTTTTATGGTAGCGGGACTGGCCAATTATTATGTATTGAACTTCCGCTCTGCCCCCATTATGCCCTGGGATATTTATTCTATCGGTACGGCGGCAAGTGTGGCGGGAAACTTCAGCTACGAATTGTCTGCCAAGGCGGTGCTCGTGATCGTGGGCTTTTTGATCCTGCTATTGGTTGAGAGCCGTTTTCACATGAAAGCTCCGGCTAAGGTCGCTAAGAGAGCGGCATTGATTCTCTTAAGTGTCGCATTGATCTATGGTTATACCGGTATGGTGCAGAGCGAGAATTTCGTGAGAAGTTTCGGCCTGTATGACAAGCTGTTTACTCCTACCGTCATGAACAAGAGAGACGGCAATATCGTGGCATTCCTGATGGAACTGGAATATCTGGATGTGGAGAAGCCGGAAGGATATTCCGCTGACGGAACCGGAAGCAGATATGAGCAGGCAGGGAAGGATTCAGCCGGTCTTACGGCGGCTGTGGAGGATCCGGAGAGCGTGAAACGACCGAATATCATCGTTATCATGGATGAAGCCTTTTCTGATCTGGCGGTCAGAGGTGATTTTACGACCAATGAAGATTATATGCCGTTTATTCACAGCCTGCAGAAAGGCGCGGAGAATACCAGGACCGGATATCTGAATGTTTCTGTGCTGGGTGGGAATACTGCCAATACGGAGTTTGAATTCCTCACGGGAAATACCATCGGATTTTTACCTCAGGGAAGTGTGGCTTATCAGCAATATGTACAGAAAGAGACACCGTCATTGGCTTCTTATCTGAAAGAACTGGATTATCATACGGTGGCGATCCATCCTTATTATGCCAGCGGCTGGGACAGAGACAGAGTCTATCCGCTGCTTGGATTTGATGAATTTTTGTCTCAGGATGATTTCAAGAATCCGAAGAGAATCCGTAATTACATCTCCGATGAGAGCAGCTTTGCCAAGATCATTGAACTGTATGAGAACAAAAAAGAGGGCGAGCCTCTGTTCGTATTTAACGTGACAATGCAGAATCACAGCGGATACGAGGAAGAATTCCATAATTTCACTCCGGATATCACGGTGGACGGTATTGATTCCAAGGCATTGTCCATGTACCTGTCACTGGTGAAACAGACAGATTCCGCATTACAGGGACTGATCGATTATTTTTCCCAGGCAGATGAGGATACCATGATCGTCTTTTTCGGCGACCATCAGCCCACGACTTATGTGAGCAATCCAATCTTAAGAAATAATAAAGTGGATCCCGAGACTTTAACAGATGAGGAAAATCTGTTAAAATACAAAGTACCTTATGTGATCTGGAGCAATTTTGACATCGAGGAACAGACGGACGGGGAGACCAGTGCCAACTATCTGGCAATGGATGTGTTGGAAAATTGTGATCTGCCGCTGCCTGCCCTGCAAAGCAGTCTGACAGAACTGCGTAAAGAATATCCGGTGATCAGCGCAGCCGGTGTAAGAGCAGCGGACGGCACTCTTACCACGGTAAAAGAATGTGGGGAAGCATTGAACGATTACCGGAGTCTGGAGTATTATCTGCTGTTTGATTACGGAAGGTAAGAAGCAATGCGCGAACGTGAAAAACAGGCGGTGGAAAGACACGGGAGTAGATGATTATGAACGGCAGAACGAAGACAGCTACAAACGCAGAGCGCGGAATGCAGAGGGGTATCTTACTGCTTGCATTCCTTGTGCCTGCGATTGTCATGCTGGTACTTTTTATCATCAGAGGCATATATCCTTTTGGCGACAGGAGTTTTTTATTCTCCGACATGTACCATCAGTATATGCCTTTTTTAAGTGAATTTGTGCACAAGATCAAAGCAGGCGAGGGATTATCCTATTCTTACAACGTGGGAATTGGATCGAATTTTCTCGCACTGTATGTGTATTATCTGGCGAGTCCGCTGAACTGGCTTGTTTTTTTGCTGCCGGAAAGCCTGATCATGGAATTTATGAGTTATCTGGTGATCCTGCGGATCGGTCTCATGGGACTTACATTCAGTATTTATCTGCGCAAAGCATTCGGCACGGCGGATCCGGCGGTACTGCTGTTCTCAACGTGTTATGCGCTGTCCGGTTATCTGGCAGCGTATAACTGGAATGTGATGTGGCTGGACTGCCTGATTTTATTACCGTTGATTTTGCTTGGAGTGGAAAATCTGGTCAAAGAGGGAAAGTGGGTCATGTATACCGTCACACTGGGATTGTGTATTCTGACCAATTATTATATCTCTATTATGATCTGTATTTTCCTGGTGTTATATTTCGGAATGCTGCTGATCACAGAGCATAAGACGATGAAAGCTGAAACCGGAAAATGCAGGGCGGTGTTCGGGAGAATTGCAAAGTTTGCATTTGCATCTCTCCTGGCGGGCGGACTCGCGGCGGTATTATTGATCCCGGAGGTCTGTGCGATTCTGCGGACGGATTTCGGTAATTCGGATTTCCCGAGTACGCTGACTTCTTATTTTTCCGTATTAGATATGCTAGCAAGGCATTGTATGTGTGTGACCACGGAGAGAGGGCTGGAGCACTGGCCCAACATCTATTGTGGTGTGGCTGTATTTTTGCTGGTGCCGATGTATGCACTGAATGAAAAAATATCGGTACGAAAGAGATTCTGTAATCTGGCACTGGCGGGATTTCTGCTGCTTAGCTTCAGTACGAATGTGTTGGATTTCTTATGGCACGGTCTGAATTATCCGGATTCTTTGCCGGCCAGACAGTCCTTTTTGTATATTTTTTTGATTCTGGTGATGTGCTATGACGCGTTCCGGAATGTGGAAGGTACTTCCCCCAGGCAAATCCTGTACGGCTATCTGGCAGCGGTGGTATTTTTGCTCGCATGTGAGAAGTTCGTGGAGAGTGAAGATTTCGATACCGGTATTGAGATGCTGACTCTCGTGTTTGTTACTGCTTACGGTGTGATTCTGTATCTGTATCGTACCAGGAAGGATGCACTCACCAGACAGGTACTGGGGATTCTGGTACTGGCCTGTGTGGTGGCGGAATTGAGTATCAATATGTTCAATACCAGCCTTGGAACGACAGGACGGAGTGCTTACCTGGGAGATCAGGAGGATTACAAGGCGCTGTATGAACTGGCCAAAGAGCAGGAAGGGGATGACTTCTTCCGTATCGAGAAGTTCACCCGCAAAACGAAAAATGACGGCACACTGACCGGATATCCTACGTCTTCCGTATTTTCCTCCACCATGAATTCCAACGTGATGGATCTGTACAAAAAGCTGGGGATGCGTCACAGTAAGGTGTATTACGGTTATGACGGAGCGACAGCTTTCGTGGCTGCACTTCTGAATGTGGATTATATGTTCGGAGAATCAGAGAAATATGAGAACGGTCTGTATGAGACGGTGAATCACAGTGGGGACATTTATTTATATCATTGCAAGTATACCCTGCCGTTCGGTTATGTGGCACCGACGGACTGGGATATCCCTGAGGAGAGCGGCACTAACGGAATGCGAGTGCAGAATCAGTTGATAGAAGATCTGGGAATCGCGCAAGAACTGTTGGAACATGCGGTCAGTGAGTCGTCAGGGGATAACGTATGCATCACGGCTGGCCGGGCAGGCTATTATTATGCAAGAATCAATGCCGCTGGAACGAAAAAGGTACAGGTGCTCGGCGGAACACTCGAGACACAGGATTACAGTGACCTAAAGGACGGATCTGTTCTGTATCTCGGCTATCTGCAAAAGGGTGAAAAGGTCACACTGACCAACGGGGATGATGCCGATGAGACACCGAAGGTATCTGCGGAAGCCTATGTAATGAACGAAGAGGTACTGGCACAGGCTGTTGAAATCTTGTCTGAAGAGCATTTGGAAAATGTACAGATGGACAGCACCCATATCTTTGGTACGCTGAACTTGCAGAAAGCAGGACGCCTGGTATTGTCCGTGCCTTATGAAAAAGGCTGGACTGTAAAAATCAATGGGGAGACGGTAGAATCTGCCACATTTGGTGGTGCATTACTGGCATTTGATCTCGAGGCAGGGGATTACACCATTGAGATGCATTATGTGCCGGAAGGACGGAATATCGGTATTTTGGTGAGTGTGGGAAGCGTATTGATTTTGGGTGCATGTCTGCTGTGGAAACGTCGTGGTTCGAGAGACGAAGAATCGAGAGAAGTAGTAAATGACAAAATTGCTGATGCTGAAAGCAAATCTGAGGAAATCAAAGCGTTGGAAGAAACATCAGAAGATTTAGACGGCGAACAGCAGAAGTAATGTCTGAAGATAATCAGTGGAAAAAACAGAAAAAAGCAGAGATAAGAAACAGACAGAATGAAATAAAAAGAGGGGAGGCTTCACATGAACAAAAAGAGCATTTGTGACACGCTGCGGCGGACTTTTCTGATCCTGGCAGGATCCTTCATCATGGCAGTAAACCTGAAAAGCTTCGTCCGGGCAGGAGGATTGATCCCGGGAGGGTTTAACGGTCTGACCAGACTGATCCAGGAGATCAGCGTAATGCTATGGCATGTGGAACCGCCTTTTTCGGTGATCAATTTTATCCTGAATGCGGTTCCGGTGGTCATCAGTTTTAAATTTATCGGTAAGAAATTCACCGGCTATTCCTGCCTGATGATCGTGGTAAGCGGTATTCTGACCGATATGGTGCCGGCATTTCCCATCACGGAGGATATTCTGCTGATCGCTATTTTCGGAGGTCTGATCAATGCACTGGCGATCAGCCTGTGCCTGTTTGCCAACGCGACCAGCGGCGGAACGGATTTTATTGCAATCTTTCTGTCGGAGCGGTACGGAATCGATTCCTGGAATTATATTTTCGCCGGAAACGTCGTGATCCTGGGAATCGCGGGAGCGTTATTCGGATGGGATAAGGCGCTGTATTCCATTATTTTCCAATATACTTCAACACAGGTATTGCATGTCCTGTACAAACGTTATCAGAAACAGACGCTGATCATTGTGACCAAACGGCCGGAGGATGTCTATGAGGCAATCGCGGAGATCACGCATCATGACGCGACTCTGATCAAGGGAGAAGGCTGTTATTCCAAACAGGAATGTGATGTGCTGTATTCTGTAGTGGGACGGGATGAGGTGAACAAAGTCGTGAATGCGGTACGGGAGACAGATCCGCAGGCCTTTGTCAATATGATCCGCACGGAGAATCTGGCAGGAAGGTTCTACCAGAGACCAAATGACTAATAGTTACAATTTTGTGAAAGATAAGCCTGAGGGTCAGATGTCAACTGACACTCAGGCTTGCATATTTTTTCGGAGAAACGCCGACCGCTTTGGTAAATGCCTTGAAGAAATTACTATAGTCCGTGAAACCGCTGCGCTCGAAAGCATCCATGACATTGCCGTTCTCGTTCAGTACGGCTTTGGCGATACTGATGCGACGTGCGGTAATGTATTTATTAATCGTAGTGCTGGTGGCGGATTTGAAGATCCGGCAGATATAGGATTCGCTGAGGTAGAACTGTCCGGCCAGCTGCTCTACGGTAATTGGCTGGGAGATGTTCTGGTTGATATAGGCCAGAATATCGTCCACCTGGTGGTTGTAGCGATAAGAGCTGTCCTTGTATTCGGAGGAGACTGCTGCATTTTCTCCTTCACCGGTTTCCGTACCCGTTTGTTCCGCACTGCGTACGAACAGGGTGTTGAGCATGACCATCAGCTCCATGAAGGCTGCATATTCCGTGATGTCATGAGCAAATCCTTCTGCGGAGGTGATCTTGTTAATATAATAGAGGAAACGCTTTTGCTGTTCCTTGTTCAATGACAGCTTATGGGAATAGGGAGCTGTGCGGTGCGTGAAACAAAAAGCCAGATCGGTCTCTTTTGTTGAAAGCTGTTTCATAAAGTCCGGAGCCACCGACAGGACGATCCGTTCATGGACGGAATTGTCAATCTGGGTCAGCTTGTGACTTTCATACTGGTTGATGATAAAGAGATCTCCCGGAGCAATCGTATAAAAGCAGTTATCAATGAGGAACTGCTTGCCACCGCAGATGGAATAATAGATCTCGTAACAGTCATGGATATGCATATCCATGGCTTTTTCTTCTTTATAGAGGTGCGCAATGGCAAAAGTGCCGGATGCTTTACAATTTTCAATGGCTGTTTTACAGGAGGTAAGTTCTTCCATGATAATGCTCCTTTTTCTTTTTATGTTCCCTATTGCAATTTATCATGCAATACAACACAACAGTTCCGGCTGCAAACCGTGACCTTGTGCAATAAGGACTGTACGGTATCTATAGTAAATGAAAAGTTCAAAATTTGCAATGTTTATACAAAAATATGAAAAGACATTGAGAATTTTTTCGAGTATACTTATCTCATACAAACGTAAGAAGCGCTTACAGACCTTTCAAAATTTTTATAAAAAAAGTAAAAATGTGTTGGAAATGGTTACAATGATATGTTATAATGTAAGTGCTTTCATAAAAAGGTATCATTCAATGACGGCACGCAGGCCGTAGTTGAGGAAAGAGAGGCGTAAGGTGGAACTTAGAACAGCAGTATCACCAAGAGATGTGAAGCATTATACCACAGAGCGTCTGAGAGAAGAGTTTCTGATCCAGAATCTGTTCGTACCGGGCGAGATCAAGCTGGTATACAGCCACATCGACAGAATTATTACAGGAGCAGCAGTTCCTGTAAGCCCTATCACTCTGACCGCCGGAGATGAACTTCGTGCAGAGTATTTCTGCCAGAGAAGAGAGCTGGGTGTGATCAATATCGGCGGAGCAGGTATGATTACCGTTGATGGCAAAGTGTACAAGGTAGGCTACAAGGAGGCCATGTACATAGGAATGGGCTCTAAGGAGATCATTTTCGCAAGCGAGGATGAGAAGCAGCCCGCTAAATTTTATCTGAATTCCGCTCCTGCACATAAGACATATCCGACCGTGCTGATCAAGCCGGAAGGTACTCCCGAAGAGGGCGTGGTCATTGTAAAGGATGAGAATAAAGTAGAGCTGGGTACTCTGGAAGATGCTAACCACAGAGTCATCTGCAAGTATATCCTTCCCGGACAGGTAGAGAGCTGTCAGCTGGAGATGGGTATGACGAAGCTGGAGCCCGGCAGTGTATGGAACACCATGCCCTGTCATACACATGACAGACGTATGGAAGTATATCTGTATTTCGATATGCCTGAGGATGCTTTCGTAATGCACTATATGGGTGAGCCGGATGAGACCCGTCACATTGTAATGCGTAACGAAGAGGCAGTGATTTCTCCCAGCTGGTCCATCCATTCCGGATGCGGTTCCAGAGCATATACCTTTATCTGGGGTATGGTCGGAGAGAATCAGGACTTCGACGACATGGACGGTGTCGACAACAGAGATCTGAAGTAACTTAATTAACAGTTTATATAAAGTAAAGGAGAGAACAACAATGTCAGAATTCACTAATTTCTCACTGGAAGGTAAGGTTGCTCTGGTAACAGGCGCATCTTACGGTATTGGTTTCGCTATCGCTTCCGCATACGCAGAGGCTGGTGCTACCATCTGCTTCAACGATATCAAGCAGGAGCTGGTAGACAAGGGAATCGCAGCATACGCTGAAAAAGGCATCAAGGCTCACGGCTATGTATGTGGCGTTACCAATGAAGAAGCAGTTAACGCTATGGTAGCTCAAATCGAGAAGGAAGTAGGCACCATCGATATCCTGGTTAACAACGCAGGTATCATCAAGCGTATCCCTATGGTAGAGATGACAGCAGAGCAGTTCAGACAGGTTATCGACGTAGACCTGAACGCACCTTTCATCGTATCCAAGGCAGTTATCCCTGCAATGATCAAGAAGGGGCATGGTAAGATCATCAACATCTGTTCCATGATGTCCGAGCTGGGTCGTGAGACCGTATCTGCATACGCAGCAGCTAAGGGTGGCTTAAAGATGCTGACCAAGAACATCTGCTCTGAGTACGGCCAGTACAACATCCAGTGTAACGGCATTGGACCCGGCTATATCGAGACTCCCCAGACTGCACCTCTTCGTGAGATCCAGCCCGATGGCAGCAGACATCCTTTCGACCAGTTCATCTGTGCTAAGACCCCTGCTAACAGATGGTTAAAGCCCGAAGAGCTGACCGGTCCCGCTGTATTCCTTGCTTCTGAAGCATCCAATGCAGTCAACGGACACATCCTCTATGTAGATGGCGGTATCCTTGCTTACATCGGCAAGCAGCCCCAATAATTTAAAGGATAGTAAAATAGAATAAACACTTCACATCAGGTCAGTCGCAGAAGAATATTCGGCGGCTGACTGTTGTGGCGTTTGGAAAAGGAGTATCTCATGAAGATAGCTTTGATCAATGAAAACAGTCAGGCTGCCAAGAATGAAATGATCTGCGCTACTCTGAAAAAAGTAGTAGAGCCCATGGGTCATGAAGTATTCAACTACGGTATGTGCGGCGCAGAGGATCCCAATTCTCTGACCTATGTACAGAACGGTATTCTTGCAGCAGTTCTTTTGAATTCCGGTGCAGCGGATTTCGTGATCACCGGATGCGGAACCGGCGAAGGCGCCATGCTTGCATGCAATTCCTTCCCCAAGGTTCTGTGCGGACATATTGAGTCCCCTCTGGATGCTTACCTGTTCTCTCAGGTAAACGACGGTAACTGTGTAGCACTTCCTTTTGCTGAAAACTTCGGCTGGGGCGGTGAACTGAACTTACAGTATACTTTTGAAAAGCTGTTCTGTGCTCCCGGCGGTGGAGGATATCCCCCTGAGAGAGTCGTTCCCGAGCAGCGCAACAAGAAGATCCTGGATCAGGTAAAAGAAGTAACTCATACCGATATGGTTACGATCTTAAAGAATCTGGATCGTGAACTGGTAAAGGGTGCTTTATCCGGTGCTCAGTTTAAAGAGTATTTCTTCGCAAACTGCAAGGATGAAAAGATTGCGGAAGCAGTAAAAGAAGTACTGGCTTAAGTTTCGCAGAAATATTTCCGGCAGGATGTCCTGCGGAGATTTTTCACATACTAATTAGTCTATAAGACAGAAAGGTGTTATTTATGAACGCAGTATTAGAGCAAATCAGCAAAATCGGTATTGTACCGGTTGTAAAAATTGACAACGCAGCAGATGCACTTCCTCTGGCAAAGGCACTTTGCGCAGGCGGACTTCCCTGTGCAGAGGTTACTTTCCGTACCAGTGCAGCAGCAGAAGCTATCAAGATCATGACAGACAACTTCCCCAACATGTGTGTTGGTGCAGGTACTGTCCTGAACGCTGAGCAGGTTGACGCAGCAGTAGCAGCAGGCGCTAAGTTCATCGTAAGCCCCGGCTTAAATCCCAGAACCGTTAAGTATTGTGTAGAGAAGAACATCCCTATCACTCCCGGTACTTCAAGCCCCAGCGACATCGAGCAGGCTATCGAGCTTGGTCTGGATGTAGTAAAATTCTTCCCTGCTGAGCAGTCCGGTGGTCTTGCTAAGATCAAAGCTATGGCAGCTCCTTATGTAAACATGAAGTTCATGCCTACCGGCGGTGTAAACGCTAAGAACCTGACTTCTTACCTTGACTTCCCCAAGATCATCGCTTGTGGTGGTTCCTGGATGGTACCCGGCGACCTGATCAATGCAGGTGAGTGGGACAAGATCGAGCAGCTGACCAGAGAAGCAGTACAGACCATGCTTGGTTTCGAACTGGCTCATGTTGGTGTAAACGCTGAGAACGAGGAAGAGGCTGTTAAGGCTGCTAACCGTTTCGCATTCATCTTCGGTATGCCTGCTAAGGTTGGCAACAGCTCTGTATTCGCAGGTTCTGCGCTGGAAGTTATGAAGACTCCTTACCTGGGCAAGAACGGCCACATTGCTGTTAAGACCAACTATATCGAGAGAGCTGTCAACTACCTGAGCACTGTTCTGGGCGTTGAGTTCAACGAAGAGTCCGCTAAGAGAGATGCTAAGGGCAACCTGAAGGCTATCTACCTGAAAGAGGAGATCGGCGGATTCGCTATTCATCTGGTACAGAAATAAGTTAATGCTTTAGTAGATAATTTTTATAAACGAGAAAGGAATATACCAAAATGGCAAAAGTAATTACCATGGGTGAGATCATGCTGAGACTGTCCACCCCCAACAACGAGAAATTTATCCAGGCAGACGAGTTCGATATCAACTACGGCGGCGGTGAGGCTAACGTAGCTGTATCTCTGGCTAACTATGGTCATGACGCTGAGTTCGTTACCGCAGTTCCCGACAACGAGATCGGTGAGTGTGCAGTAGCAGCTCTGAGAAAATACAATGTATCCACCAAGCACATCGCAAGATGTGGTGAGAGACTGGGTATCTACTACCTGGAGAGCGGTTCTTCCATGAGACCTTCCAAGGTTGTATACGATAGAGCACATTCTTCTATCTCTACCGCAACCGAGGCTGATTTCAACTTCGATGAGATTTTCGAGGGCGCTGACTGGTTCCACTTCACCGGTATCACTCCCGCTGTATCCGATGCTGCAGCAGAGCTGACCGAGAAGGCTCTGATCGCTGCTAAGAAGCACGGCGTAAAGGTATCCGTAGACCTGAACTTCCGTAAAAAGCTGTGGAGCTCCGAGAAGGCTCAGAAGGTTATGACCAACCTGATGAAGTACGTTGATGTATGTATCGGTAACGAAGAAGATGCTGAGCTGGTACTTGGCTTCAAGCCCGGCGATACCGATGTTACCAGCGGTGAGCTGGAGCTGGCTGGTTACAAGTCCATCTTCGAGCAGATGGTTGACAAGTTCAACTTCGAGTACTGTGTATCCTCTCTGCGTGTAAGCCATTCCGCTTCCGATAACGGCTGGTCTGCTTGCATCTACTCCAGAGATACCAAGGAGTTCTATCACTCCAAAGAATACAGCATCCATCCCATCGTTGACCGTGTAGGCGGCGGCGACTCCTTCGCAGGCGGCGTGATCTGCGGTATGCTGGATGGCAAGAACTTCAAGGATGCTCTTGAGTTCGGTGTAGCTGCATCCGCATTGAAGCACACCATCCCCGGTGACTTCAACCTGGTATCCAGAAAAGAAGTTGAGACCCTGGCTGGCGGCGATGCTTCCGGACGTGTACAGAGATAATGTAACTATTCAGAGCCAGATAATATTACCAAATATTCGTTGAATGCCTGCATTCATAAGAATATTTGGTGATATTAATATGGCGAAGTAACCACATGAGCAAAAAGAAAGCATCGCAGATGCGATTTTGCGAATGGGGTGATGAATAGTTAATATGGATAAAAAGGACTCACCTGTATGGTAACATGCAGGTGAGTTTTTTGTGCAAAAGGGTTATGAAAGGTTTGAAATAGAAAATATCTTACTTCATATACGGAATCAAGAAATATCTACTCCCAGTGTGTATACTATATTTAACAGGTTGGATATGAAGCATCCCACTTGTAAAATGTATTGTGAGCTTCATTCATGATACTGTATGTGAGGAGAATGTGAATGAGTACAGAAGTATTAAAGAAGATTTTGGCTTATATAGATGAACATATTTATGAAAAAATCAGTTTGCTGGAACTGGCAGAAATGGCTGGTTATAGTCCATTCTATTTCAGTAAATTATTTTCAGAAATTATGGGTATGTCAATAACCGGATACATTAGGATCAGAAAGCTGCAATATGCGCTTAGCTCTTTGCGGGAGGGTAGGAAAGTCCTTGATGTATCACTTATGTATGCATTTGATTCTCACGAAGGATTTACACGCTCATTTACACAATTGTTTGGTTCCACACCAAGTAAGGTGAAAAAGTATCTTGCTTCGTATAAGGTGCCAGAATATTGCGTGCCAAACATAGAAGGAAGGAGAATGCGTATGGGAGCAGATAAGGAAAGCTTAATAGATAATATGCATCAGATCGTTTATGAAGTACTTAAGACGTCGTTTGAAGAGGCAGGTGCAGGATTTTGCACGGAAATTAATATTACACTGTATGAGGATGGAAGAGTAAAGATAACTGATAATGGAAGAGGAATTCCTCTTTCACAAAATGTAAAGGCAAATCAGCAGGTACTTGATAAAATACTTTCGGGCCATCCCATATCGAGTATAGAATATGCACAGATGGGTGATTTCGCTCAAGGTGGCATGCAGGTGATAAATTCATTATGCGAAAATTTGCGGATTAATGTGTATAGAGATGGTAATTGCTATAGTCAGGACTATGTAAGGGGGATCGCCCAACATGATGTAAATTGTCGTGAAATGGAACATCCGTCTGGTACAGAGATAATACTGAAACCGGATAGTCGGATTTTCGGGGATATCAGGTTTTCCGGTGATATGATTAAGGAGTGGGTAGAGGAGAACAATGTGCCAGGAGTAGTTGTGCGCATCCAAAAACAAAGTTATTAACTACTATTTGCTGTTCACTATTACTTTATATTGTTTTGATATTAAAAAAGGGGTGTGGAATATTTCCTCCCCCTTTTTATAGCCATTGACTTTATTTTTCTTGCCAAAATATTATTTGTAGGATATACTACTCTAAATAAACAATAATTCTTTAAAAATCTATTGTCAGCATATGCTGATGTCATCTATTAATTTTGCGGAAAATCCTGCTTTAATACCCGATGATAACATGTAGGAGAGAATGCGACGAATTGTGGAATGGGGAGTTGCATACTGTGCCATCAGTTGCTTCCTTTGGCAACAGATGCAAAAGAAGACTAGCTATGGAAAATAAATAAAAATATGAAGAAATAACGACGGATGAATGCGTGTAACATTGTCTTTTGACTGATGTGGAGGCGATTAAATGACAACTGAATTGATGAGAGATTTGCTTTCAAATGAAGAAAAAATAACTGTAGAATACAAAACATGTCAGTATGGAATTCAAGAGGATGTCTATGAAACAGTGTGTTCATTTTCGAATAGATATGGTGGTTATATTATTATGGGAGTAGAAGATGATGGTACACCTATGGGAATTAATGAAAACATATGTAAAGACATGAGAAAGAATTTTGTCAATCAGTTAAATAATCCCGATAGAATGTCTCCCACATTATATCTTTCAATAGAAGAATTTGAATATAAAGGCAAACTATTATTATGGGTGTATGTACCACCGACATCTACTGTTGAAAAATGTGTGAATAGAATATACGACAGAAATGAAGATGGTGATATGGATATTACAGATTCGCCAATTCAGCTGCAAAATATGTATAACAGAAAAAGTAATGCATACGCAGAACATAAAATTTTTCCATATGTTACGAAGGATGATCTTCGTATTGATTTGATGGACAAGGTAAGAAACCTGGCCAAAAGTAAAAATCCAAATCATCTGTGGTTAACGATGCCTGATGATGAAATTATGAAGAGTGCTGGCCTATGGGAAAAGGATTTTTCATCTGGAATTCAAGGATATAACTTGGCGGGGGTATTGCTGTTTGGTAAAGATAATGTAATTAGATCATGCTGTCCTGGATATACTACAGACGCAATATATAGAGTCGAAAATCTTGATCGATATGATGACAGATTGCAGGTAACAACTAATTTGATAGAAGCGTATGATCTTTTGATGGAATTTGTTGAAAAGCATACATTGGATAAATTTTGTTTAGTTAATAATATTAGCACAAGTATCAGAGGTATTATTTTAAGAGAGGTTATAGGTAATAGCCTTGTTCATAGGGATTATTCCAGCGCGTATCCAGCAAAAGTGATTATTGAAAAGGACTGGTTTAGGACAGAAAATTGGTGTATTCCCAGACGTCATGGAAATATTATGAGTGATGAATTTACTCCATACCCGAAGAACCCTTTGCTTCAACAGTTCTTTGCTAATATAGGGAGAACAGATACTATTGGCTCAGGGGTGAGGAATTTGTACAAATATACACCGATTTATTCAGACGGTGGAAAGCCGGAATTAATCGAAGATGATGTATTTAGAATCAATATACCTTTAAATAAGGCAGCTTCAGAAGATGCGATGGAACAGAAAACTTTATCTGAAAGAGAACAGAAAATTTACAATATGATTTGTGAAAATCTGCATTTATCAGTGGAACAGGTAATGGCAGAATTGGATATATCCAGAGCAACAGTGTTCAGAGATTATGCAAAAATTAAAAAGGTGACAGGAGCAGTTTACGATAGAAGGACTTCAACATGGACATTATAAATGAGTCAGTCTCAAGTTAGTCTCAACAAAGTCTCGCGAAATTTGATACTGAATGAGACTACATAAAATGCCAGAAATATAACAAAAATGCTAAGTTTTGAAGATGTGATAAAACTTAGACTCAACATAGTCTCATTTTTGTAATGAGACTATGAGACTGAGTAAAATAAAGAGAAAACACAATATGCTACGGAGGAAAACTTATGAGTAACTTTTTTGAAGAAACCATGCAGGGACTATTAGAAGCTGTTGAAATTGCAAAAGGGAATATTGCGTTAACAGAGCAGGAAGATATGTCGGCACTGACCTTTTATGCTGTGAATACTGACATAAGTGAAAATGAAAGTATATTACCATAAAATTTCGCTATCCAATACTCTAAAAATCAGAGATATCTCTCAAAATTACCTCTAAAAATCTAAAAATCAAAGGAAGTTATGTCCAATTCTTACGGTACGAACCTCGGAAAGAGAATGGTAAGATTAAGTCACATTCAAAGAGGAGGTACACGCCAGTGAAAAAGGAAATGAGTAAAGCAAAAAAACGAGAATCCTTCAAGTTATTTCTCATGATCGTGCCGTTTCTCATACTGGTATTTCTATTTTCTTATTTTCCGCTGCATGGATGGATCTATGCATTGTATGACTACAGAGCACCTTTGAAATTATCCCAATGTGAATTCGTGGGGCTGAAATGGTTCAAATCCCTGTTCAGCAATCCAACGCAGGTATCGCAGCTTCTGATCGTATTGAAAAATACGTTTGCCATGAGTCTGCTGGGAATTGCAACTTCCTTCCTGCCGGTGCTGTTCGCGGTATTTTTAAATGAAGTAAAATGCAAGCCCTTTAAAAATGCGGTACAGACTCTGACCACGATCCCAAATTTCATCAGCTGGACGCTGGTATATTCCATCGCGTTTTGTCTGTTCTCTACGACCGGAATGCTGAACACGGTATTGCAGGAGTGGGGATGGATCCAGGAACCGCTGAAGATCCTGGACAGCGGCGAACATGTGTGGCTGCAGATGCTTCTGTGGAGCACCTGGAAAGGCCTTGGCTGGGGAGCCATCATGTATCTGGCGGCCATCGCGGGTATCGATCAGGAGATGTACGATGCGGCAAAGGTAGACGGCGCCGGAAGATGGCAGATCATTAAAAATATTACGATTCCTTCCCTGATGCCGACTTACTTTGTCATGTTGATGCTGTCGGTGGCGAACTTCTTAAATAACGGCATGGATCAGTACTATGTCTTCCAGAATTCTTTTAACAGAGAGAGCATTCAGGTGTTGGATCTGTATGTGTATAACATCGGTATGACCGGACGGAGTATGTCACTGGCAACCGCAGTCGGTATTATGAAGAGCTTAGTCAGTGTAACGCTCTTAATGATCGTGAACTTCGTATCCAAGAAAACACGTGGCGAGAGCATCGTATAAGGAGGTTTCTCATGACAACATCGGAGGAATATAAGATTAAAGCAAAAGGCAAAGCCGGAGAGTGGAGCTTTCAGATCATAAACTATGCGGTCTTCGCAATCTTTGCCATCATATGTGTGTATCCTTTTTACTACCTGATCATCAACTCCATCAGTGCCAATGATTTAAGTGCCAACGGCATGGTCAACTGGCTGCCGAAGCAGATGCACCTGGGGAATTATAAAGAGGTATTGAAGCTGAGTGGTCTGGGTATGGCATTGTTCGTATCCGTTGCCAGGACGGTACTGGGTACGGCATGTACGGTACTTGCCAGTGCTTATCTGGGATTTATGTTCACCCAGCAGAAGATGTGGCACAGAAAGTTATGGTACCGTCTGATCGTGATCACCATGTATTTCAATGCAGGTCTGATCCCGATGTTTATGACGATGAAGACGCTGCATCTGACCAATAATTTTCTGGTATATATCATTCCGGCGATTGTTCAGCCTTTTAACATCAT
Organism: Acetatifactor sp.; assembly: GCA_050872885.1. GTDB lineage: Bacteria > Bacillota > Clostridia > Lachnospirales > Lachnospiraceae > Acetatifactor. Next base: position 21,371 of record JBNMHS010000027.1, read on the forward strand.
CATGGTGAAGACGTATGTAGAATCTATTCCGGCATCCCTGCAGGAGGCTGCGGAGATCGACGGGGCAGGTACCATGACAGTATTTCGCAAGATTATCCTGCCGACCAGCAAACCGATCCTTGCGACGATCGCTATCTGGGCAGCAGTGGGACAGTGGAATTCCTTCCAGGATACCTTGATGTACATTACGGATCAGAAGCTGTATTCCTTACAGTATCTGCTCTATACCTACCTGAATCAGGCCAATTCGCTGGCAACGCTGGTAAAAGCCAGCGGCAACGTGTCTGCGGTGGCAAATCTTGCAACGCAGCAGACACCGACTTCCATCCGTATGACAATTTCTGTCATCGTAGTACTGCCGATCCTGTTCGTATATCCGATGTTCCAGAAATATTTTGTAAAGGGACTTATGATCGGATCGGTGAAAGGGTAACTGTTTCTATGGATTAAGAGGGGGCAAGTGCTTCTTTTTAATAAATGATAACGATTCGGAAAAAAGAAAATTAGGTGCTGAATCGTTACGAAAAATATAGTAAAATGAGAAAGGGTTTAGGAGGGTTTATTATGAAGCGAAAAACCGGAAAACAAGTATTGGGAATGATGCTTGCTGCAACGATGCTTACAGCATCACTGACCGGCTGTGGGAGCGGTGAGAATGCCGGCACGGCGGCGACAGGGGAGAGTGTTGTCTCGACGGATGCGGCAACAAACAGTAAGTATGCGGAAGCACTGACCATTGATGTCTTTGACAGCCAGGCGAATTTCCAGGGCATTCAGTCCGGATGGTTTGCGAAGATCGTAAAGGACAAGTTCAACATGGAATTAAATATCATCGCACCTAACGTGGCAGGCGGCGGAGATACTTTATATCAGACGCGTTCCGCCAACGGCAATCTGGGCGATCTGATCATTACGAATCTGGACAAGAGCCGTCTGAAGGATCTGGTGACCGCAGGACTGGTACTGGATATGACGCCGTATCTGGATGGCTGTGAGAGCCTGAATAAATATTCCGAGGCTATTGCCGGTGCCAGCGCTCTGGCAGAGCAGGACGGAACCTGGGCGGTTCCCAGTGAGATTTCCAATCAGCCAGCGACCGAGCCTTGTGAGGCTATGGAGCCTACCAATGCGCCTTCTATCCGCTGGGATATCTACGGGGAAGTAGGATACCCTAAGATGGAGACCATGGAGGACCTGCTGGATGTCATGGAACAGATGCAGACTGCAGCAGGACAGAGTGATTCCGGCAAGGCAGTATATGCATTCTCCCTGTTCAAGGACTGGGACGGTGATGTCATGCAGAATGCAGGAGCATTGTGTGCCCTGTACGGTTATGAGCCCATGGGCTTTGCCATGGCAAAAGTGGACGGTTCCGAGGCACAGAGTGTGATTGACAGCGAGGGTATCTATGTACAGAGCCTGCGTCTGCTCTATGAGGCAAATCAGAGAGGCCTGGTAGATCCGGAATCCACCACCCAGAATTTTGATACTTTACAGACCAAGTACAGAGACGGCGGTGTATTGTATTCCCTGTGGCCCTGGCTGGGAGCCGGACAGTACAACACTTCCGAGAATACCGCAGCGGGCAAAGGCTTTGCTTCTGCAATCATCGGTGATATGAAGTGCCTGTCCTATGGTTCCATGCCTTTAGGCAAAATGGAAGTCGGCATGATGGTAGGAAGCCAGACCAAGGATCCTCAGAGAATCGTAGATTTTATTGATTGGTTATATTCCCCGGAAGGAATCGAAGCAGCCTGCCCTCAGACCGGCGGCGGATGTGGTCCCGAAGGTCTGACCTGGGAGATGAAAGACGGTGAGCCTGCTCTGACCGAGTTCGGCGTGAAAGCATTCGTAGATATCGATCCTGATCTGCAGGTACCCGAGGAATGGGGCGGCGGTACCTGGAAAGACGGCGTATCCGCACTGAATGTCAAGACAGTAGGTGTGGTTGACTGTGATGACAACACCGGTATTTGCTACAATTATCAGAGATGGGCTGATTACCAGAAGAGAATGGCAACTGCTCTGCAGGAAGACTGGTCCGCACACAATGACGGTGCGCTGTCTGCTATCGAATACATGAAAAACAAGGATCTGCTGTTGGTATTGCCCGGCACCAACTATGCAACTCCCGAGTATACTACTGACATCAGCACCATCAAGGAGCAGTGTAAGCAGGTGATCGTGGCAGAGTCCTGGAAGATGATTTTTGCAAAGGATGATGCGGAGTTCGATGCTACTCTGGCCGAAATGCAGAAATTAGTGAACGGTCTGGGGTATGATCAGGTATTGGAAGTAGACCTGAATAATGCGGCTGACAAGGCAGCGGCCATCAAGGAATTGCTGAAATAGTGTTGTTATCCTATGTTGTATTGAATGTTGAAAAGTGAATGTTGTGCAAGTGGAAAAGCCAGGTACGGATTTGTGCTTGGCTTTTCCTGATAGTAGATTGTGAAAAGGAGCCAGAGTATGATCCCATATGAAAAGTTAGACAAAGTGCCTTATGGCGGCGATTATAATCCGGAGCAGTGGCCGGAAGAGATCTGGGCGGAAGATATGCGCCTGCTCCCAAAGGCAGGGGTGGATATTGTGACGTTAAATGTATTTTCTTGGGCAGCATTGCAGCCGGCGGAGGATACTTATGATTTTACGAGACTGGACAAGATCATGGAGACGGTGACGGCACATGGCATGAAGGTCTGTATGGCGACTTCCACAGGGGCACATCCGGCATGGATGGCGAGGAAATACCCGGACATCCTGCGGACGGAGTTTAACGGTATCCGCAGAAAATTCGGCGGCAGGCACAATTCCTGTCCCAACAGTCCCACATATCGTAAATATGCGGTGCGATTGGCAGAAAAACTGGCAGAACGGTATGGAAAATTTGAAAATATCATTGCATGGCATGTATCCAATGAATTCGGTGGTGAATGCTACTGCGAACAGTGTGAGAAGGCTTTCCGGGTATGGCTGCGGGAAAAATACGGTACCTTGGAAGCTTTGAACCGTGCATGGAACACGTCCTTCTGGGGACACACCTTTTACGACTGGGAAGAGATTGTGGTTCCGGATATGAGAAGTGAGCATTTTGCTGCGGAGCGTACTATGTTCCAGGGAATTTCGCTGGATTATAGACGTTTTCAGTCGGATGCCATGCTGGACTGCTATAAATTGGAGAGGGATGTGATCAAAAGTGTGCAGCCGGAGGCGAAGGTGACTACGAATCTTATGGGATTTTATAAGCCGTTAGATTATTTCAAGTGGGCTAGGGAGATGGATTTTGTCTCTTGGGATAATTATCCTTCCAATGAGGATTCTTATACCCGGATCGCCATGGCGCATGATCTAATGCGGGGAATCGGCGGCGGGGCGCCTTTTGCACTGATGGAGCAGACTCCCAGTGTGACGAACTGGCAGCCCTATAATGCGTTGAAACGCCCGGGGGTCATGCGGCTGTGGAGTCTGCAGGCGATGGCACACGGCGCGGATACAGTGATGTTTTTCCAGATGCGCAGATCCATAGGAGCCTGCGAAAAATATCATGGTGCGGTGATCGATCATGCCGGAACAGAGAATACGAGAGTATTTCGCGAGATTTCTGCATTGGGAGAAGAGTTAAAACAGCTTGGAACGGATACTCTGCAGATGCGGACGGAATCGCAGATTGGGATTCTTTTTGACTGGGACAACTGGTGGGCATTGGAATATTCGGCGGGACCAAGTTGTGAATTGAAGTATCTGAATGAGGTGTTCCGGTATTATGATGCCCTGCGCAGAGAAGGCTATGATGTGGATTTCGTATCGCCGGAGGATGATTTCAGTGGATACCGTCTTTTGATCGCACCGGTCTGGTACATGGTAAAAGGGGATACGGATGAGAAGGTGCGTGAGTTTGTAAAAGAAGGCGGAAGATTCTTAACCACCTTTTTCAGCGGAATCGTGCAGGAAAACGATCTGGTGACACCGGGAGGTTATCCCGGAAAATTAAGGGATATTCTGGGCATCTGGGTGGAGGAACAGGATGCTCTGCCGCACGGTGCTTCCAATGGATTCCGATATTGCGGAGAAAACTATCCGGCAACACTGTTGTGTGATCTGCTGCATCTGGAAGGTGCGGTGCAATTGGATGGCGAAGGCTACGGCGAAGACTTTTATCGGGGAATGCCGGTACTTACATGCAAAGATTATGGCAAGGGAAAAGCATACTATGTGGCAACTGCTTCCGATGAGGGCTTTTACCGGAAATTCCTTGCGGATGTCTGTGAAGAGGCGGGAATCCTGCCGGCGCTGAAGGTTCCGGAGGGCGTGGAAGTGACAGTACGAAGTCGCGGGACGCAGAGACTTTTGTATCTGCTGAATCACACGGAAGCGCAGACGGTGATACATATTCCCTATGATACGCTGGATCTGCTGACAGGGGAAAGACTGAGAGCCGGAGAGGTGAGCCTGATTCCCAGGGGTGTCTGGATCCTGAAAATACAGTCATGAGATGCCAGGCAATCTAAAAAACTGACAGATTTTGAATTTGCATAATCGATAAATGCTTGTGTAAATTAAAAAATATGACTAATTCGGAATCGAATTCCGAATTAGTCATAGGTTCTGGATCAGATACCGGATAAAAAGCGCGGAATGGGAGCTGTGGTCTGTATGTGTCCGAGCCCCGGCGCGTTAAGAGAAAATGTGCTTCAACTTCCGTATTGGTTTATTTAGCAGACAAACTCGAATTTCCTGCTCCTTTTTATGAAGCATTGTCAATTTTCGCTGTTATATTTCTCTTCGCAGTATTTGCAGCGGTAGATTTCTTTTTTCTCATCGGAGAGAACGAATACATGAGGCAGTCCCTGTTCGATGGAAGTGATGCATCTGGGGTTGCGGCATTTGATGACGTTCTTGATCTGTTTGGGAAGTACCAGTTCCTTTTTCTCTACGATCTCACCGTTTTTGATGACATTGACGGTGATGTTGTGATCGATGAATGCCAGGACATCCAGATCCAGCATATTGATGTCACATTCTACTTTCAGAATATCTTTTTTTCCCATTTTTCCGCTGCGTGCATTTTTAATGATGGCAACGGTGCAGTCTAATTTATCCAGCTGAAGATGCTCATAGATAGAGAGACTCTTTCCGGCTTTGATATGATCGAGGACGAAGCCCTCTTCGATTTTTCCTACATTTAACATATGAATAACCATGCCTTTCCGTAACCTGCAGATTTTTGGACATTGAGCCCGGTGCAGGTACAAATACCTGTGAGTCACGTTCCTTTTATGGAAGATTCACATTTATTAATATTTTGCGGTTGTTCGATTCCGCACGGGGTACACGTGACGAAAAAAGTTTGCTGTCGAGTGTACAGATAATAAATGAATTCGTATGGAATGAAATTATGCCAGCTCCAGCAACGTCAGGATCAGTGCCATACGGACATAGACACCGAACTGTGCCTGTTTGAAATAAGCGGCTCTGGGATCGTCATCGACTTCCACGGAGATCTCGTTGACTCTGGGAAGGGGATGCAGTACCAGCATATCGGGTTTTGCCAGTTCCATCTTTTCCTTGGTCAGTACATAGAAATCTTTCAGACGGACATAATCCTCTTCGTTGAAGAAACGTTCCTTCTGGACACGAGTCATGTATAACAGATCCAGATCCGGCATGACATCTTCCAGACGGATAACTTCCTGATAGGGAATGCCCTTTTCACGAAGCATATCGGTGATATAATCCGGTACTTTCAGCTCTTCGGGAGAGATGAAGATGAACTTGATGCCTTCGTAACGAACCAGTGCGTTGATCAGGGAGTGTACGGTACGGCCAAATTTCAGATCACCGCACAGACCGATGGTGAAGTTATTCAGGTCGCCGTGCAGGCTGCGGATGGTCTGCAGGTCGGTCAGGGTCTGGGTGGGGTGCTGATGACCGCCGTCACCGGCATTGATCACGGGAATCAGGGATTTCTCTGCGGCTACCATGGGAGCACCTTCCTTAGGATGGCGCATAGCGCAGATGTCGGCGTAGCAGGAGATGATGCGGATCGTATCGGCTACACTTTCTCCTTTGGATGCGGAAGAACAGGAAGCGTCGGAGAAACCGATCACTCTGCCGCCTAATCGGGTCATGGCGGATTCAAAGCTTAAGCGCGTACGTGTGCTGGGCTCATAGAAGCAGGTGGCGAGAATCTTGCCGTCGCATTTGTGTGCGTATTTTGCAGGATCCTTCTGGATGTCATCTGCGAGGGCGAACAGCTTGTCCAGTTCCTCAACAGAGAAGTCAAGTGGGTTCATCAGGTGTCTCATTCTTTCATTTCCTCATTTCTGCGCTGCTATTTTCGAAGCAGTGATCGCACGGAAAATGGGAACCCATGCATCACTGGATTTACGACATCATAAGAATACAGCGCTTTTCCTATGATGCGGGTAAGAGTGTGCCCGCGGGAAACGGACGAATCATAACCCTGACCAGAAAAAAGTCGAAGAGGAAAAACTCTTCGACTTTAAAAATTACTGTTGATAAGATAATAAATCGGTTACGGCTTTCCGTTTGGGAGCAACGGGTGCTTCTGCGGGATAACCGATGGGAATCAATGCTACCAGATCCTGATTTTCAGGAATCTCAAGGAGATCAGCTGCTTCCTGCTGATCGAAGATACCCATGATCACGGTGCCGAGTCCCTGTTCGTAAGCTGCCAGGCAAAATGCCTCGCTAGCAACACCGGCATCAAACATCTGCCATGCATCGCCTCTGGCGGTAGTGAAAGAACCGTCTCTCTCGAAACCGCTTCTGCCTTTGATCACGGAAACTGCGATTACCATAGGTGCGTTCTCCATGATCTTGCCATTATTAGGGAAGGAGGAAGTACATGCGGCCAATTTCGCTTTTTTCTCGCCTTCTACAGCGATATAACGAACGATTTGTGTATGCTTCCAACTGGGAGCATAAGAAGCTGTCTCTACGATCTGAGCCAAGAGCTCATGAGATACCGGCTGATCCGTGAACTGACGGATACTTCTGCGGCCTGTGATACATTCTTTTGCAGTCATGTGTTGATCCTCCTGTATTTTTGCTGATTGTGGTAACTGCTCTCACGCAGTCACACGCATTTTTCATATCATATCATTTCCGGGGAGGAGAATCAAGCCGAAAATTGTGAAAAAAACATACAAAATTTATGAAATAAAATAGAAAGGTTTTGCATTCCTATTTCGAATAGAATATAATGAACGCAGGCTACAAAGAGAAAACAGGGAGAAATAAGGAGGGCAATATGGCTGTAGAATTTGTGGAAAAGAAACGCTGGGTGTTTTTGGGATTACCTTTTACCTTTACAAAGTATTTTATTCGTGAGGATATGATCACGGTGGATACCGGATTTTTGACCAAAGTGGAAAATGATTGCTATATGTATAAAGTGCAGGATGTGGAGCATACGGCGAGCTTCTGGGAGCGTATCGCAGGTCTGGGAACGATCATCTGCTATACCGGCGACACGACACATCCGAAACTGCTCATCGAGCACATCCGCAATTCCAAGGAAGTCAAGGATTTTATCCTGAAAGAGTCCGAGGAAGCAAGACTGAAGCGCAGAACTGTGAATATGCTGGATATCGGTTCCGGAGATATTGGGGATATGGACGGAGACCTGCAGTAAGATACATAGAAGAAATACAAAGAGCCGGGACCTTCCGGGGTCCTGTCTTTTCGGGAGAAGAGATTTATGGAACTTGATATGACGAAGGGAAATCCTTCCAAATTGATCATAAAATTTATCATTCCTATTATTATAGGTAATATTTTCCAGCAGTTGTACAGCATGGTAGATACGATTATCGTAGGACGATTCGTGGGTGTGGATGCCCTGGCGGCAGTAGGCGCGACCGGATCGGTGAGCTTTCTGATCCTGGGTTTCACGCAGGGGCTGACCACCGGTTTCACGGTACTGACGGCACAGCGGTTCGGCGCCGGTGACAGGGAAGGCATGCGAAAAAGTATCGGAAGCGCGGCGGTATTGTCGGTCATCGTGACGATCGTGATGACGGCGGTCAGTATGCTGGGAATGGATGGATTGCTGCGTGTGATGAATACGCCGGAAGATATTTTTGATATGACGAAAGAGTATATCATGATCATCTGTGCTGGAATCGCCTGCAATGTCCTGTATAATCTGTTGTCCAGTATCCTGCGGGCCATAGGCAACAGCGTAGTGCCCCTGGTGCTGTTAGTGATTGCGTCAGTGGTCAATATCGTTCTGGATTATGTATTGATCGTGTACGGTCGTATGGGAGTCGGCGGTGCGGCTTATGCGACGATTATTTCCCAGGGACTGTCCGGCGTGCTGTGCCTGATCTATATTGTAAAAAGTGTGCCCACACTGCATATCCGTCCGGAACATTGCAAGCTGGAGAGCCAGTGCGTAAGGAACCAGCTTACCGTCGGTATTCCCATGGCACTGCAGTTCTCCATTACCGCAGTCGGCACCATTCTCGTACAGGCAGCACTGAACCTGCTGGGCTCTACGGTGGTAGCGTCGTATTCGGTGTCCTGTAAGGTGGAACAGCTGGTGACACAGCCGTTCTCAGCGATGGGTGTGACGATGGCAACTTACAGTGCGCAGAATCGCGGTATCAATGATCTGAACCGGATTCAGAAGGGTGTGAAGGCAGCCAACATCATGTCCGGAATCTATGCAGTGATCGTATACGGGTTGGTATATCTGGCAGTGCCTTATATTGTGCCGCTGTTCATCACAGAACAGATTCAGATGGTATGCGGTTATGTGAAAACATATATCGCAATCTGCGGTGTGTTCTTTATCCCTCTGGGCATGATCTTTATCTTCCGAAATGCCCTGCAGGGCTGCGGATTCGGTTTCATTCCCATGATGGGTGGTGTGGTGGAACTGGTGAGCAGAGGTGTTGTCGCTTTCGTGGCAGCACATCTGATGAATTATGTCGGCGTCTGCTTCGCCAATGCCAGTGCGTGGCTGACCGCCGGAATCTTTTTACTCATAGCGTACCACTTCCTTATGAAGAAAATGGTGCGTGACAAGAAGACACATGAGGAGCGTATGTTGGCGGAGGCAATGCAATAGGGTTAAGGCATTTTTCAGCGCAGGATTTTTTCGAAGAATAGTCCTGCGAGGAACCACCAGGGAGCATAATCCAACCTGACGATGCGGTGGATATGGAAACGGCTTTTTAGATAGTCCCAGGGACACAGCCCATGTTTCCAGAGAAATCTTCCGCTGAGATATTCTGTACTGTAGATCAAAGCCATATAGAACAGTCCGCGTGTAAGACGGCCGACATGCAGCTTTGCGAAAAGCCGCTTGAACGGTGCCAGCAGGCAGGCACAGCCGTAGATGGGGAACATCCACAGCGAAGTGGTGCCGGTAAGCCGCAGGTCACGGCGTTTCAGAGAATGCAGTGCCGTGAACAGGATTTCCATGCACCAGCCGCATAAGCCGCAGAGCAGAAAGTTTTTGACAAAGATATTTAATTTATTTATTACGGTTTCAATTATTTTCATGAAGTTAGTATGTGTATCCTGTGTGGAAAAGATACCGGCGTTAACAGGAAGAAAAATTCAGAATCTAAGATAAGACAGAAAGAAGAAACTATGAATTATCAGGAAGCAATGGAATATATGGAAAAAGTGGGAAGCTACGGAATCGTTCCGGGGCTGGACAGCATCAAAGAGCTGTGCCGGAGACTGGGCAATCCGCAGGATGACCTGAAGTTTGTTCATATCGCGGGGACCAACGGAAAAGGTTCTACCCTTGCCTATATTTCCAACATTTTACAGGCGGCGGGATATCGGGTAGGAAAATATATATCACCTGTTATTATTGAATATTGCGAGAAGATCCAGATCGGAAAGCAGAAAATATCCCATAAAGATTTGTGCGAAGGTTTGGATATCATCAGAAAACATTGTGATGATATGGTGGAGGACGGCTTTCACCACCCAACGCCCTTTGAGATAGAAACGGCGTTGGCCTTCCGGTATTTTAAGGAGAAAAAGTGTGATATCGTTGTGCTGGAGACCGGAATGGGCGGTAGAGAGGATGCAACGAACCTGATCACGACGACGCAGGTAGCGGTACTTGCTTCTATCGGCATGGATCACATGAAATTCCTAGGCAACAGCCTGGAAGAAATCGCAGCCCACAAAGCCGGAATCTGTAAGCCCGGGTGCATTGTGGTATCCATGAGACAGAAGTGCGCTGCTATGAACGTGGTGGAAGAGACGGCAGCACAGTTTGGATGTAAACTTATCATCGCAGACGCGGCAGATGCAAAGCATGTAAAATATGGATTGAAGAAGCAGACTTTTGATTACGGAGATTACAAAAAGCTGGAGATCTCACTGGCCGGAAAGTTCCAGGTGGCAAACGCCGTGCTGGCGATAGAAGCAGTACAGGCACTGGAAACGTGCGGATATGTGATCAAAGAAAGCGCAATTCGTAAGGGACTTAAGGAGACAACATGGACCGGACGCCTGCAGATATTGGAGGAACACCCGTTATTTATCATAGACGGTGCGCATAATGAGGATGCGGCCGTAAAACTTGCGGATTCCATAGAATTCTATTTTACAAATAAAAGAATTATCTATATAATGGGAATGTTGAAGGATAAGGAAGTGGATCGTGTGATCGCATTGACGGAAAAATATGCGGATCAGATTCTCACGGTAACACCTCCCGAAAATCCCAGAGCCATGCATGCCTATGATCTGGCACGGGAGGTAGCAAAGGTACATCCCAATGTGACAGCAGTCGACAGTCTGGAAGAGGCGGTGGAGCTGAGTCATCTGCTGGCGGGCAAAAATGATGTGATATTATGTTTCGGATCTCTTTCTTATTTGGGAAGGATTCTGAAAATCATGGAGAAGAGACAGTCACAGGGGAATACACGGAAAGCGAAGCGGTGAAAATGGTAGATCAGAAAAAAGTGCAGGAAGCGATAAAGCTTTTACTGGAAGGAATCGGCGAAGATACAGACAGAGAAGGACTTAAGGAGACGCCGGAGCGGATCGGCAGAATGTATGAGGAAATCTGCGGCGGTATGGATCAGGATGCCGGAGAGCATCTCTCAAAGGTATTCTCTGTAGAAAATAATGAAATGGTGCTGGAAAAGGACATTACGTTTTATTCCATGTGTGAACATCATCTGATGCCGTTTTACGGTAAGGCTCATGTGGCGTATATTCCCAATGGAAAAGTCGTAGGCTTAAGTAAGCTTGCCAGGACTGTAGAGGTGTATGCAAAAAGATTACAGATCCAGGAGCGGATGACGGCGCAGATCGCGGACGATATTATGAAATATCTGGCTCCACAAGGGGTTATGGTGATGTTGGAAGCGGAGCATATGTGCATGACCATGCGTGGTATCAAAAAGCCCGGCAGCCGGACGGTAACGTTGGTTACCAGAGGAATCTTTGCCGAGAATAAGGAATTGCAGGACAGATTCTTACAGCTGATAAAACAGTAGAAACGGAGTAGGTCTCTTGGATAGAATTGACAAAATATTAAATCATGATTTATTTCTTTATCATTTAAGAAAGAACAATGCGGCAGAAGCAGACAGACGCTTCTGCCGTCATAGTATGATACATTTTCTGGATGTGGCCCGGATCGGTACGATCATTGCTTTGGAAGAAGGAATTCAGGTGGATCGGGAATGGATCTATGCGGCAGCGCTGCTCCATGATTGTGGAAAGCATGAACAGTATGAAAACGGCACGCCTCATGAGCAGGCCAGTGCCCGGATCGCACCTGAGATACTGCGGGATTGTGGATTCGATGATAAAGAAACAGATGTTATTGTAACAGCAATTCTACGACACAGAGATCCGGAGGCAGCAAAGGAGAAGAACTTAAACGGTATTCTGTACAGGGCGGATAAGGCCAGCCGGGCCTGCTTTGCCTGTGACGCAGAAAGTGACTGTAACTGGAAGGATGGCAAGAAAAACCTGACGATCAGGTATTGATGTGGGGAGGAAAACAAATGAAGATCGGCAACAGAGAGTTTCAGACAAAAGGACATACTTACGTGATGGGAATCCTGAACGTAACACCGGATTCTTTTTCCGATGGCGGAAAATGGAATGACAAAGACAGAGCTTTAAAACATGTGGAAGAAATGATCGCAGATGGTATGGACATCGTGGATATCGGTGGGGAATCCACGCGTCCCGGTTATACCTTGTTACCGGATGAAGAGGAGATTGCCAGAGTTGTACCGATGATAGAGGCTGTGAAGGCAAATTTCGATATCCCTATTTCGCTGGATACTTATAAAAGTGGTGTGGCAGAGGCGGGAATTCGCGCAGGAGCCGATCTCATCAATGATATCTGGGGATTGAAATATGACAGACGCATGGCCAAAGTCATTGCAAAGAGCGGTCTGCCATGCTGTCTGATGCATAACCGCAAGGAAGCGGACTATCGGGATTTTATGCAGGATGTGGCGGCAGATCTGGCAGATACGATTCACCTGGCGGAAACGGCAGGTATTGCAGATGAGAAGATCATCCTGGATCCCGGTGTGGGATTTGGCAAGTCTTATGAGAATAATCTGGAGATCATCAATTGCCTGGAAGAATTAAATATGTTTGGTTATCCGTTACTGTTGGGATGCAGCCGTAAGTCCGTTATCGGCCTGACACTGAATCTGCCGGTGACGGAGAGAGTGGAGGGAACCCTGGTGACGACCATGTTCGGTGTCCTGAAGGGCTGTATGTTCGTCCGTGTGCATGATGTGAAAGAAAACGTACGGACTATTAAAATGTGTGAAGCCATACTGAACAGTGCCGGCAGATAAGCCCCGGAGAAGTAAGGTAAAGAGGGAACAGGAGAAAACAAAGGAAGGTGAAAGATCAATGCAAAATGTCAGATATCGTGACCGGATCCACATCGAAGAACTTGAAGTATACGCACATCACGGCGTATATCCGGAGGAAAATGAAAAGGGGCAGCATTTTTATGTGAATGCCACACTGTATACGGATACCCGTCCGGCAGGACTGGCAGATGATCTGAGTCTTTCCACCAATTACGGGGAAGTATGTCAGTTTATCACGGAATTCATGCAACAGCATACATTTCAATTGATTGAAACTGTGGCGGAACGGACTGCTCATGAGATCTTGCAGCATTTCCCACTGGTACAGGGACTGGATCTGGAGATACGGAAACCGGAAGCTCCGATTCCTCTGCCTTTTGGCAGTGTATCCGTGGAAATTCACCGGGAATGGCATGAGGCATATATTGCCGTGGGATCCAATATGGGAGACAGCAGAGAGCATATCGCACAGGCACTCAGACAGCTTGAAAAGCATAAAGACATCCGGGTTACAAAAGTATCGGAACTGTTAGAGACGCTGCCTTACGGCGGGGTGGAGCAGGACAATTTTGTAAACGGAATGTTTGAGATCCGGACGCTTTTAACACCGGAAGAACTGTTGCAGGAGCTGCACAGAATCGAGGCAGCTGAAGGCAGGGAGCGCAAGATTCACTGGGGACCCAGGACACTGGATCTTGACATTACCTTTTACGATGATCTGATCTACAGCTCGGAGGATCTGGTGATCCCGCATATAGATATGGAGAACCGCTATTTTGTATTGAAACCGTTAAGTGAACTGGCACCGAATTTCCGCCATCCCGTCATGCACAAGACCGTAACACAGATGTTAGCAGAACTCCCTGTGGATCTTACGGAAGGAAGCGAAGTGTAAAACGGGCACAC
>JBNMHS010000028.1:0-35007 GCA_050872885.1 Acetatifactor sp.
CTTCGAAGCCGCCCGTTTTACTGCCGCTTCCAGACCGTTCTGCCGCATCCAGTTCAGATCTCCCATAGTATTTTTGCTGCCGGGGAGAAAGATCAGATCCGGTGTTCCCAGTTCCCTTACATTCGTCACATACCGGACGCTGACCTCCGGCATCTGTTCAAACACATCAAAATCCGTAAAATTAGAGATTCGCGGATAATGTATCACTGCCAGGTCGATCTGCCCTACTTCTTTTTTATCAAAGCGGTCACTCAAGCTGTCCTCGTCCTCCAGCGACAGTTCCATATACGGCACCGTTCCGGCAACCGGCACTTTCCCACGTTCCTCCAGCATCCGGATCCCCGGATCCAGGATAGACTTGTCTCCGCGGAATTTATTGATGATCAGACCTTTTACTCTGTCTCTTTCCTCATCCGTCAGTAGCATCAGTGTTCCTAAAAGTTGCGCAAACACACCGCCTCTGTCGATATCTCCGACCAACAGTACCGGAGCATCCACCATAGCTGCCATCCCCATGTTAACGATGTCATTCTGTTTTAAATTGATCTCCGCAGGGCTCCCTGCGCCCTCGATGACAATGATGTCCGCCTGCGTCTCAAGCTTCCGGAACGCCGCTTTGATATCCGGAATCAATTCCGTCTTATGCGCAAAATAGTCCTTCGCAGACATATTGCCGCGTACCTCTCCGTTTACGATCACCTGCGATCCGGTATGACTGGTGGGCTTTAATAAAATAGGATTCATGCATACCAGCGGTTCGATTCCCGCTGCCTCTGCCTGCATGACCTGCGCCCTGCCCATTTCCAGTCCTTCCTTCGTGATGTAGGAATTCAAAGCCATATTTTGTGATTTAAAAGGAGACACCCGGTAGCCGTCCTGTCTGAAGATCCGGCACAGTCCTGCTACCAGGAGACTTTTCCCGGCGCCGGACATCGTGCCCTGTATCATGATTACTTTTGCCATATGTTTGTTCCTGTATTTATCAATGCTTGTAAATTTCAAGTTGTTTATTTCTATCCCCTGTAGACGCTGCCGTTATAATTATACTTTTCTATCGGTTTTGCCCGTTTGTATCGTTCTCCCAATTTCTTCCGCATACCGCAAAAGCTCCTGCTGAAAACTTTCCAGACTCCCGAACTTTTCCCTGCAGCAGATCACCCGGTCACACTTTTCCAATATCTTCTTTGCCATTTCCAGTTTTATCTGTGACACCGGTTCAAAGGGGCTTTCCGATACCGTCTCCGTCGCCAGTGCTTTTGCCACCGGCCAGTCCAGATCATTCTCGTACAAAATACCGGTTGCAAAAGGCACGCCTGCTCTCTGCAGTCTCCGGTAAATACTGCGTCCGCTGCCTGCGCCTGCGATGACGAACACCTTGGGACTCCCTTCCGGTGCAGCCAGTTCCATATCCGCACTTGCTTCATCATAGCTGCCTGTCCGGATTCCATATAAATGTGTGATATACCCTTGTGTCATGACTTCTTCGGGGCTGCCGATCCGCTCTACGGCAGAGCCGTTTACACACAGGATCCGGTCTGCGATTTTTTCCGCCAGTTCCAGTTCATGCAGTGACAAAATAACAGTCAGCTGTTTTTCCCTGCACAGCTTTTGCAGGATAGATAAAAATTCCAGCTTATGCCGCACATCCAGATAGGACGTAGGCTCGTCCAGGATCAGGATCTCCGGCTCCTGGCAGATTGCTCTGGCCAGCATCACCCGTTGCCTCTGTCCGTCACTGATCCGGTCAAAGTCCAGATCTCTGATCTCCGTGACTCTGACCAGTTCCATTGCACTCTCTACCGCCGCATGATCTTCTGCTGATAAAATACCGAACCTCCCGGTATAGGGATACCGTCCCGTAGCCACCACATCTTCACAGGTCATCAGCTCCGACCGCAGTCTCTGCGTCATGACCACCGCCATTCTTTTTGACAGTTCCGCACCGGACAATGATTTCAGATCTTTTCCGTCCAGACTGACCGTTCCGGCGATGAGCGCCAGCTGCCTTGCAATACTTTTTAAAATCGTGGATTTTCCGGCGCCGTTCGGTCCGATCAGCGTCAGAATCTCCCCTTTACGAAGTGCGATCTCCACATCCCCGATCAGCGGCTTTCCATCATATCCGACAGTCATTTTTTCAGTTGTAAAATAATACTGTTCCTGCATTGCCTGCCGCCTTTCCACAAATCACTCACCGCTCCGCTTCCTCGACACCATGATCCACAGTACCACCGGCGCACCGAAGATCGCCGTCACTGTGCTGATACTCAGTTCCGTCGGAGCCATCAGTGTCCTCGCCAGCAGATCACAGAACAGGCAGAACACGCTGCCGCCCAGAAAGCAGGCAGGTATCATAAGTAACGGCTTCGTCGTGCCGAACAGTTTCCGGATCAGTTGCGGTACCGCGATTCCCACGAAAGAAATCGGTCCCGCGAAAGCCACGATACACGCCGACAAGACGCTCGACAACACCACCAGAAGAATACGCAATGTCCTGATATTCACCCCCAGATTCTGTGCATAAGTCTCTCCCAGCTGATAGGCTTCCAGAGGCTTTGCCAGTAAGAATACCAGAAAAAATGTCACCGCCACAACCACTGTCATGACAGTCACATTCTCCCAGGTCATTCCGGAAAAACTTCCTCTGGACCAGTTGTGCAGGTTCACGATATCCGCGTCCTCCGCAAAGGTCACCACAAGCTCCGTGACAGCCGAACAGATATATCCGATCATTACACCGCTGACTACCAGCATCGACATACTGTTGACTTTCCTTGCCATGAGCAGGACAAATCCCATAGACAGCATTGCTCCCAGAAAAGCTGCTAAGATCAGCACTCCCGAGCTGATCCGTACCGTATTTCCCAATAAGAATACCATTACCAGTGCCACGACCATCTTCGCGCCGGAAGAAATTCCAAGCACAAACGGTCCGGCGATCGGATTATGGAAAAATGTCTGCAACAGATACCCTGCCAGTGCCAGTGCACCGCCGAGAATGCATGCCGCCAGTGTCCGGGGCATACGAATCTCCCATAGGATCCGTGCCGTCATGCTGTCCTTCTCACGCATTGCCGCAAGCATCTCCTGCCAGGAGATATCTACCGACCCGATTGCAATATTCAAAAACAGCAGCGCCAGAATTCCCGCCGCAAGTAGGATAAACGCTATGAAGTATCTTAATTTTCTGCGCTGCTGCATCTTTTCTCCTATTCCAACAAAAACAAATATTTCAAATTTCCACTATCATTCCCTGTCAGCACCTCATGCATGTCCTGCAGCAGATATCCCACCGCCATGGACTGCTGGTACATATCGTTGGTGGTGCAATAGACCTGTCCGTCCTGTACCGCCTTGAAATCTTTTAAGATATTACATTTGCCGATCAGTTCGTCTATCGTGTTCACGCCGCCGTCAATGGAGCTGTTATAGATCAGGATATCCGCGTCCTTTGCTCCGGCGTAAAAGTCTTCGATCTGCATATTCAGCGTGGAGCGTCCGCTTCCGCTGTCCTCCAGATCATCGAAAATATATCTTCCGCCTGCCAGCTCGATCAG
The DNA here is from genome assembly GCA_050872885.1 of Acetatifactor sp. Taxonomy (GTDB): domain Bacteria; phylum Bacillota; class Clostridia; order Lachnospirales; family Lachnospiraceae; genus Acetatifactor. The sequence goes on from JBNMHS010000028.1 coordinate 3,558, forward strand.
TTTCGGAATATAATCCGTACTCTGCCGTACCTGGATCAGGCCATTGGAAGTCACATAGAAAAATGCTACCGTCTTCCCTGTTTTTTCTCCGTTACTTACTCTTTCAAGAATCTCTGCCTGCTCCGCAAAAGCAGCATCTGCTTCCGCTTCTCTTCCGGTCAGGACCCCGAAGAATTTCACCCACTCTACTTTTCCCAGTGGGTGCTGTTCGTAACTGGAATATTCGATCATCACCGGAATATCGAAACTTTCCAGCATCTCCACCACTTCCGGAGAATGTGTGATCATGCGGTTCTCGATTGCCAGATCACACCCTTCGGATACCAGCAGTTCATAATCCGGCTTGCTGTATTTTCCGGCATAAATAAGTTCTCCTGCCGCCATGGCATCCTTTGCTTTCTGAATATACCAGTTTTCCTGCTTCTGCCCGGAAAAACGAATCTGATCCACAGCATCCAGAGAAGCGAACATATCCATGACGCCCGATGCCACGAGATAAATATTGTCAAGCGGCTCCTGCAGGACACAGATCTCCTCATCTAGCCCCACAGGTACCTCCGCACCTTCCGGCACCAGAAGATACTGTTTACTGTCCGGAATCGTGGTCAATAACTTGTACCCGCCTTCGTAATAGTCTACGGAAAAATTCTCTGCATACTGTAATTCCATACTGCCTTGGAACCGCAATGACGACACTCCTGCGGTCTCCTCTGACGTCCCCATAGACGCAGAAGAAGGACTGCCGCAGCCGCCAAGCCCCAGCAGTCCCATAAGGAACACACATACTATCAGTTTTCCGTATTTCTTCCTTCCGGACATAAAAATAAATCCTCAATTGCCAAAGTTTAATCACTTTGGCTCATACACTTTCTTTACTAACTTTGCAGGTCTGAAATTACCTGTAAAAAAGTTGATGTAAACCTATAGCAATTATTTCTCCGCACTCTGAAGCGTATCGGAATGAAATGTTACGGTATATTCCACTTCATGCGGTGTGCTCATAGCCACGGTGTCACCGATCATGGTGATTGCCTCGTCCAAAGCGGTTACCGGCACTTCAAATACAGAGTTGCCTTCTGTATTCACCGGCAGATATTTTTCGCCGTCCACGATCATATAATCATAATTCGGGCTGCTCCATTCCAGCGTCGCCGTCACTTCTCCGCCTGCCGCCGTGATCTGTGCCGGAGACTGGATGCTTGCTCTGCCGCTTCCGCCCTCCATGGTCAGGTCTATGGTATACGTTCCGTCTGCCAGCGTGCTCATATCGAAGCCGCCCTCGGAACCTGTCTCTTCCCCTTCAGCCACCGGATCGGATACGATTACTTTATGATCATACCATGTTCCCTTGGTGCCGATCAATGCCAGATCGAACTCTTCTCCGATTACGGGAACCGGTACGTCGAATCCGTAGACTTCTTCGGTCATGCCGTCGCTGTAAGTCACTGTGTCCGTTGTCGGCTCCAATAATACCGCACCGTCTTTTGCCGCATCCTCAGCCAGACCCGGATAGAGATTCAATATCTTCTTGGATCCCAGAGAGATATGAATGGTCATCTCACCGTCTTTTACCGTCAGGGTTCCTTTGCCGTCACACGCCTCACTGACATGGAACATAGAACTGTCTGTGGAAAAGTCTGCTGTATAGATGCCATCTGCAAGCTGCGCTTCCACATTTGCTGAAGTCTCGGCCGCTTCTGTAGTTTCTGTACTTTCCGCAGTTGCTGCGGTACTTTCCTGTGTTGCCAAAGTCCCGGCTGATTCTGTTGCCTGATTGTTCTCGGAAGCACCACAGCCTCCAAGCAACAGGCAGCCCATAAGGCCGCCTGTGATCAGGATATTTTTTACAAATACTCTGTTTTTCATTACGTCTGTCTTTCTTTCCCGGTAAATTATTTCATAGCTGCTGCGGTATGTGCCACATACAGATCCTGGATTGCTTTGATCTCACCGAGACCCGCGATCTGGGTATCAACGCTCTCGAAGCTGCCGGAAGCATTGAACTGGCTCAGCCAGGAATCCTCATCCTCGCCTGCCATATCGTTGTTCGCATGGTCACCTGCTACTACCATCAGAGGACGAAGAACGACTTTGGTGTAACCTGCGTCTGCAACTGTTTTGATGACTTCCTCACAAGCGGTCTCCTCCGGCTCACCTTCTACGGTTCCGATGAATACATTCTCATATCCCAGATCGTTCATCTGTGCCTGCATCTGGCTGTAAGATACCTTTGCGGTATGAGAGGTTCCATGACCCATGAATACGAATGCAACACCGTCTTCCTTTGCTGCATCCAGGCTGTCATAACCTGCGGTCTTAACTGCTTCTGCGGTCAACTCTTCTGCGACTGCCTTCTTATCATCATTGACAACGGTTGCATCTGCTCCGACTTCACCCAACAAGGGCTCTGCAACCTTTACGGATTCGAACTGATCCTTGTAAGCTTCTACTGCTTCCATCAGCTCGTCATACTCTGCACCATGCATCAGATGAGTGGGCTGTACTACCAGGTTCTTAACACCGTTTGCCACAGCACGATCCAGTGCCTGCTCTACGTTATCGATCTTCTCACCGTCTCTTGCCTGTACATGGTTGATGATGATCTGTGCGGTAAATGCTCTTCTGACAGACCAGTCGGGGTTAGCTTCTGCGATAGCATCCTCGATACCCTTGATATCAGCTACACGGCTGTCGTTAAAAGAAGTACCGAAACTTACTACCAGGATCTCGTTCTCACCGATTTCATCCTGATTGCGGGGATCATCCTTGGAAGCATCTCCGGTATCTCTGCCGAAGTAATCGGGATCTGCATTTTCTCCCTCTACCAGTTCCTTCTGTGCATCGGTCAGGGCATCCCATGCTGCCTTGGCTTCCTCACACTGTTTGTCGGTATCGTCAGTTCTCTCCTGAACATAGATAGCGTCAATTAATGCTGCTACGTTGTCTGCTGCCACCTGATCTGCATCCTCCGTGCTCTCTGCTGCTGTCTCTGCTGCCTGTGTGGTCTGTGCCTCTGTACTTGCCTGCACAGTGCTCTCTGCTGCTTCCTGTGTGCTGCCGCATCCGGTGATGCATACAGCGCCCAGTACGGTTGCCAGTACTACTGCTACGATTCTTTTCTTCATGTTTCCTCCTCTGACAGTTTCCTGTCTCTTTCTTTTCTATTCGGTATTCGCTTTTACTTTTTAGCGGATACCATTAAATATGTCGTCAGAAACATGTTTTTCACACAACGAAAAAGACCCTTTCCGTCATCATCAGGTAAAGGGATCATACACACAGCAAAAGAACACAGAGAGATGCTTTTTACGCCTTCTCCTGTATCTATGCACGTACAACCAGTTACTCGTGGCTCGAAACCAATGTTTCTGTACAGCATCCAGGCAGGTCTCCCGGCTTGAAGATCATCGCATCCGCCATCTTCCCAGTCTCCCAGTGATCTATCGGCTTCAGCTCCCTAATTACGGTGACGAGTTCGTGCAGGACTTCCACCTGCTTCCCTTTTCACCGGAGCCAGCCACGTCTGTGACTGCTCCGGCACCTGAATACTTCCATATTCAATTGCGACTACTATAACACAGTTTTTTTCAAGTTGCAACGGCTAGTTCCGGAGAATGCCTTTCAGTCCACCTTTTTCGTTGCATAATCCAATATCATTTCTTTCAAAAGGAGCAGATCCCCGGTATAGTCCACATTGTTCTCAGATCCCCAGACAAAACCGCCCGCATAGTGCGCACAGGCCGTCATCATGGTATGTACCGTCACACGCATGAACTGCTCTTCCGGAATATCCGTCCGAAGGGTCTTATCTTCTTTTGCCTTCTCATACATCATGTGCAGTCTGGTGTCCACAGAATTCAATGAAGCATGAAACTCTTCCAGTTCCTTTTCCTCTACGTTCTGATGTGTCACATAGTTGTTGAAATTGTCATTATACTTCAGCAGATCCTTGTGGTTCTGATACATCGCAATATAGCTGTCCAGCGTAAACACAAATCTTCCGACCGCCGGGATCTCATGGACGGACGAAATCGGACGGGTCTCATCCAACTGATCCAGATACGCTTTCCATCTGTCTGCACAGACTGCGATCACCAGCTCCGTTTTATTCGCATAGCACCGAAACAGCGTGGCTCTGCCCACATCTGCAGCTTTTGCGATCTCATCCATGCTGACCGCTTCGATCTTCTTCTCCACAAATAGCCTGAACGCCGTATCCAGAATCTTCTGATTTCTTCCTTTTTCCTTCTCTATCTGTTTCTCTGATTTTCCCATGACTGTTTCATTTCTCCCTGTCATACACTTCTTTATCCGGCATATGCAGCATGTCTGTGCTCATCTCCGCCGTTAAATCTGATTGTATCAAATCCGACCGGAATTATCAAATATCTTTCCCTTCTGGGCCTTGCGAAACTGAAACCTATAAAAAGTAACCTCACCAGGCAAAATCCAGTGAGGTTGCATAATCACGCTTTCTGTTTCGGTACAAACTCAATTTTAAGAGCCATACCCATGCCATCCACTAATCTTTTAAGTAAATAGTACGCCATGCCGTCGCAAAAATATGTAACAGATAAAAAATTCCCGTATATAATGAAATAGGCAGCTAATCTTCTTAGCTGCCTACCCACCAATGGAATATTTGGATTCAGGCATTACCCTTGCCTTCCTGCGGTCATTCTTATTATATTCTCAAACTAATTTACTATTCCTATAAGATCAGTATTTTATCATATAATTCTTTCCAATTCACTGGTAATACATTCATCATATATATATCAATTTTTACTTTTGAAATAAGTTTTTCTAATTCCTCTGCCAACATATCAGCATCTTTTTGTGGTAATATTTTCTTCAATGCATATAATCGTGAATAAAGATTAGTATTATCCGGAAGTACATCTGCACTATCCCTATTATCTGGAATTACCACAGAGGAAGTCATACCAACCACCATAGAATGATGAGCGCAATAATTTCTTAGATTTCTAACTGCATCTAACCATGTGTCCATCTGCTTTGTTACTTCTTTTTTATAGTTACTTTGCGAATATGTATAATTTAGTACTTCTTTTCTCAGATCACCTCGCAGGTATGAATAAATCATCACCATTGTTCCCATTTCAAAATATGAAAATGCCGCCCAAACAGGTAACACATTATTTTGACGGGTTCCACCTTTCCGGTATTCTTTCAGTTCAGGATGTTTTACTACATCCCTTCTCAGTTTTTCCTCATCATTTATCAACCCTGCGAAAAATTTTGTATGGAAAAATACAACATTTCTATTTCTGGTTTTTTTATCTTTTTCGCTTTTTGTTGGTGTATAATATTGCTTATCCAGATAAAAGCCTGCATCTCCAGTCTTTAATGAAACAGCATTAGCTATAGCACTCTTAAAACAAACCTCTGCCTTTTTACAGTACTTGAAGAGCAGTAATCTTAATTGTACATCAAAGTCATAAAGGGCAAAGAAAATTTTTGTGTCAGCCTTACTCCCGAACACATTGACTCGTGTTAAAAGATATTTTCCATAACGACTTGCTCTGAAATATCCTGCATATCCAAGGAAATCCCTCATCTTTTTTCTTTGGCGAAAACTTACATATTTTTTCATTAACACAACCTGTGTTTCCAAATCTATTGGTAATTCGGTATTCGGCATCCGTTACACCCTCTTTCATAGTAAAAAAAAAGAATGGATATACCATTCTTAATCCCGCCAATGGAATATTTGGATTCGGGCATTACCCCTGCCTTCCTACGGTCTACAATAATATTAACACATACCAGTTAATATATCAATAATTTATTTTTAAAACAGATTTTAAAAACAGATACGATAAAACCTCCAAATCTTATTCGACTTGGAGGCTTCTGTTCATTTACTGTTTCGTTACATACTTCTGCAACCTACTCTGCGGTTTCTCTGGTATTGTATATGTCAGCTTACCGCTTTCCAGTAATGGCTTAATATAGGTTCTTGTCATATAGGTTAAATTCTTATAACCTATATGCTCTGAAATCTCTTTTTTGGTTCTTGCTACTTTACAAAATTCCAGTATCTTTTCTACAACTGCGTCACTTCCGACTTGGTCACTGACTTGGTCACTGACTTGGTCACTGACTTAGTCACTACTCTTCGGACCTGACTTCATTGTTGCTGCATCATTCAGCGGAATTACTGTTTTAAAAACATCTCCTTCCACAAACTGAGGAATTCCTCCGGAATACAATTTTGTAAATTTGTAAGCATTTCGCATACCGGAACCTAATTCATCGGCAAGTCCAATTTCCCTAAATACATTTGACTATGGTATCTTCCAGTTTATGAATGGCGTGCTTGCTTTATCAGAGGGAATCCCTGCAAAAGCAGAAAACTATCTGCTTACTGCTGAGAGCATTATCACAGATGTTATGGGCACTGACAATCAGTATACTAAATCTGTATATAAGTATCTTTATAACCTATATGCAAGGTGGCATAAGCCGGAGATGGCTGATAGCTATCGTAACAAGCTTCTGTCCAGCCCTACCAATCCTTTGCTTAAATAATACCCTACAAAATATGCCATTACATTATTGCAATAGAGATAGCGGAATCGACATACATTATTCCTCTATCTCTTTTTTATTTTTATACTTATATCTTCTTTTCAACATTTTACAACACTACAATATCATCATATAAACAAAAGAACATATCCTCGACTTCCGTATCTTCGTGAAAATGTCCGAAATACCATGCCGTAAAATCCGTGTTATCAGCTACTCTCTGTAGATACTGTCTTAATTCTACTTCATCATCTGACATTTCTCCATATCCCATAGCTGCAACGACTTCTCTTGGTCCTGAATGGGTCAGAATATAATCCACCTGAAAATCTGCTTTTTCAAGATTATGCCATCCTTCTTCAAATTCTTCCCTATTTGGTATCTCTTCCGGAAACCACGTCAAACCTTCCGTCCGGTACATTTTATCAATGCTATAAGCTCCACCAAATGTAAAGAAACGTGTTTTGTCTATTTCAAAAACCTGCCCCCGCATCAGATGGATTATTCCACTCTCCACAAAATGGACCTTTCCTCCATTCCATGTTTCAACACTATATGAATTTAACTGCTCAAAATTCTCATGATTCCCATCTACAAACAAAGTGGTAACAGGAAGATTTCTAAGTATCTTCCGAGTCTCCGTCTCATCGGATGCAGAAAATCCGCATACCCCTACATCACCGCATATAATTAAATAATCATCCGAGGTGTATTCACCTTCATGTTCATCAAAGAATTTAACAATTTTGCTGATATCCAGTGTTCCATGAATATCTCCAGATATAATAAAACTCATAGCTTATCTTACCTCCATCATTTGCGGAATTTTTTCGGGTGGTTGTCACCCTACCCGATTTTCCTTTCTTTTAATTTCACGAGACAAAATCCAGTGAGGTCACATAATCTCGCTTTCTGTTTCGGTACAAACTTGGATCTTAAGAACCATACCCATGTCATCCGGTTTTACTTTTTTGAGAAATCTATTTTGAGAGTCTTTATCGTCTCAATCAAATTATCTAATATAAACATTTCGTACGTTTCTTCTGTTTTCTCGATATAATCATCAGTACCTATTTCAATCATTTTTCCACTCTCTATGTCAATAGCGAATTCAAATATATAATCCTCTATTACAATATATGTTTTAGGCTCTAAAATTACTTCATCTATGATTTCATCTGTCATTTCATCTATTTCATATTTTATTTCTTCATTCCTGCACTTTTGCTCCTCCCATGACTTCATTGTACCTTCTACAACGTCAAATCCATCTTTTCCGAAACTAATATACGAATCACCTATCCCACCGCCAAAAATACTCCATGCCCAGATATATGCTTCAGGAAGTTTTATTCCTAATTGTTCTTCCATTTTGCTTATTTCCTGTGAAGTAGGTGGAATAAAGTCAAACCTATTTTTTAACAGCGTCCTGTTTTCGTCTACTATTTTTTTGATTTCATTTCTAATCTGTTCTTTGTTCATTTCGTTTCTCCTTTCCTGAATAAACTGTTAATAGGTTTCAAAATAATACCTTCAGAACATGAAAAACAGATGGTATCTTGCAACCATCCAGGCTTTTACATTTTTCCGGGGGTATTATTTAATTTCATGTTCCATAGCAAAAAAGACCATCCACTTTCGTCTCTCCGAAAATGAACGGTCTTTTATTTTCAATTATTTCTGGCTTCTCTGCAATGAAACCACGCATTCACAATGATCGGTAAAAGGGAACATATCGACTCCCACTGCCTTCTTCACGCGGTATCCCTTTTTCTTAAAATACTTCAGATCCCGTACCAGGGTCTCCGGGTTGCAGGAAACGTAGACGATTCTCTCCGGCCCGATCTGTACGACGGAACTCATGAATTCTTCGGTGCTGCCGCTTCTCGGCGAATCCATCATGACCGCATCGACTTTAGCGCCCTGACTTGCCATCTCCACGAGAAATTTACCGGCATCGTTCTGGTAGAACTGGATATTGCGGATTTTATTTTCCTTCGCATTGTTACGCGCATCTCTCACGGCATCTGCATTTAATTCCACGCCGATGACTTTTCCTGCCTTATCACTTGCGATCATGCCGATAGTGCCGGTGCCACAGTAAGCATCCACCACGGTCTCTTTGCCTGTCAGTGCAGCATATTCCAGTGCCTTGCCATAGAGGATCTCCGTCTGTACCGGATTCACCTGATAAAAAGATCTGGGGGAGATGCGGAATCGCTTACCGCAAAGTTCGTCCTCGATATAACCTTTTCCGTAGATCACATGCTCTTTGTCACCCAGTACCATACTGGTATTGCGGTTGTTGACATTGATGACTATCGTGGTGATCTCCGGGTGGAGTTTCAATAACGCTTTCACAAAGTTATTCTTGGAAGGCAGGATCGGTGATGCCAGCACCAGTACTACCATGATCTGTCCTGTGACATGTCCGGTGCGGATCAGTACATGGCGCAGCAGACCGTATCCGGTATCCTCATTGTAGGGACGGATATGAAAAGATTTCAACAGTCCCCTGATAGATACAATAATCTCATCCGCCTTCGCATTCTCGATCAGGCAGCTGTCCACAGGCACGATTCGGTGGCTCTTCTGCTCATAAATGCCGGAGATAGCATCATGGTAGCGGTTCTCACCGAATACCGCATGCACTTTGTTCCGGTAATGCTCCGGCTGCTCCATGGGAATAACACCCTCGACCTTGCAAAAAGGAGCCAGAAGCTCCTTTAATTGTTTTTCTTTATTTTTCAATTGTTCCGCATACGGCTTATTGATCCAGCTGCAGCCACCACATTTGTCAGCTACCGGACAGACACTCCGCACTCTGCTCCCGGAATTCTGCTTCGGGTCTCCGGACGTCTTTTTATAATTTCTGTTATCGTTCTTCATACTTCTGTCTGGCTTCAACTTAGTCACCCAGTCTTCTCATTTCGGTATACGCCAACAATAACGGTCCCACACCCTTAGCATCGTCTTCCACGATAGGCTCGGACATGTAGTACTCGAAGCTGCCGTCACGACGACGGTTATCTTCCGGTCCCAGTCCTGCCACGAGGCAGATACCGCCCAGGCTTAAGTGTCCGTCCTTCTCCTTCAGATAACGGTCACAGATTCCCTGAAATGCTTTTAATCCATACGCTCTGTAAGACTCCGGTAAAAATCCCAGTCTCACACCCTTTAACAGAGAGTATGCCATAATCGCGCTACCGCTGGTCTCCAAATAGTTCGGCTCCTTACCGCCCAGTGCCGGCAGCTGATACCACATACCGCTCTCATCCTGGAACTTCAGCATGGAATCGATCAGATCGACAAATACTTTCTTCAGGTTCTCATACTCTGCCTTGTATGCTTCTCCCGGCTCGCACTTGCTCAAAGTATCCAGCAGTGCCATGGAGTACCAGCCCAGTGCTCTCAGCCAGAAGTTCTTGGATAATCCGGTCTCCTTGTCGCACCAGAACGCCTTCTTGGAAGCATCATATCCATGATAGTACAATCCGGTCTTCGGATCTCTCATATATTTCACGACATTTGCGAACTGATGGAAAATATCATCATAATGCTTCTTGTCATCGAATTTCGTCTCATATTCCATATAGAACGGCTGTCCCATGTACATACCGTCCAGCCATACCTGATTGGGGTAGATCTTCTTGTGCCAGAAATTCCCCTCCTCGGTACGGGGCTGTGTCTGCACCTGACTGTAGATCAGGTCGATGGCCTTGCGGTATTTCTCCTTGCCGTTCAGCGCATATAATGCGAACAGAGTCTTGCCAGCATTGACATTGTCAATATTATATTCTTCCACGGAATACTTTGTGATCGTACCGTCTTCCCGTACTCTGTGGTCGATAAATGCATCTGCGAATTCGTAATACTTTTTCTCCCCGGTAGCGTTGTAAATCTCCAAGAGTGCCAGAATCATACAGCCGTCGATATAGTTCCATCCGGCTGCCTTCCCTTCTCTGGCCTTCTCAATGTTCCACGCGGGGACATCCAAAGTGCTCTTCTCGATCAGTTCATCAATGTATTTCTCAAAAATAGGCAGTTGCATGTATTATTTCCTCCAATTTTCCGCATAAAAGCGTATGGAATTATTGTACACACTAACTGCCTTATAGTCAATAATTATAAAGTACCCGGACGGCAAATCCTGCCATTTTGCCACATAATCTGTCAATCAGACTGTCTGTTCGTCAGCCGAACATAATTTTCTCACTCCGAAACGCCCTGGTAAGTCCGAATACCAGCACTCCGGTCACGCACAGATTTACAAGCACTGTCACAAGAATCTCCGCCGGCTGATAATGAAAAGAGAAAATACCGTTCATGCACTGTACACTGTTGTATACGGGGATCAGATACCGGTACAAAGGAATCGTCTTCCCCTGACTAAGCATCGGGCTTAAACCAATAAAGGTCACCACGATCGTAAAAGGGGATACCGTCGTTGTCGCTTCTTTCACGCTTTTTGCAAAAGCGGAGATCAGTGCGATTAGGGATACCAGCACCATCACAGTAGACAGAATGATCAACAATAACATCACATAATCTCCCGGTTCATACACCGAAGAATCCACACCGGTCAGTTCCGCTCCCATCATCTTCGGCAGTGCGGCAAAGGTTCCGATAAAGCTCGAACATCCGGCCAGCAGTGCGATCACGCTGAGTGCAGACACCTTACCCAGTGCAAGCGCACTTCTCTTAACAGGTGTCACCAAAAGTGTTGCGATCGTTCCTCTCTCCTTTTCCCCGGCGATGGACTCCGGTGCCACAGACATACAGCCGCTGTATAAAAACAGCATCAGCAGCATCGGCATCATCATGGAAAAAAGCTGCCCTGTCGTATCTTTGCCGGTGGCACAGTCATAATAGACAGAATCCCCTGCATTGATATCCAGCTTGTTGGCCAGGGAAGTCTCATACTCCTCCAGGATCTCCGATACCTCACTGTAAAAATGATTCGATTCCGTCTCCGTGGAATTATAATAGATTTCCACATTCGGCGCCGGTTCCCCGCTTGTAACCTGATAGTTTTCCACAGTCTCATCAAAATCCGCCGGAAATACTACCATTCCGTCTGTCTGTTTCTCCTGAATTTTCTGTTTGATCTCCGTTATCTGTTCTCTGTCCGCCTGCTGCCAGTCCACGCGGAGCTCCCGCAATTCTTCTCTCAACGAATCCGGCAGATCCACCACATACGCCTTCGCCACATAAGTCTCTTCAGGGACCAGGGACTTCATCATGATCCCACCCATCAGGCTGTACACTACATAAATCATGAGCCCGGGAAGCAACAGTGTGGTGATCACCAGTCTCCTGTCACCGAAGAATCTGGCAAGCTCTTTTTTCATCACGGTGATCGTATTATTGGTCATATTCCCTGTCCTCCCCGTTCACAGTCTCATAGATTTCAAAGAAACGGTCTTCCAAACTTTTATCTCCGCAAAGTGTCCGCAGATCCTCGCAGGCAGCCATCCGCCCGTTAATGATAATCCCCACCCGGTCGCAGAGTTTCTCCACCAGGCTGAAAATATGGGTGGATACAATGATCGTCTTCCCCTGTTCCTTCAGATCCAGAAGGAAATCCGTCACCACTTTTGCAGTCAGAATATCCAGTCCGTTGGTAGGTTCATCAAAAATGATGATCTCCGGGTCATGTACCAGTGCGATCACCAATGACACCTTCTGCTTCATTCCGGTGGACAGATCTTTCACTTTTACCTGCGCAAACTCCCTGATGCCGAACCGTTCGAACAGCATCTTTTTCCGTGCATCCCTTTTTGCCGCAGGAATCCCATACAATTGCGAGAAAAAGTCAAACAAATAATCCGGTGTAAAGAAATCCTCCAGCTTCAATTCACTTGTCAGAAAGCCTATCTTACGTCTTATCTCCTCCGGCTGTGTCACAATACTGCTGCCGTCCAGCACTGCATCCCCGCTGTCCGGTCGGAGTAATGTCGCAAGCATCCGCAGTGTCGTAGTCTTCCCCGCACCGTTAGGTCCCAACAGCCCGAATACTTCGCCCCTCTTTACGCAAAAGCTCACATGGTCTGCCGCAGTTTTCGTCTTCGCCCCGCTGTGTTCCAGTTTCCGCTGTTTTGCGGACAAATGAAACGTTTTGCTAAGTTCGGTGACCTTTATTATATTTTCTTTTTCATTTCCGTTTAAAACATTGTTTTCCATACAAAGCTCCCCTTTTCAATCATCAGACCGCCGGAATCCACGCGATTCCCATCGCCACACAGATCAGCCACAGGAGCAGCAGATGCACGGGATAGAAAAAATAAAAGAAATATTTATTCTGTTTTCCTCTCGTTCCGTTATAAAACCAGATAAGGATAAAGGAAAACGCCGCGAGCATTTCCAGACCATCCATGAGCAAAAATATAATGACGCCGCCCCAGATCTGCGCCTTTTTACGATTGCGGAACAGATAAAGCACAGTAATCGCCAGAACCCCCTTGAAACTGTAATCTGTCTTAAGAATCAGTGCCAGCGCACAGCCTGCCAGGATAATAACCGCGTCCAGTCCTACACGCAGAAGCTTTTTCACCGTCTCCGTACCGGTCAGACGCTGCTCCGCCAGCCGCAGCCCCGTGATCACCAACAGACCGATAAGCAGTGTAAAAAACACATTCTGATACTCCGCATTCCACACTTTCCCGCTGAGCGCCAGATCAAACGGCACCTCCGACAACAGAGCAAACAGAAACATTCTTCCCAGATATTTTTTCACATCATGGGTCTTCTGAAATCCTTCTACCAGCAAAAAGCAATAAATCGGAAAAGCAAGCCTTCCGATGATCCGCATTGCCATATAAATTCCGTACATTCCGCCGTTTTGCCCCATCCAGGCATCATAAGTTTCCCGGTTCACCATAGCTTTATACAGGCCATTCTGAATCAACAGCCTTGTCACGATCACTGCCCCTATATGATCGATCAGCATCGTTACCACAGCGATATTTTTCAGCACTGCACTGCTGATTCCCTGTTTCCCCTGTATTTTCCCTGTCTGTGTCTCTCCCATCTGCATCCTGATACTCCATTCTTACCCTTGTTTTGTATTATTTAATTAATACAATAATATTTTTATCACCCTTTGTCAAGCCGCACAGCAAATACAAATCAGCAAAAAATCTCCATGCAGATACTATTCATGCATCTGCACAGAGATTCTTAAAATTTTATACGCTTTTTGCGGTAGCCAGTTTTTCGAACTGAGGCCGGACTTTCCGGAATACCTCCATCAGTCTCGGTGAAAATACGCCACACTCTCCGTTGACGATCATATGGAATGCTTCCTCAGGGGAAAATGCATCCTTATAACAGCGCTCGTTTACCAGCGCATCATATACATCTGCCACAGAGACCAGCTGCGCGGAAATAGGAATCGCATCTCCCACCAAAGCATCGGGATAACCTTTTCCGTCAAAACGTTCATGGTGATGACGGCAGATCTCGTAGCTGACCTTTTCATATTGGGGATCCAGTACATTTTTCATAGATTCCAACAGTTCACACCCTCTGGTGGTGTGAGATTTCATGTATTCAAACTCATCCTTGGTCAGCCGTCCCGGCTTTAACAGAATGCTGTCGGGAATCGTGATCTTGCCAATATCATGAAGTGCACTCGCGGATACAATCACATTGATCTTCTCCGGCGTCAGTCCATACTCCGGATATTCCACCATGAAGGTCTCTGCCATGATTCTGGTATATTCTCCCACACGCTTGACATGTTCGCCGCTCTCCAGATTACGGTACTCCACCACCGTACCCAGGATTTCGATAATATCCTGATTACGACGTTTCAGCTGTTCTGCCTGGCTCTTCAGTGTCTTATAAGCCTTGCGGAGTACATTTGTCTGCTCTTCGACCTTGTCTTCCAGTTCGTTACGATATGCATAATGTTCTGCGGCATTTTGTACTCTTTTTCTGACCAGATTGGCATTGAAAGGCTTGCCGATAAAATCCGCAATTCCCAGTTCAAAACATCTCTGTTCGTTCTGCGTACTGTTCTCTCCGCTGATGACAAGCACAGGTATCTTCTCGATCAGTTTCCGTTTGTTCAGCTCTTCAAGCACCTGGAATCCATCCATCACCGGCATGACCAGATCCAGCAGGACTGCTGCGATCTCATTCTTCTCTGCATCCAGAATATCAAGTGCTGCCTTGCCGTCTTCCGCTTCCAGAATGTCGTAACTATCCTTCAATATTTCGTTCAGGATATCCCTGTTCATTAATGCGTCATCTACAATGAGAACTTTGTTCTTCATTTATTTTCCTCCTAAACGTTCCGAAATACGGACACAGCTCCGTCTTTTTTCTTCAATGTAACATTTTTGATGGGCTTTGCATTCCACCTGGAGCCATTGATATTGACCAGTACTCCCTGATACAGGCTGCCCCGGATCACGATCTTCACCTGGTCGGCTCTGTCGCGTTCCTTCTGCAGTTCTTCCTGTCTCTTGTAAAGCTTGTCGATCTCCTGATCCTTGGCGTAAATGGAATCCTCCAGCTTTAAATAGACCGGATTATTGTTACGCACTTCCGGCGGATATTTTCTGCGAAAATCAGCATAGGCATTTTTCAACAGATACAGCTCACGCTGTGCGGAGCGTAGCTTCTCGTCCAAAGCGGCACTCTCCGCAATGAAGGGATCCTCTCCTCCCACAGAAATCTCGGTCTTGATCCCGGCGGCATTTCCGATGTTAAACGCACTGATCCCCTGTGCGGCATACGCATTCCCGCCGGCCAGAATTCCGTTTTTCCCGGCGATCTCGATTCGTCCTTCCGCCCACAGTTCACTGTTCAAACAATAGTTCGCATTGATATGCTTCCCGGCATTTACTTTGGCACGCTCAAAGAATCTGCCCATGACGTTTCCTTTTGCGATCAGCTTTCCACGGCCGCCGCCATTGTTGCCCTTACGAAGGATAATGTCACCACCGGCCTCCAGGGTTGCCCCTTCCAGGAAACCATCCACCAGAATATCTTTCTCTGCACGGATGATCGCACCGTCTCCGACTTCTCCTCTGACATAGACCGAACCGTTGAACGTTACATTGCCGGTAGCCTGTGTCACACTGTCCAGTACCAGAATGTCTGTGACTTCCAGTCCGTCTCCCTTATATTCGATCTTACCGTCCGTAGACGCTATGTATGTCTTCTTATCCGGCTGCAGGGTAACCCCTTTGCAGGTCAGATGTTTGAGTTCTCTTCCCTTCTTAGCCGGAACTTCCTCGTTGAGAATATTGCGGCCGGGATTTCCCAGTTCAGGCTCATGATATCTTGCCACCACATCGCCCTTGCGTACCAGTTCGAACCATTTGATATTCTGGTAATCCACCGAACCGTCTTCCAACAGCTTCGGTTCCTTCTTGATGTTAATGTCAAAGAAAAATTCATACCATCCGTCTGCACCGGCTTCCGGTCTCTTTCCCGAGGCCAGAATGACCATATTGCTGTCCGCGCCCTGTTTTTCCAGGCGTTCCAGTGTCACGTAATCAATACCCGACTTCACACCCTTTTCTTCCAGAGCTAACAGCAGACGATCCTTGCGGATTCTGGTCCCTTTCTCTGCTACGAGAATGAATGCTTCCATTTTATCCGCACTGATCAGCAGCGAGAAATCCTTGTAGATTTCTTCTTTTTGCGCCTTTTCCGGATGTTTTCTCTCATCCAGAAGCTTCTTGCGCTTCTCTTCCATTCCCTTGGCTGTATACATCAGGCTGGAATACAGTTCCACCGGCAGGTCATCCATCATGCCCAGGCGGATCTCCTGCATCTGCTGCCAGGAATACAGCGGATTGGAATACTTCGATATATCCAGTCCCTCTTCCATGCCCAGGCGGATCTCACGCATCTGCTGCCAGCTTAACTGTTCATCCTCATAGACAGAGACATCCAGTCCCTTTTCCAGTCCAAGAGCGATCTCTCGAATGGAAGGTCCTCTGTGGTACAACTTGACATGCTGCCCGATATCGATCCCCCGCTCCAGGGCTATACGGATTTGTCTGAGCTGTTCTTCCTCATAACCTTCCCTGATATATGTACGGATATCGACTTTGGCCGCCATTGCCTTGCGCAGTTCCTTCAGCACACCGGCAGGTATCGTTTTTGCAAACGACAGATCGATTCCTTCCGTCAGTCCCTTCCGAAGCTGGTGCATTACCTCAAAAGAAATCTTTGGGTCAGCATATTTACTTACATTCAGTTTCTTTTCTAATCCTTTGCGGATCTCCTTCATCTGAAACCAGTCGTATGCTTTGTCGGCATAGACAGATACATCCACTCCCGCTTCCAGTCCCAGACGGATCTCACGCATCTGTATTGCCAGGAATTCCGGGTTCTTGTAATAAGATACATCCAGCCCTTTCTCCTGACCCTCTTCAATTTCCTGTAATTGATCTGTGGAATATTGCGCCTTATCCAATATTTCCTTTTCCATGTATTCCCCTATCCTCTCAAAACTCCATTCCTGTATCCGGTTCTATTCGTCTATTTTCCGGATCGCACTTATGGTATTCTGATATTCCTTTTGCACTTCCTGATAAGATTCTTCGTATCCGTTGAATTCTCTTCCCCTGAGCTTCTCTGTAAGCTCTGCACTGACTTTGTAAAGTCTGTCCAGTCCCAGATTCAGACAGATTCCCTTTAATGTGTGTGCTGCGCGGAATGCTTCCTCTGCGTTCTGTCCTTCTACTGCTTTTTCCAGATTCGAAAAGCTTGGGTCATCCAGGAATTTCAATGCGAATCTCTTCACCATTCCTTCGCTTCCCATTCTGCCCAATACACTCTCAAAATCGGATCCCATACTCTCATAACATTCTTGTACTGTCATCTGCATTTATTCCTCTCTTTGTTCATATTCTTCTTTCACTCTGTCCTTGATGTCCACCAGACATTCCAGCAAAAGCGGATTGAAGCTGCCGCACTCACCGTTCTTAATCATCTCCAGTGCCTTTTCCGGTGAAAATGCTTTTTTATAAACACGCTCACTTACCAGCGCATCATACACATCTGCCAGGGATACCACCTGTGCGGAAATGGGGATCTCTTCCCCTTTTAATCCGTCCGGGTAACCTTTTCCGTCATACCGTTCATGGTGCCAGCGGCAGATCTCGTATGCGACCTTCACCAGCTCCTCATTCTGATATCTTTTCAGACTTCTCAGCATATCCGCACCGATGGCGCTATGCTGTTTCATGATCTCAAACTCTTCTTTCGTAAGCTTCCCGGGCTTGTTCAGGATTTCCTCGGGAATACCGATCTTGCCGATATCATGCAGGGAAGAAGCCATGGTGATCATGGATCTCTCAGCCCAGGATAACGGATATTTATCTGATTTCACCGCCAGCCGCTCTAAAAGCATGCCGGTGATCATATTGATCCGCATAACGTGCAGACCGCTCTCTCCGTTACGGAATTCCACGATCTGACTTAAAATGCTGATCATCATCTGATTGTTTTTCTCTTTTTCATAAATCTGGTTCGTCACCAGCGTCGTCAGCCTTCTCTGCTTTGCGTACAGCTTGATCGTATTCTGTACTCTCCGGTAGACAACGTTCGCATCAAACGGTCTGCCGATATAATCCGTAGCTCCCAGCTCATAGGCTCTCTTTACATATGGAGCGGAATCTTCACTGGAGATCATGATCACGGGGATATCCTCCAGCCACTTATTGGTTCCCATATATGCCAGCACATCAAATCCGTCCATAACCGGCATCAGCAGATCCAGAAGCACTAGCGAAATGCCTTTTCCATATTCATGGAGCTGTTCAATGGCCTTTTCCCCGTCTTCCGCTTCCACGATATCGTAACCGTCTTGCAGCATCTCCGCCAGCAGTTCTCTGTTGCTCTCCGAATCATCGGCGATCAGAATGCGCAGACGTTCTGTCTCTTCCGGGAGTTCATTTCTGTTGATCTGTACTTCATTACGCTGGGTCACTACGGCATTTTTGCGGATCTTCGCCTGATACATCAGGCGGTCAGCACGCTCCAGCGTCTCCTCAATGGGTTCTCCGCCGGACATCACACCACCGATACTGACTGACAGTTTCAGCTGGGTATATCCTACAATTTTAGTCTCCTGTACATGTTGACGGATTCTCTTTAACTTTAATTCAAAAGCATCCTCCGAGATCTCCGGCAGCACCAGAAGAAACTCATCTCCACCGAAACGGATCAGCATGTCCGTCTTACGGATCGTGTTCTGTATCACGCCTACGATAGTATCCAATACCATATCTCCGGCATTGTGTCCGTAGGTATCGTTGTATAATTTAAAGTCATCCAGATCGATCATGGCCACACCGGCATGGCGTGTCATATGTCGTATCCGTTCCTCATAAAATCTGCGATTGTACACTCCCGTGAGGGCATCCCGGTATAGCTTATCGTCATAACCGCTGAGTCGTTTCATCAGCTTCTCACGACCGTCGGAATCCATCAGGGTCTCCTCGTCCAGAGGTTCCAGCATCTCCACAACGCAGGGGAGACCATCCACCTCTATATATTTCGAGATCACCTGATAGATCTCATCCTCCAGGAATTCTATCTTTACTCTCTGCCCCCTGTTCTCCAGGACCTGTCTGGATATGCAGTTGGCACAGGGCACCGTTTTCTTCCAGAAAGCAAAGCACTGACAACCTTCTTCCGCTCCGCCGGGATGAATGTCTTCCCGGTTCTTCGGTACTTCAGTTTCTTCCAGCAGGCGCACGATCGGGAATATCTGCCGTAAACGTTCCAGCATTTGTTCCGCTTCCTGTTTTGTCATGGCTGCGCCTCCTTTCTGTTGTCGGTTTTTTACACATTTGCAATCTATTTTAGTATATCCTACAAAAGTACTAAAGTAAATAGGTCCCCGACATTCTTTGACAAAAAAAATAACAGTCCGACCACGGATATATCCATGCCCGGACTGTTATTAAATATATTTTCTCATCCTACCTTATAACCGGTTCCCCATACCACTTTCAGATATCTGGGCTCCTTGGGGTTGCTCTCGATCTTCTCGCGGATATGGCGGATATGGACCGCAATGGTATTATCCGCACCAATGGCCTGCATATGCCAGATTGATTCGTAAATCTGGCTGATGGACAATACTTTCCCTCTCTCCTGCACCAGCAGTCTGAGAATCTTGTACTCGATGGGAGTCATCTTCACCTCGCGGCCGTCCACAGTTACCGTACGGTTCCTGTCGTTGATCTCCAATCCGTCCACACGGTAAATCTTGTCAATGTTCTCACACAGATTCACCAGCTGTGTATACCGGCGAAGCTGGGACTTGACTCTGGCCAGCAGTTCCAAAGGATTATATCCTGCCGTCACATAATCATCCGCTCCGGCATTCAGTGCCATGATCTTGGCAGTCTCTGCGCCTTGTGCGGAAATAATGACGATGGGGATCGTGGTCATATTGCGGATATCATGAATCATCTCGATCCCTTCTCCCCATCCTTTACCGTCCAGCTCCACATCCAGCAGCAACAGCTGAATCTCCCGGGCTCTCAAAAGTTCCTGTAACTGTGTTCTCCCCGTAACCGCTATCATTTTCAGCCCCTCTCCTGCCAGAAGGGAACTCATTATCTCTATCACACCCGTATTATTATTGTATACTGCTACCTTTTTTTCCATGATCTGCTCCTGCCGCCTTTCGTATGAGAAAAGGTTCCCTCTGCCTTATCCTCTGTTATGATATTTTGTCAATGCATACTTTCTGCATGTTATTTATAAATTTTCTATAAAGTTTTACGTAATAAAAAGCCCTACAATATACTAGACGTAATTGTAGGGTAAAAAGTTGCAGGAGCATTTAAATTTTTATTATGTATAAAAAACCTCTTCCAATACCAGTCCTTTGGCCGGTACCAGGGGACCCGCCTTCGCTCTGTCACCGGACTTAAGTACTTCTGTCATACTCTCCGGCGTACGGATCCCCTTTCCCACTTCCAGAAGGGTTCCCATCAGGATCCGAATCATATGATGTAAAAAGCCGTTCCCGGTAAAGACAAATTCGATCCTGTCCCCTGTCTGCTCGATCCGTATCTCATCGATCCGGCGCACTGTGGACTTCTTACTCTTTTTAGCAGAAGTAAATGCCTTAAAATCATGTTCTCCCAGGAGCAGTTCCGCCGCCCTGCGCATGGCTTCCAGGTTCAGGCTCTCCGGTTCTTCCAGAGCATACCTGCGCCAGAATACATTGGGAATCGCACTGTTAATGATACGATAACGGTATCGCTTCCCCGTGGCGTTCAGTCTGCTGTGAAATCTCGGTGCAGCTTCCGTAACTTCCACCACCGCGATATCCTCCGGCAGGTAACGGTTACAATAAGCCAGTATTTCTTCCGTGCTCATATCCGATTCCGTATGGAAATTCGCTACCTGTCCCAGCGCATGTACCCCTGCATCGGTTCTTCCGCTGGCAGCGATCTCTATGGTTTCACCGCACATTTTGCTCAAAAGCGTCTCCATCTTCCCCTGAATCGTATTGTCGGTGGAAGTCTGTTTCTGCCATCCCTGATATCTGGTTCCTTCATACTGCAGTCGCAGTCTGATATTTCTCATATAGCGTTTATTATCTCTTTCTGTTTTAGTTGTCCTGTTTATTTTTGCCGGACTGTTGTCCCGCTGCTTCTTCCGCCGCAGCCTGTCTGGTCAGTTCTTCGCTTCGTCTGCGGTCTCTCTCCTGCATCTGCCGTACCTCATCCAGATCCTCCGGCTTCAGCCTGCGGAAATGATTGATTCCCGCCACCAGGATCTTCACACTGTCCTTTGTCGTCTGGAACGCACCTTCCTGATACATTGTCAGTGCGATCAGTCCGACCGGCACTGCCACGATCATTCCCACGACACTTCCCAGCTTATATCCGATATAGAGCAGGACCAATGTCGGCAGCGGCGGCATACCTACGGAATCCCCGACGATCTTCGGCTGGATCAGCTGACGCGCCAGCTGGCCGATTCCCCAGATGATCAGCAGACCGATCGCCATCTTATAATCGGAGCTTAAAATCTTGATGATTGCCCATGGTACCATAACGGTTCCGGTACCGAAAAACGGCAGGAAATCCAAAAAAGCAATTCCCAGTGCAATCAGTACTGCATAATCGACCTGCAGGATTGCCAAGCCGATCACCAGTAAAAGATACATCCATACTTCAATCTTCAGCTGTGCCTTCAGGTAACCGCCCACCGCTTTTACCAGTCCGCGCTTCAGCATATAATACCAGGATAATACTTCTGCCGGTGTATGCCTGCGGAACCATGCAGCCAGCTGGTCTCTCTCGGCTACGAAGAAATAGGAAGACAGAAGTGCCATGATCAATCCGATCAGGATGGACGGCACCTGTTTGGCAAAATTACCCACGGCATTGATCGTAGGCGTACCGATCTTACCAAAAAAGTCTCCTATATAAGTCCCGATCTGATTGACTACATCCGTGATGCTCTGCTGTACATCTTTCGGAAAGCGATTGTACACAACACTCAGATTCTGGCCGATGTCGGCGAAATCATGCTCCGCGCTGTTCCAGATATCCGGCAGTGCACCGATCAGACCCATGATCTCATCCGCCAGCTTTGCGCCTACCAGATATAAGATCAATACGACCAGTGCGATAACCGCTATAATAACGAATGCACTCCCGGCTTTCCTCTTGAT
Source organism: Acetatifactor sp. (assembly GCA_050872885.1). Taxonomy (GTDB): domain Bacteria; phylum Bacillota; class Clostridia; order Lachnospirales; family Lachnospiraceae; genus Acetatifactor. The sequence goes on from JBNMHS010000028.1 coordinate 25,786, forward strand.
CTTGACTTTTTCTTCAAAGAACCGCACCAGAGGACTCGCGATCAGTGCAATGATCCAGCCGGCCACAAACGGTGCAAAAAAGACCAGTAATTTCGGCACCAGAAAAATGACCAACAGTAAAATAATAAAAGCCACCCCTAAATTTACCAATGCTTTGCAATATTTCTTCATACGCCCTCACGTTTTCCGCTATACCTTATAGCTTACAATTCGGCATTATCAGTTTTCCGTCTGTGTCTTAGCCGGCTCCAGGATTCCATCCAGTATCTCATAGATTTCTTCCCGCCCCTGCTTGGTCTGCGCAGAATACGGAACGATCACAGTATCCGCTCCGGCCTGCAGGGTCGTCCTGATCAGTTTCACCTGTTTCTGTATCTGGCTGCGGTTGATCTTATCCAGCTTCGTAGCGATAATAATGGGATCGTAACCGTTTCTGCGGATCCAGTCGTACATGATCCGGTCATTTTCCGAAGGTGCATGACGGATATCAATCAACAAAAATACAAGCTTCAGCTGTTTTGATTTATGTAGATAATCTTCGATCATCTTGCCCCACTGGGCTTTCACATGCTCATTAGCCTGTGCATAACCGTAGCCCGGCAGATCAACGAAGTAAATTTCATCATTAATATTGTAATAGTTGATCGTCTGTGTCTTTCCCGGCTGGGCACTGGTTCTCGCCAGAGATTTGCGATTCATCAGTCCGTTGATCAGAGAAGATTTGCCGACATTACTTTTTCCGGCAAATGCCACTTCGGGATGTATATTTTCCGGAAGCTTACTGGTAATTCCGCAGACAGTTTCCAGACTCACATTTTTTATAACCATAGTAATAACCATGCCTTTCCATATGTTTTACAGACACTTTTTTTGCACAAAACGCTGCCCTGTGGTCATCACAAGGCAGCGTCTGAAATTATTTTGCCTTTTTCAGAGATTCTCCGCGGATCGTGAGCGGCTCGCTCTCTCCTTCTACCGCTGCCTTGGTGACTACACATTCTTCGATGGTGTCATCCGAAGGGATCTCATACATGGTATCCATCATTACGGATTCCATAATGGAACGTAAGCCTCTGGCACCGGTCTTGCGCTCCAACGCCTTATCTGCAATTGCTTCTACGGCATCCTGTTCGAAATCCAGTTTCACATTATCCATCCGGAACAGCTTCTGATACTGTTTTACCAGTGCGTTCTTGGGCTCCTGCAAAATGCGGATCAATGCTTCTCTGTCCAGTCCTCGTAAAGATACACAGATAGGCACACGACCCACAAACTCGGGAATCAGGCCGAATTTCACCAGATCGTGCGGCGTTACTTCCTGCAGCAGTTCACTGATATCCTTGTCTTCTCTGTGACCCAGTTCGGTGTTGAAACCGATGGCTTTACGGTCCAGACGGGATTCGACGATCTTCTCCAGTCCGTCAAACGCACCGCCGCAGATGAAGAGGATATTGGTGGTATCGATCTGGATCAGTTCCTGATGAGGATGCTTTCTGCCTCCCTGGGGAGGTACGCTTGCCACCGTACCCTCGATGATCTTAAGCAGTGCCTGCTGTACGCCTTCACCGGAGACATCACGGGTAATGGAGACATTCTCACTCTTCTTCGTGATCTTATCGATCTCATCAATATATACAATACCGTACTGTGCGCGCTCTACATCATAATCCGCCGCCTGGATCAGCTTTAACAGAATATTCTCTACATCCTCGCCCACATAACCGGCCTCGGTCAGAGTCGTTGCATCTGCGATGGCAAACGGAACGTTGATGATCTTTGCCAGTGTCTGTGCCAGATAGGTCTTACCGGAACCGGTAGGTCCTACCATGATGATATTACTCTTCTGCAGCTCCACGTCATTCAGATCCTTGGGAGCCGTCACTCTCTTGTACTGATTGTACACCGCAACGGAGAGGACCTTCTTCGCCTCTTCCTGTCCGATGACATATTCATCCAGGAAATTCTTGATTTCCTTCGGTTTGAGAAGGTTGATGTCCGGAGCCGCGGTCTCTTCCACTTCTTCGTCTTCCAACTCTTCCTCCAGGATGTCTGCGCAGATATCCACGCACTCATCACAGATATATACCCCGGCAGGTCCCGCGATCAGCTTGCGGACCTGGCTCTGGGTCTTGTTACAAAATGAACATCTAATGTCATTTCCGGAATTTTTTCCTGCCATTCTTATACTCCTGTTGTTTTATGCCTCATGGAAAGTGATCACCTTGTCGATCAGACCGTACTCACAAGCTTCCTCGGCGCTCTTCCAGTTATCTCTCTCGGTATCTGCGCAGATGGTCTCATAATCCTTACCTGTGTTCTCAGCCAACATACGGTTCAACTTCTCCTTGGTACGGAGGATATGCTTTGCTGCGATCTCGATCTCGGTTGCCTGACCCTGTGTACCACCCAGAGGCTGATGAATCATGATCTCTGCATTGGGCAGAGCAAAACGCTTACCCTTGGCACCGCCTGCCAGAAGGAATGCACCCATGCTGGCTGCCATGCCGATACATACGGTAGATACATCACACTTGATGTACTTCATGGTATCATAGATTGCCATACCTGCGGTAACACTTCCGCCCGGGCTGTTGATATACAGATGGATATCCTTATCGGGATCCTCTGCTTCCAGGAACAGTAACTGTGCCACGATAATGCTGGCAGAAGTCTCATTGACTTCCTCACCCAGGAAAATGATTCTGTCCTTTAACAATCTGGAATAAATATCATAAGACCGCTCACCTTTGCTGGTCTGTTCAATGACGTAAGGTACTAAACTCATATTCTAAAACCTCCATTGCTCTTTCGATTAATACTACTATGGTATCCTACTTAGTAAGCTTTTTCAACGAGATTCCGAAGATTTAATAAAAATTTAAAAGAAAGCGGACCTGGCAGTCCGCTTTCTCTTCGTATCGTATCTTAAAGCACTTATTATGCTTCTTCAGGCTTCTCTTCTGCTGCCTTTTCCTTCTTGGTGGTCTTCTTGGCTGCAGCCTTTGCTTCCTTAGCGTTATCTACGATGAAATCAGCTGCCTTTCTTACGCAGATATCTTCTCTTACCTGCTTAGCGCCCTGCTCACCCAGAAGCTCCTTCACCTTGTCTGCTTCCATCTGATAAGCTTCTGCCATGCTCTTAACTTCAGCTTCGAAGTCTTCCTCGGTAGCTTCCATCTTCTCAGCGGCTGCTACAGCTTCCAGAACCAGACGGGACTGAATTCTCTTCAGTGCTTCGGGCTTCAGCTGTTCCATCATAGCCTGAGCTGTCAGACCGGTGAACTGCATATACTGCTCCAGAGTAAGACCCTGTGCCTGGATTCTCTGAGCGAAGTTCTCTAACAGCTGTCTCTGCTGGGTCTCGATCATTGCATCGGGAATCTCCATCTTGGCATCCTCGATCACTGCATCCAGAACTGCTTCTTCCTTAGCAATCTTAGCTTCTTCTTCCTTCTTGGAAGTCAGCTTCTTCTGTACGTCTTCTCTATACTCAGCCATGGTATCGAAATCGGATACTTCGCTTGCGAACTCATCATCCAGCTCAGGGAGCTGCTTCTCCTTGATCTCCTTAACAGTGCACTTGAATACTGCGGGCTTGCCGGCCAGTTCTTCTGCATGATAGTCTTCGGGGAAGGTTACATTTACTTCTGTCTCTTCGTTCAGCTTGGCACCAACCAGTGCCTCTTCGAATCCGGGAATGAAAGAACCGGAGCCGATGGTCAGAGGATAGTTCTCACCCTTACCGCCGTCAAATGCAACACCGTCTACGAAACCTTCGAAGTCGATTACGGTCATATCACCGTCTTTAACAGCACGGTCTTCTACGTTGATGGTTCTTGCGTTGCTCTCACGCTCTTTATTGATTTCAGCGTCAACTTCTTCATCGCTGACCTTGATCTCGATCTTGTCAACCTTGACACCCTGATACTTACCAAGAGTAACTTCCGGCTTCAGAGCTACTTCTGCGGTAAAGATGAAAGGCTTGCCGGCCTCTAACTGGGTCACATCGATCTTCGGAGAAGATACGATCTGCTCCTCGCACTCTTCCAGAGCCTTATCATACGCATCGGGAATCAGCGCATTTGCAGCATCCTCATAGAATACGGACTTGCCGTACATCTGCTCGATCATCTTACGGGGCGCTTTGCCCTTACGGAAACCGGGAATGCTGATCTTGTTCTTATTCTTCTGGTAAGCACCTTCAATTGCCTTCTCCAGTTCTTCAGCAGATACTTCGATGGTCAGCTTGGCCATGTTTTTCTCTAACTTTTCAACCTGTAAACTCATTATAACATTTCCTCCTTTATACCCTTACGGGTCTGTATCCAGTCGCAGTCATTTTGCAATTATAGCATAAGTTGGAGAAATTGACAACCTTTTTATTTTAGGGCTTTTCCGGCTTCCCGGGCATAGAGACATTTGGAACTGACTCCGGGGATCATTCCGAGTTTTCCCGACAACGCACTGACCTTTTCCTGCGGTGCATCCATTACCACACTGATGATGTTCATCTGTTTCTCACGATAAGGTATCCCCATTCTTCCTATGATGTATTCGCCGTATTCATGTAAAATTGCATTGATCCTGGCTGCCGCCTCCGGATCTTCCACGATAATACCGATCAGGGTAACTCTTGTATTTTCCGTATCTTTCTTCATATCGTTCTCCCTTCCGCCGGTCTGATATGTGTAGCCAGCAGCAGGATCCGTCCCTTTCTTTTTCTCCGGATATAGTCTTCCGCTTTTCGACGGTTTTCTTCATCCAGTCCGGTAAACGGCTCATCCAGCAGTACACACTGTGCTTCCGCCTCCATGGCCCGCAACAGCGAAACTCTCCGTTTCATGCCGCCCGAAAGTTCCCTGCATGGTTTATCCAGTGCCTCCCGGGGCAGCAGCTGTTCCAGCGTCTCTCTCGCCAGTGCGGCATCTCCCAGGATCATTTCCAGATTTTTCACCGCACTGTAGCCTTCGCACAGGCGGTCTTCCTGAAACTGCACGGAAAAAGCTTCCGCTCCCGACACTTCTCCCTCCTCAGGCCGCTCCAGTCCGCACAGACATCGGAAAAAAGTAGTCTTGCCGCTGCCGGAAGGAGTATCCAGCAGATAAGGTTCTGCGTTGTGGAATTCATGATCCACATGCCGGAAGATCCAATTCCCACGGAAACATTTTCCCAGATCCCGCACATACAAAGTGCCATCTTCCCAGGCGGCAGCTTTCTGCGGCACAGCCGGTCTCCTGCATTCCGGCTCCCACCGGAAAAAAAATTCAATACCACAAAATATTATCTTTTCAAAAGCCACACTCAGCACTATGATCACCGCCGTCCAGGCAAACAGTTCCGCGGTATCCAGATATATTTTCGCCAGATACAAAGCCCCGCCGATCGAGTGTGAAGGTGTGCCGATCACTTCCGCCGCCACCCCGGACTTCCAGCACATTCCCAGAGATAATTGAAAGGCACTGAGCAAAAAAGGCTTTAACGCCGGACGATAGATATAGAAAAATCTGGTACCGAACGGAAGTCGGAAGACCTCAGCCATCTCCAGCAGTTCTCTGTTCGCATTTTTTAAGCCTTCCAGTGTATTCAGATATATATTCGGAAATACTACCAGAAAACAGATTGCTACCGCCAGCATGGATGAGCCCCACCAGATCAACAACAGCACGGCAAACACCGCTACCGGTACTGACTTACAGAATACCATAAACGGCCGCAATATCTCTTCTACGATCCTGTATCGGTAACCGGCCGCTGCCAACAGAAGCGCCGGTATGGTTCCCAGCAGAAAACCGAGTGTGATCCGCCACAAGGAGCCGAATGCGCTTTTCCAGAATTCGACCCGGCCGGCCAGCGTATACAGCGCGCGCAGGGTCTCAAGGGGTGTTGCCACCAGCAGAAAATTATCCACTGCCATTGCCAGGAGCTGCCACACTGCCAGCCAGAAAAGTATGATCATTATTTTTTTGATATATTTTTTATCCTTATTCTGCATCATAATAAAAATCCGATTCAGGGAGTCCGCCTCCTACCGACTGGGCATCCTGTCCGAACAGCACTTCCAGATAACCGGCAAGAGCCTGCTTCATTTCCGCTTTATCAATATAAGTAATATTGCAGTTCGGAATAGCCTTCCGGGCAATGGGCTCCTTGGCTACGATCTGTGCCTCCACCGCAAGCGATGCACCGGTATCGGGATCTGCATTGATTGCTTCCGCGCTCTCCCTGTGATCTTCCATAAAAGATTTCACGGCAGCTTCATTCTCTTCCAGGAATTCCTTACGAACCACCGTCACACCGGTGACCATGCTGCTGCCGTTCTCTCCCTGCACCTTATTCCACTCTTCATTCAGATCGAAGATCACCTTCAGGGCATCATTCTGTGCACAGGCTGCGGTAACAAAGGGCTGGGGCAGCAGACCGATGGCTGTGGGATCTTCTGCCAGAACGGATGCAACTTCTGTTGCTTCGGATTTGTATTCCAGAGTCACATCCTCCGCGGACATATCATGAGCCGACAGCAGATACTGCAATACGTAATCCGGTGTGGTTCCTTTTCCGGTCAGATAGATCGTCCTGCCTTTAAGATCGGAGAAGTCTGTCAGACCTTCTTCTCCGGATACCATATACAGTACGCCCAAAGTATTGATATCAATGACTTCCACACCACCCTGTGTCTTATGATAAAGGATACTTGCCACATTGGCCGGCACCAGTGCGATATCCAGCTCGCCTTTTACCATCAGGGGCAGGATCTCATCCGCTCCGGTCGCCATCTGAAATTCATAAGTATTGGAGGTCTCACCTTTCCCGGCTTTATCCATTAAAAATAAAAGCCCGAGAGAGGTCGGTCCCTTTAAGGATGCCACACGTACTGTCGTGCCATTCGTATTCTCCGTGCTTGCTGCTGCGGTCTCCGTGCTTTCCGCCACTGTGTTCTCTTCCGTCCCGGCAGGCTGTACACTCTCCGTTGCCTGACTTTCCGGCACTGTGGCTTCCCCCTGTGTCCGACCGCATCCCGCAAGACCGCCGCACAGCAGTCCCAGAGTCAGCGCCAGTGCCAGTGCTTTTGTGATTCCTGTTTTCTTTTTCATTGTTTTTTCGCCTTTCTGTATAGAATAAATTACAGCAACAAAAAAACACCTTCTCTTCTCAGCTCCACCGGATCTCATCGGGCTTCAAAGGTCAGTCACTCCTGTGGGATTACGGTCAGTGAGGCACACCGCCTTCTTTCCGGTCTCCGTTTCCTATTGTTGCTTCTTGATTATAACGTAAAAATGAAAAACTTACCAGCATGAAAAAAAGGACGATGCTCATACTAATACCAAGATAAGTGATTCCAAAAACGCTTATCTGAAACAAGAAAACCCAATTCCAAACGGAGGTGAACGAAATGGCAAGTAAAACCAATAGAGTAGAAGTTCCCGAAGCTAAGGCTGCAATGGATCGTTTCAAGACCGAGGTAGCATCCGAGCTGGGTGTTAATCTGAAAGAAGGTTACAACGGCGATCTTACTTCTAAGGAAGCAGGAAGCATCGGCGGTGAAATGGTTCGTCGTATGATCAAGAAGCAGGAAGAGCAGATGAAATAAGTTCTGTCTGCCTGTCGGATCAGAAGCCAAAAGAAGCTGTACAGAGGGATTCTCTGTACAGCTTCTTTGCACTTCGCGCTCCCGAATCGCTTCATCCGTTCGCATTCCGGGCTGCCGCCGGTCTATTCACCAAAGACTGCCTTATAATCTGCCTGGAATTTAGCAATACCGGCATCTGTCAGAGGATGTTTTACCATCTGCTCAATGACTGCGTAGGGAACGGTTGCGATGTTAGCACCTGCCAGTGCACAATCGGTTACATGGATAGGATTACGTACACTCGCTGCGATAATCTGGGTATCCAGATCGGTTACCGCAAAAATATCAGCGATATCACGGATCAGGTCTACGCCTCTCTGGCTGATATCATCCAGTCTGCCCAGGAAAGGAGATACATAAGTAGCACCTGCACGTGCTGCCAGCAGAGCCTGGTTTGCAGAGAAGATCAGGGTCACATTGGTCTTGATGCCTTCGGAGCTTAATACTTTACATGCCTTTAAGCCTTCTACCGTCATAGGGATCTTAACTACCATGTTGGGATGAATGGCTGCAATCTCTCTTCCTTCCTTGATCATGCCTTCCGCATCTACGGTGGTAGCCTTTACCTCACCGCTGATCGGTCCGTCTACGATAGATGCGATTTCCTTAATTACCTCTTTGAAATCTCTGCCCTCTTTTGCGATCAGAGAGGGATTGGTCGTTACTCCGCAAATAACCCCCATGTCATTTGCTTTCTTAATGTCTTCTACTTTGGCAGTGTCAATAAAAAAACGCATAACTCTTCTCCTTTTTGCTATGTAAATTTAATTGCTTCCGGTCCTCATAAGTCAATTCCGAACCTTTATCTACAGTATACTCATTTCTCTTTCAAACAGCAAGCACTTTTTTGCAAATTTTCTTGATTGTGTTCGAGCACGGAGTGTACAACTAAGGATAGTACAACTTACGGATATAATAGAAATCCGCTGTCTGTAAAGCGTGTCTGCGTTCCCTTTCCGGTGCGTCCGTTACCGCCAGCAGCCGGTACAGTGTTTCCATATCCGGAATACGCATTTCCCGTTCCCCGCAGGTTGCCATCGTGCTGAGTCTGCGCAGCCACTTCTCCTGCCGTTGCTGTTTCCGTCCGCAGTGTTTCAGCGTCTTGTGTCTGCCCCGGCATCGTTTAGGATTCTGCACCTTCCCGTTATTCTCCCCCAGCATAACTCCAAGCAGCTTTCCCACTGCATACACATCGCTTTCTTCCCCGGGGACTTCTCCCGGCCGGAACTGCTCCGGAGCACTGTAAAACCGATTGCCCGCCCCCGACCATTCCTGCTCTCTGTTCCACAGGCACCCAAGATCCAGGATACCCACTTTCCCGTTGGACCGAATACGGATATTTTCAGGTTTCAGATCACGGTAGAGAAACGGATGTGGTCTCTCATGAAGATATCGCAGACCTTCCGCAAGTTGTCCGGCTATGAAGACGACCTGCTCCGGCGACAGCCTTTTTCTCCGTTTCAGGAATTCACACAGATCCATGCCTTCCCAATATTCAATCACCAGATACCCTGTTCTACCCTCCGTCCATTGTTCCCGGTACATTGGGAACAGTGGATGCATGATCTCTTTCCAGTTCCGGCATTCCTGTTCCC
>JBNMHS010000029.1:0-33071 GCA_050872885.1 Acetatifactor sp.
ACCAAGTACATTATGAAAGCGTTCTACGCACTGGGACTGAAAGATCCTAAGTGGTACGGCGTCGGCAAGGAACATAAGCCTATAAACTTCCTCGGCAAGAAGGGAATCTTCTTCGGATTTTCTCTGACAGTGATCCTGATTGGATTCATTACCATGGGCGTATATAAAGTAAATAGTGGTGATGCATTGAACTACAGCCTGGAGTTCAAGGGCGGTACCGCAACCACCGTTACGTTCAATGAAAGCTATACCCTGGATGAGATCAACAGCCAGATGGTTCCTCTGATCGAGAGCACTACCGGCAGCGCAGTACAGATCCAGACCTTACAGGGATCCAATGAAGTTATCTTCAAGACCAACTCTCTGGATGTGGATCAGAGACAGGCTCTGAATCAGGTATTTGTGGATAACTTCGGCGTAGATGAGTCTCTGATCACTTCCGAGACCATCAGCTCCACCATCAGTAACGAGATGAAATCCGATACGATCATTGCAGTTGTCGTAGCAATTATCTGCATGCTGATCTATATCCGTTTCCGTTTCAGCGATATCCGTTTCGGTGTCAGCAGTATTGCCTGCCTGCTTCACGATGTACTGGTAGTCATTACGTTCTACGCACTGGCAAGAGTATCCGTCAGCAACACTTTCATTGCCTGTCTGCTGACCATCGTAGGTTACTCCATCAACGCCACCATCGTAGTATTCGACCGTGTACGTGAGAATATGGCGGTCATGACCAAGAAAGATGACTTACAGGATGTGGTAAACCGCAGTATCACCCAGACATTATCCAGAAGCTTATTTACCTCCCTTACCACACTGATAATGGTAGGTGCTCTGTACATCTGGGGTGTTACAAGTATCCGTGATTTCGCCCTGCCTCTGATGGTAGGTATCATCTGTGGTGCTTATTCCTCCGTATGCGTGGCAGGAGCCCTGTGGTATGTACTGAGAAAGAAATTTGCGCCGAAGGCTACGAAATAAGAATTGGAAATAATAGCAGAGAGTTAAGAAAGGAGTCGGAACATTTGAAGTTCCGGCTCCTTTTGCAACGATGTGCGTGGCGGTGTATGTTTCTAATGATGTACATTTATATTATGAGTTCTTTTGTGAATTAGAAGTTAATCTAGCAAGTTCTTTTTTCAGAGCTTCAATTAATTTCCTCCCATGAAATAGACCGGAACAAAGCAGCCCATTTATCAATGCCATATGTATAGCATAAAAAGAGAAGATGCACAAGCCCTTTTTTCATGCTATAATGGGCACAGTCAAATACGAAAGCAGGAGAATCTATGGAAAAATGGTATGTGGCTGCGAAAAAAGCAGATTTTGATAAATGGGCGAGGGATTTTCATATCAGTCCGGTGACGGCGAGGATCTTACGAAACCGTGATCTGACGGAAGAGGACCAGATACAGAAATTTCTCTATGGAAAACTGGAGGATTGTTATTCTCCCTGGCTGTTAAAGGATATGGACAAAGCAGTGGATGAAATCCTGAGAGCGGTAAGAGAAGGGCTGCATATTCGTGTCATCGGTGATTATGATGTGGACGGCATCTGTTCATCATATATTTTAACCAAAGGATTTCAGATGCTGGGGGCGCAGGTGGACACAGCAATTCCTCACAGAATCCATGATGGCTACGGATTAAATGAGCACCTGATCGAAGAGGCAAAACGGGAAGGGGTCGGCATGATCGTAACCTGCGATAACGGAATTGCGGCAGCTCCCCAGATTGCATTGGCGAATTCTCTCGGTATGCGTGTGGTTGTAACGGATCATCATGAAGTTCCTTATATAATAGAAGAAAACGGAGAACGGAAGGAGCAGCTTCCGCCCGCCCTGGCGGTCGTGGATCCAAAGAGAGCAGATTGCACATATCCTTTTTCGGGAATCTGCGGCGGGGTGGTAGCGTTCAAACTGATACAGGCAATTGCAGAGAAAACAGGAAATCCCGGATTAAAAAACATACAGGATGAATTGCTGGAATTTGCAGCACTGTCTACTGTGTGCGACGTCATGGAACTAAAGGACGAGAACCGTATTCTGGTAAAGGAAGGCCTGAAACGCATTCAAAATGGCTATAATGAAGGCTTGAAGGCATTGATGGAGGTAAATGAAATTGCTCCGGACAGACTGAGTGCTTATCATCTGGGATTTGTACTGGGTCCCTGTCTGAATGCCACAGGCAGACTGGATACCGCAAAACGGGCACTGGAACTGTTGCAGAGTTTTACCAGGGCTGATGCCATGACGGCAGCCCAAGAATTGAAGGATCTGAATGAGAGCCGCAAAAATCTGACCGTACAGGGAATACAGAGAGCGGATGAGTATATCGTAGAGCACCATATGACAGAAGATAAGGTCATGGTGATCTATCTGCCGGAGGTTCATGAAAGCATTGCGGGAATCATAGCCGGAAAGGTCAGGGAAAAATATCATCATCCGGTCTTTATCCTGACAAAAGGAGAGGACGGTGTAAAAGGCTCCGGGCGATCCGTGGAAGCTTATCATATGTATGATGCCATGACGGAAGTCAAACAATATTTTACCAAATACGGCGGACATAAGCTGGCGGCGGGGCTGTCCATGAGAGAGGAAGATATCGAACCACTCAGGATCGCATTGAATCAAAATTGTACGTTGACAGAAGAGGATTTCATCCCCAGGGTACATATTGATGTGGCGATGCCCATGGGCTATGCGGACGAGGCGCTGGCGGGAGAACTGGCGTTACTGGAGCCTTTCGGTACAGGGAATCCGAGACCTTTGTTTGCACAAAAAGGTTTGATCTTCCGGGCAGGATTTAAAATGGGTGCCAACAAGACCTGTGCCAGATTCCGGGTCATAACACCGGAGGGGAATACGCAGACACTGGTATTTTTCGGGGATCTGGGGAGACTGGGAACGTTCCTGGATGAAAAATACGGTGCGGGAAGCGAAGAGGCACTTTATGCCGGAAAAGGAAGTTTCCTGTTATCCGTGGTGTATCAGGTTAGTCAGAATACTTATAAAGGCAGAACAGAAGTGCAATTCGTGATGCAGAACTATTGCTAGATTTTTTATTTTTTGAACACAAAATAGACACAATTTCTTTGTAATATGTATTTCAGATAGTTGATGAACTCACTATCTCCCCCCCTCATAAGAAACCGGAAAGCCTCAGGCATTGCGCCTGAGGCTTTTTGGTCCCTTGAGATAGTTTATAAAACCTCAAGATTCATTTTAGAATTAAGTTAGAATTCGTACACACTCTGTACACATTTTCCCTGTAATATGTATTTCAGATAGTTGATGAACTCACTATCTCCCCCCCCTCATAAGAAAATCGGAAAAGCGTCCCGGGTAACCGGGGCGCTTTTCTGTGCCTGAAAATGGTTGAGAAATTTGGATGGAAGCGTTATAGTATAACAATATGACCGCTGAGACCGGTAAAATGATAGTGTTATGTACAAGCTTTGCACACAAAAATGAGGAATAGTGTGAAAAATAAATTTTGCGCAGAAATGAGGACAAATGAAATTACAAATCAATAAGTGGAAAGAAGCGTTTCAAAGTATTACATTGAAAAATAGTGCCGTAACTTTGCTGGGAAGTTTTATTCTGGCTTTTGGATTGTACAATGTGCACTCTATCTCAGGTGTCACCGAGGGCGGTGTACTGGGAGCTACACTTTTGTTGGAACACTGGACCGGAATTTCTCCGGCAGTTACCGGCGGCATCATGAATATTTTGTGTTATGTGTTGGGATGGAAACTGCTTGGTAAGGAGTTCATCGTGTATTCTGTCTTGGCTACGGCAGGTTTCTCAGGTACTTACAAGATCTGCGAACAGTTCCCGCATCTGTGGCCGGGACTGGCGGATATGCCGCTTGCGGCAGCCTTGATCGGAGCTTTGTTTGTCGGCGTGGGTGCCGGGTTATGTGTGCGCATCGGCGGAGCTCCCAGCGGAGATGATGCACTGGCAATGAGTATTTCTCATGCTACCGGTTGGAAGATCCAGTGGGTATACCTGATGACGGATCTGATCGTATTGGTGCTGTCTTTAAGCTATATTCCGGTACGGCGTATCGGATATTCTCTGTTCACCGTGCTTTTGTCCGGACAGTTGATCGGAGTTATCCAGAATTTCGGAAGAATACGGTTGGCACAGGAAGATATGACACAAGAGAAAGAAACTCAAGTCTGATTCAAGCAAAATACAGGTGGTACATTGCCACAAAATAGAGTAAAATAATTATAGGTATGCAAACGGAATCAGCGAAGAACAATGAAATCTTCCCACAGAAAGGCGGACACCTCTATGAGTAAAAAATTAACAGAACTATTGGATAAACTGGAATATGAACTGATACAGGGAACGATGAATAAGGAAATCACGGCAGTTGTCTATGACTCCCGCAAGGTTGTACCCGGGTGTCTGTTTCTCTGCATCGGCGGAGCCAATTTTGACGGACATGATTTTGCGGCGCAGGTGGCAGAGCAGGGAGCAAGTGTCCTGGTAGTGGAAAAAGATGTGGAGCTTCCCGCAGACAGTGATGTGACGGTGATCAAAGTGGATAATACCCGTTACGCCATGGCATTTATCTCTGCAGCATGGTTCGACCATCCGGCGGAGAAGCTGAAAGTCATCGGCATCACGGGAACCAAGGGTAAGACTACCACGACTTATCTGGTAAAATCCATTCTGGAAAATGCCGGATATAAAGTAGGTCTGGTGGGAACCATCGAGGTGATCATCGGAGAAGAGCATATTCATGCCAACAATACCACGCCGGAATCCTATCTGCTGCAGGAATATTTCGCAAAAATGGTGCAGACCGGACTGGATACAGTAGTGATGGAAGTATCTTCGCAGGCGTTGATGCTGCACAGAACCCAGGGATTTATCTTTGATTACGGTATTTTCACCAATCTGGAGCCGGATCATATCGGACCCAATGAGCATGCAAGCTTTGAGGAATATTTATATTGTAAGGGATTACTGTTCAAACAGTGCAAGGTGGGAATCGTGAACGGCGATGATGAACACTGGCAGAAGGTAACAGAAGGGCATACCTGCACTCTGGAAAGCTTCGGAATGGGGGAGAACTGTATGCTCCGTGCCAAAGACAGGAAGCTGGTGCATAAGCCGGGAGAACTGGGGGTAACGTTCCATGTCACAGGACTGATGGATTTTAACGTAGAGGTACCTATGCCCGGTAAATTCAGTGTGTATAATGCGCTGGCCGCGATTGCCATCTGCCGCCATTTTAAAGTGGACGAGGAAAATATTAAAAAAGCACTCTTGCAGGCAAAGGTCAAGGGACGCATTGAAATGATCAAAGTATCGGATCAGTTTACATTGCTGATCGATTATGCACATAATGCTATGGCTCTGGAAAGTCTGCTGACAACACTGCGGGAGTATGAGCCCCACAGACTGATCAGCCTGTTCGGCTGCGGCGGTAACCGTTCCAGACAGCGCCGTTTTGAGATGGGAGAAGTCAGCGGCAAACTGGCGGATCTGACGATCATCACCTCTGATAATCCCAGATTCGAGGAGCCGCAGGATATTATTAATGATATTAAAACGGGCATGGCAAAAACCGATGGAAAATATGTGGAGATCTGTGACCGTAAGGAAGCAATCACTTATGCCATAGAGCACGGAGAACCCGGTGATATTGTCGTACTGGCCGGAAAAGGACATGAAGATTATCAGGAAATCAGGGGCGTAAAATATCCTATGGATGAGAGAGACCTGATACGGGATATTCTGGCGGAAGGTCATATCCCGGGTTCAGCAGCAGGGAAAGAAATGTAAATCAGAGATGGTACGGATCCCGGTGAAAACAGTGAGGAAAATGAATTGAGTACGTTATATGCAGATGTCATTGTAGATATTTCTCATGAAAAACTGGATAAGACTTTTCAATACCGGGTGCCGGAGACTCTGCGGGAACAGGTGGAACCGGGAAGCTGCGTTGTAATTCCCTTCGGCAATGGCAACCGTCTGATCAAAGGATATGTGATCGGAGTCGGAGAAAAGTGTCAGTTTGATCCCGGGAAGATCAAGGACATAGCGGGAATCCCGGAGAAAGAAAATGGCGTAAAGGACAAGATGATCGCACTGGCAGCCTGGATCCGTCGCAACTACGGATGCACCATGATCCAGGCACTGAAGACGGTACTGCCCGCAAAACAATCGGTGAAGAAGCTGGAGCACCGGCAGCTGGTACGCCGGATGAGCAGGGAAGAGATCGTATCCCTGATGGGAGAGTGTGAACGGAAAAAGCAGGTGGCAAAGGCGAGACTGTTACGGGCTCTGTCAGATCAGGAGAGCATTCCTTATGAGTGGGTCACCGGAAAACTGGGTGTCAGCGCAGCCACGGTAAACAGTATCGTAAAAAGCGGCGCTGCAATGCTGGTCAGCTCCGAAAGCTACCGTAATCCGGTAAAAATGAAGCCCGGAGAGACTGCTCGTAATATTTTAAGCGAAGAACAGGAAACTATTGTCACAGAGGTGATGAGAGACTTTGACACCGGAAAACGGCAGACCTATCTGATCCACGGAATTACCGGAAGCGGTAAGACAGAAGTGTATATGCAGCTGATCGGGGAAATGATAAAAAGAGGCAGACAGGCGATTGTGCTGATCCCTGAGATCGCACTGACTTATCAGACACTGCTTCGTTTTTATCAGAGATTCGGTGATCGTGTCAGTGTGATGAATTCTACGCTTTCTGCGGGGGAAAAATACGATCAGTGCGAACGTGCCAAGGCCGGAGAGATCGATGTGATCATAGGTCCCAGATCAGCACTTTTTACACCGTTTCCGCGTCTCGGACTGATCGTCATGGATGAGGAACAGGAGAACAGTTATAAGAGTGAGAGTACTCCAAAGTATCATGCAAGAGAAACGGCGATGGAAGTGGCAAGGCTATACGGAGCCAGTGTGGTACTGGGATCCGCTACCCCTTCGCTGGAGGCGTATTATCGTGCGGGGAAGGGAGAGTATCGCCTGTTTCAACTGACCAGGAGACTGACAGGCGGGGAACTGCCCACTGTATATACGGTAGACCTCAGACAGGAACTGCAGGAAGGCAACAGGTCTATTTTCAGCAGAAAGCTGCAGGAGCTTATGACGGACCGGCTGAACAAGGGACAGCAGACGATACTGTTTCTGAACCGGAGGGGTTATGCCGGCTTTGTATCCTGCAGGGCCTGCGGAGAGGTGATGAAGTGCCCTCATTGTGATGTTTCTCTCTCTGAACATAAGGGAGGAAGACTGATCTGTCATTATTGCGGTTATACGCAGCTGATGCCGAAACTCTGCCCTAAATGCGGATCAAAATATATTCTGGGCTTTAAAGCCGGCACCCAGCAGATCGAAGAGAAACTAAAAGAATTATATCCGGGGGTGAGAATCCTTAGAATGGATGCGGATACGACCCGGACAAAAGACAGCTATGAGAAGATTTTATCTTCTTTTTCCAATGGTGAGGCCGATATTCTGGTAGGTACACAGATGATCGTGAAAGGACATGATTTTCCCGGTGTGACGCTGGTAGGGATCCTGGCGGCGGATCTGTCGCTGAATGCGTCGGATTACCGTGCCGGGGAGAGGACTTTCCAGCTTCTGACCCAGGCAGTGGGACGTGCCGGCAGAGGCGCACTTCCCGGAGAGGCTGTGATCCAGACTTATCAGCCGGATCATTATGCGATCACCTGTGCGGCAGCCCAGGATTATGACAGCTTTTACCAGGAAGAGATCCTGTACCGGGAACTGTCCGGTTATCCGCCGGCAGCGCATATGCTGGCAGTACAGATATACGGCAAAGAGGAAGAAAGTGTAAAACAGCTTGCCCTGAGACTGGCAGATGTGGTAAAGTCTAATATGGACTTTTCACAAAATAAGAAAATACAGGTACTGGGACCGGCACCTGCCAATATCAGCAGAATTAATGACATCTATCGACATGTCTTTTATATAAAACATGCGCAGTACGATGTGCTGGTGGAAGTAAAGGATGCGGTTGAGGAAACACTCAGACAGTGGCAGCCCAGACAATTGAGTATACAATTCGATTTCGATCCTGTAAATGTGATGTAATGAGCGCAAGAGAGCCAAAAAGCTGCCAGCAGATTTTTGGTGAACGGCGAATTTGATCATGATAGTTGCGAAGCAACGGTAAGCACCGAAGGTGCGGATCATGATATAATAAACTTAGGAGGTAACAGCAGTGGCACTTAGAAATATTAGAGAATACGGAGACGAGGTGTTGACCAAAACCTGTAAAGAGGTGAAGGAAATGACTCCCCGGACCAAAGAACTGATCGAAGATATGCTGGAGACGATGTACGATGCCAACGGTGTGGGACTGGCAGCACCCCAGGTAGGAATCCTGAAGAGGATCGTGGTGATCGATACCACCGGTGAAGATCCGTATATCCTGATCAATCCAAGGATCGTAGAGAGCAGTGGGGAACAGACGGGGCAGGAAGGATGCTTAAGCGTACCCGGAAAATTCGGCATTGTGACCAGACCGAATTACGTGAAGGCAGTAGCACTGGATGTGAACATGAAACCTATCGAGGTAGAGGGCACGGAATTACTGGCCAGAGCTATCTGCCATGAACTGGACCACCTGGACGGTCATCTCTATGTGGAAAAAGCAGAAGGACCGCTTCAGGATATGACTTACGAGGACGATGAGGAAGAAGAATAAGCTATCCGGAAAGGAGACAGGCTATGCAGATCGTATTTATGGGAACTCCCGACTTTGCGGTAGGAGCTCTGGAGGCGCTGATCGCGCAGGGACATGAGATCACGGCGGTGGTGACACAGCCTGATAAAGCAAAGGGCAGAAGTAAAGAACTACAGTTTCCGCCGGTAAAGGAATGTGCCGTAAGACATGGTATTCCGGTATTGCAGCCCCGACGGATCAAGACACCGGAAGCCATTGAAGAATTAAAAAAATATCCTGCCGATGTTTATATCGTGGCAGCGTTTGGTCAGATCCTCTCACAGGAAATATTGGATCTGCCGAAGTACGGATGTCTGAATATTCATGCATCCCTGCTCCCCAAATATCGTGGAGCTTCTCCGATACAGAGAGTGATCATCGACGGAGAGACAGAGACCGGTGTGACCATCATGCAGATGAATGCCGGACTGGATACCGGAGATATGTTATATCAGAAGAAAATCGCCATCACCTCAGAGGATACTTTTGAAACATTGCATGACAAACTGATGGTGCTGGGTGGCGAAGCAATTACGGAAGCACTGCCGCTGCTTGAGGAGGGCAGACTGATCCCGGAGAAGCAGGATGACAGCAAGACCTGTTATGCGGCACTGATCACCAAAGAGATGGGCAGATTGGATTTTACCAGGACGGCGGCAGAGTTGGACAGACTGATCCGCGGACTGACTCCCTGGCCCAGTGCTTATACTTCTTATCACGGAAAACAGCTGAAGATATGGAAAGCAATTCCGATGGCAACGGCGCATGCGTTCCTTCCCGGTACGATCCTTAGTGTGAATAAGGATTCGTTTGAAGTGGCGGCAGCGGAAGGAGCCTTGAAAGTGCTGGAATTACAGTTGGAAGGCAAAAAGCGAATGACGACACATGATTTCCTGTTGGGAGTGAAGGTGCAGCCGGGGGAGATTCTGGGCGACAGATAGAAAGGAGACTTTTCTATGTACGGTGGTTATTATGGATATGGCTATTACTTTGATCCGACATATTTTCTGGTGCTGATCGGACTGGCACTCTGTCTGGCAGCCAGCGCACTGGTGAATTCCACTATGCGCAAATACAGCAGAGTACGGAACATGCGCGGAATTACGGGAGCGGAGGCAGCCCGGAATATTCTGAACAGAGAGGGCTTATATAATGTACAGATCGAATGCCTGAATTCCGATGATGGTGATCATTATGATCCCCGGACAGATACGGTACGCCTGTCTTATAAAAATTATAACGGCACTTCTGTGACGGCAGTCAGTGTAGCCGCACATGAGTGCGGGCATGCCATCCAGCATGCGCATGGTTATGCACCTATGAGCATCCGTGCGGCACTGGTGCCGGTGGTGAATATCGGAAGTAATTTAAGTATTCCCCTGATTTTCCTGGGGGTACTGCTCAGTTGGAACCAGACGTTGATCCAGCTGGGGATCTGGGCGTTTGCGCTGACGGTTATTTTCCAGCTGGTGACGCTGCCGGTGGAATTCAATGCTTCCCGCCGTGCAATCGTGAAGGTGGAGGAATATGGACTCCTGGGCAGTGATGAAGTGAGCGGCGGTAAGAAGGTATTGACCGCGGCAGCCCTGACCTATGTAGCGGGAGCAGCCTCTTCCGCATTGCAGCTGCTTCGTCTGATCCTGTTGTATGGCGGCAATCGCAGAAGGAGAGACTAACCGTGAGCAATCCTACGACAGATACCCGGGAGATCATTGTGGAAATTCTGTTCAGCCTGGAAAAGGGACAGGATTTTTCGCATAAATTGATGAAGGCGGTACTGGATAAATATGATTATCTGGATCCTCGGGAAAAAGCATTTATAAAAAGAGTTACAGAAGGCACGATAGAGAGACAACTGGAACTTGACTATTATCTGGACCATTTTTCGTCGATTCCGGTCCGGAAGATGAAGCCACTGATCCGTTGTCTCCTTCGCATGAGTACTTATCAGATTCTCTATATGGACGCCGTTCCGGACAGTGCGGTTCGTAATGAGGCCTGCAAACTGGCTGCGAAAAGGGGATTTCGTACTTTAAAAGGCTTTGTGAATGCGGTGCTTCGAAATATTTCCAGACAAAAGGAGCAGCTGCCGCTGCCGGATCCCGGTAATACGGCAGCTTACTTAAGCGTGAAATATTCCATGCCGGAATGGATCGTAAAACTCTGGCTGCCTGAATATGGTGAAGAGGGAACGGAAACACTTTTAAAAGGACTTTTAGAGATTCATCCGGTATCGTTAAGGTTTTCCACTGAATTGCAAGAGGCAGAGATGCTTCAGTTGACAGAGCAGATCGGGCAGACCGGCGTAAGGCTGCGGCGGAGCAAGGAACTTCCGTATGTATATCTGGCGGAAAATCTGGAAAATGTAAGTGAACTTCCCGGATTTGCAGAAGGAAAAATTACGGTGCAGGATGCTTCTTCCGCACTGGCGGTGGAGGCTGCAAAGATCCAAAAGGGTGATTTTGTCATGGATCTGTGTGCGGCACCGGGAGGAAAGACTATTCTTGCGGCGGAATTTGCCGGTGAAAGCGGACATGTTTTGTCCAGGGATGTGTCAGAATACAAAACAGATCTGATACAGGAAAACCTGAACCGCATGAATCGTAAAAATGTGGAAGTTCAGGTATATGATGCCACGGTACATGATGCCGCAAAAGAAGAAAGTGCGGATGTGGTACTGATGGATGTGCCATGTTCCGGACTGGGAGTCATGGGTAAAAAAAGAGATATTAAATACCATGTCACCCGGGAGAGCCTGCAATCCATCACAGAATTGCAAAAGAAGATCGTGGAAGCCGGATGGCAGTATGTGAAACCCGGCGGAGTGTTACTGTACAGTACCTGTACGATTCATGACAGTGAGAACAGGCAGATGGCTGCATGGATCAGTGAGAATTTCCCGTTTGTTCTGGAAGAAGAGAGACAGCTTTTGCCGGGAACGGACGAAACGGATGGGTTCTATTTTGCAAGACTGCGCAGAAAAGCGTAAGACAAAGAGTTGAGAACAAGAAAATGGATATAAAAAAAGATATTAAATCCCTGAACCTGGAAGAACTGAAAGCGGAGCTGGAAGGAATGGGAGAGAAAGCATTCCGGGCAAAGCAGATGTATGAGTGGATGCATGTGAAACTCGCAAGAAGCTTTGATGACATGACGAATCTCTCCGCAAAATTCAGGGAGCAGTGTAAAGAAACTTACGAATATACCTGTGTGAAGCCGGTCAGAGTACAGGAATCCAGGATCGACGGCACGAAAAAGTTCCTGTTCGAACTTGCGGACGGGAATGTCGTGGAAAGCGTATGGATGCAGTACAAACACGGCAACAGCGTGTGCATCTCTTCCCAGGTGGGATGCCGCATGGGATGCAGATTCTGTGCCTCCACACTGGACGGACTGGAGCGGAATCTGACACCTTCCGAGATGTTAGACCAGATCTATGCCATTACAATACTTACGGGAGAGCGGGTGTCCAATGTAGTAGTCATGGGAACCGGGGAACCGATGGACAATTATGATAATATCCTGAAGTTCCTGCATCTTCTGACGGATGAAAACGGACTCAATATCAGCCAGAGAAATGTTACGGTGTCTACCTGCGGGATCGTACCGAGGATGCGGCAGCTGGCAGATGAAAAACTGCAGATCACGCTGGCACTGTCTTTACATGCCACTACGGATGAAAAAAGAAGAAAACTGATGCCGATCGCCAACAGATATTCCATTAAGGAACTGATGGAAGCATGTCAGTACTATTTTGAACAGACGGGGCGGAGAATTACGTTCGAATACAGTCTGGTGGGCGGTGTGAATGATACGGAGGAGGATGCCGGGGAACTGATAGCTCTGGCCAGACCGTTATGCTGTCATATCAATCTGATCCCGGTAAATCCCATTAAAGAGCGGGATTATGTGCAGTCGGATATGAAGCATATTCAGGCGTTTAAAAATAAACTTGAAAGTAAAAAGATACATGTTACAATTAGAAGGGAGATGGGCCGGGACATTGACGGAGCCTGTGGGCAGTTGAGACGCCGTCATGTACAGGAGCACCGTGACCCGGATAAAATCTCACAGGAGGAAGTTTGAAGTGCTTAAAACGTTTTCCATAACCGATATCGGAAGGAAAAGAAAAGTAAATCAGGACTACATTTATACTTCTGAAAAACCGATCGGCAATCTGCCTAATGTATTTATCGTGGCAGATGGGATGGGCGGTCATAATGCGGGAGACTATGCGTCCAAGATGACCGTTGAGACTATGCTTGTCGAGATGGAGAATTCTTTCGAAAAGAATCCTACAATTATTTTTCGCAGAGCGATAGAGGAAGCCAATGCGGTGATCCGCAGGAAGGCCAGTGAAGACAGCAGACTGGAAGGAATGGGAACAACGGTTGTCGCAGCCTCATGCATGGGCAGATTTTTACAGGTTGCCAATGTGGGAGACAGCAGACTCTATGTGGTAAACAGGGAAATCAGACAGATCACAAGAGATCATTCCTATGTACAGGAGATGGTACGCATTGGGGAACTGGATCCTGCAGATGCAAGAAATCATCCCGATAAGAATATTATTACCAGAGCAGTGGGAGCAGAGGACAGTGTTGAACCGGATTTCTTTACTGTGGAACTGCAGGAAGGAGATCTCGTTCTGATGTGTTCCGACGGATTGACGAATATGCTGGAGGACGAGGAGATCCGTATGATTATCAGTGGTGCCAGAGACCTTGTGGAAAAGGCTGAACGCCTGGTTGAGGCAGCCAATGCAAACGGGGGAAGAGACAATATCAGTGTGATACTGATTGAACCGTGTGCATAAATTACCCAGCTTTTTTGAAATGGAGAGCAAGAATGATCAAAATAGGAATGATGATCGGCGATCGCTATGAGATTCTGGAAAAAATCGGAACCGGCGGTATGTCAGATGTCTATAAAGCAAAATGTCATAAATTGAATCGCTATGTGGCAATCAAGGTTCTGAAGCAGGAATTCAGTGAGAATGCCAACTTCGTATCCAAATTCCGGATAGAGGCACAGGCGGCAGCGGGACTGATGCACCCCAATATTGTAAATGTCTATGATGTAGGGGAAGAAAACGGAATCTATTACATCGTGATGGAACTGGTAGAGGGAATCACGCTGAAAAAATATATCGAAAAGAAAGCCCGTTTGTCCTATAAAGAGGCAGTCAGCATTGCCATTCAGGTAAGCATGGGCATTGAGGCTGCACATAACAATCATATTATACATCGGGATATTAAACCGCAGAATATTATCATTTCCAAGGATGGCAAGGTAAAGGTAACGGACTTCGGTATTGCCAAGGCGGCTACCAGCAATACGATCACTTCCAATGTGATGGGGAGTGTGCATTATACTTCACCGGAACAGGCAAGAGGCGGTTACAGTGATGAAAAGAGTGATATTTATTCTCTTGGTATCACGATGTTCGAGATGCTGACCGGAAGAGTCCCTTTTAACGGAGAAACCACAGTAGCTATCGCTATCAAACATATTCAGGAGGAGATGCCTTCTCCCAAGGAATTCGTGCCGGAGATTCCCTCCAGTGTTGCGAGTATTGTATTAAAATGTTGTCAGAAATCCCCGGACCGCAGGTATCAGAATATGGCGGAGCTGATCGCCGATCTGAAACAGTCCCTGATCAATCCGGAGGAAGACTTTGTCGTAACCAATGATCCGGATATGGAAGGCGGTACCCGGATGATCTCGGACGAGGATATGGCGCAGATCAAGAAAAAGACTCCATATCAAAGCAGCCGGGAATATGAAGAGCAGGATCACGATGAGACAATGCGTCTCCGTTCAGATGCCGAAGCAGCCTATGAGAATGTAGAGGACGGAGAAGAAGAGGACGACTATGATTATGATCCCAAGATGGAACGGGTGACAACGATCCTGGCAATCGTGGCAGGAGTTGTGATCTGTGTTATCCTTATTGTACTGGCGGTTAAGATATTCGGGGGCAAAAAAGAGGAAGACAATGGATCTGCCGGGCCGATTATTACTACCGAGGAGACCGCGACGGCAGAGGTTGAAAAAGTCTCCATGCCGGATGTCACCGGCATGAATGTGGATGATGCCAAAAATACATTGACCAGTCTCGGAATTTTATCTGATATAACTTATGAAGAATCGGATTCTGTGGCTGAGGGTGTGGTCATCAGCACAGATGTCAGTGTGGGAGCACAGATCGAAAAGGGAAGTAAGGTGACACTGAAAGCAAGTGCCGGAACGCAGGGCGTGGAAGTCCCCAATGTGGTCGATCTCACAGCCGATGAGGCAAATACACAGCTTACGGGCAAAGGCTTCCTTGTAAACAGGACAGAAAGCTATTCAGATACCGTAGAGGAAGGACGTATCATTTCACAGACACCGGCGGAAGGAAATAAAGCACCGAAGGGCAGTGTGATCACTGTAACGGTCAGTCTGGGAAAAGAGGACACCAAGATCCGAGTACCGAATCTGATCGGACTGTCGGAACAGGACGGTACGGTAGAGGCAATCGAAGCAGGACTGGTCGTGGGAAGTGTGACTTATATTTACAGTGATGAAGTCGGAGAAGGCATGATCTGTTATCAGAGCTATTCTCACGGTTCCTATGTGGAGCAGGGAACTTCTATTGATATCAAAGTCAGTCAGGGAGCACAGAAGGCTACCTACAAGTGTAATGCCAACATTACGGCACCTACGACATCAGAAGCTCCGGATTATGTATCAGGAACAGAAGTTAATGTGAAACTGACCACGGATGACGGGCAGGTACTTCTGGACACCAAGACCTCAAGCTTCCCTCAGGCCGCAAACTATTATGGATTAGGATCTTCGGGCGGTACCATTACCATGACATATCAGGTGACGACCCAGGGAACTACGACAACGGATCAGGACGGAAACACAGTAAATGTTCCGGGTACGACAGAAGAACGCTCCTTTACCAGAAGAATTGAATTTGTAAAGGAATAGGATAAAGGCAGGAAACTATGAAGGGCAAGATTATAAGAGGAATTGCCGGATTCTATTACGTCCACGTAGTGGACGTTGGCCACTGTGTGGACGTTGGCCACTGCAACGGGGCAGTATACGAATGCAAGGCAAAGGGTGTTTTCCGCAAGGATCACAGAAAGCCCCTTGTGGGGGATGATGTGGAACTGGATGTCCTTGATGAAGTACAGAAGAAAGGAAATATCAGGGAATTGCTTCCAAGACACAGTGAACTGATCCGCCCGGCGGTAGCCAATGTGGATCAGGCACTGGTGATTTTTGCCATTACGAAACCACAGCCTAATTTTAATCTGCTTGACCGCTTTCTGATCATGATGCAGCAGCAGGAGATTCCCTGTATTATCTGTTTTAACAAACAGGATATTGATACGGAGGGGAAGAAAGAGGATTACCGTGCAATTTATGAGCAGGCAGGCTTCCGGACTATTACAGTCAGTGCTGCCAGAAAAGAAGGCATCAGGGAACTGCAGGAGCTGTTGCGCGGCAAGACGACCACTGTGGCCGGTCCCAGCGGCGTCGGGAAGTCATCCCTGGTGAACTGTCTGCAATCGGGGACGGTCATGGAGACCGGTTCCATCAGTGAAAAAATCGAGCGCGGAAAACATACCACGAGACATACGGAGCTGATTTCCATTGCGGAGGATACGTATATTCTGGATACGCCGGGATTCAGCTCACTGGGATTGTTTCAGCTTACGAAGGAGCAGCTGGCCGGTTTTTATCCGGAATTTGCGCCTTTTGAGAAATATTGCCGGTTCGGCGGATGTTCACACATTTCGGAACCGGTGTGTGGTGTGAAGGATGCCGTGGCAGAGGGAGAGATCCCGGGAATCCGTTATGAGAACTATTGCCTGCTCTATGAGGAATTGAAAAATCAGAAAAAATATTAATGATGAGTGAAACGCAAAATAATTTAGGGGAAAAATTTAAGGCGACCATTACCGAGGCAATGAAAACGGGAGATTTCCGTTCATTGAATGCACTTGTGACCGATACGGTCAATGATGCGCTCAGGGAAGCGGATTTTCAGGCGAACCTTGCCAGAGAAAACACTGAGAAAAAAGTGTGGAATTCCCAACGGAACTGGCAGGATAAAAAACGGGAGGAAGTAAAGACCGAAGCCGAGATCCGGGCGGAACGTGAAGAGAGGGAACGACAACAGGAAGAACGCCGCAGACAGAACGAGGAATGGCACAGACAGCGTTCAGACCGGGAAAAACAGTGGGAAGAAGAACGAAAGACCCGAGCCGGCAAAATCCGGACACAGCAGACGACGGAGACACAGCAGGCAGCGCTGAGAAGAGCTACCGCTGCGGAGATGACGTCACTGGTCAAAATGGAAAAAAAGGGAAATGTGTCGGGAACATTATGTACAGTGTTTGGTGGGATCGGTCTCGGATTCAGCGGCCTGGGACTGCTGATACAGTCGCTTTTGACCATACTGGGAACAGCTTCATTAAGCGCACTGATTCTTCCGGGAGTGTTTTCTGCAATATTTCTGGAAATGATCTTCTATGGAAACGGACAGAAAAACCGACTGAAGCGGGCGGAAAAATATCTGGAACTCTGCGGCACCAAGATGTACGGTGTGATCAATGAGATGGCCCGTTATACGGGGAAAAGCGTGCGGTTCGTAAGACGTGATCTGCGCCGGATGCTGAAAGCGGGAATGTTCCCGGACGGACATCTGGATGAGAAAGAGACCTGTTTTATGCTGAATGATGTTATTTATCATCAGTATCTGGAGACGGAAAAGGCTTACCTTGCCCAGAAAGAGATTGAGGAACAGAAGAAAGAGCAGGAGATACAAAAAAACGAATCACCGGAAAGTGCGCAGAGTGACAGGGAACAGGAACTGCACAGCATGGTGGCAGAGGGAATGGAATATATCCGGCACCTGCGGGAACTGAATGATGAGATCGCAGGAGAGGTCATCTCCGGAAAATTGTATCAGTTGGAAAATCTGCTGAAAGAGATATTTAACCGGGTACAGGAACATCCGGAGCAGATGCACAGAATGCACAAACTGATGGAATATTATCTGCCGACGATGCTAAAATTAGTAGAACAATACGCGGAATTTGACCGGATGAGCAGTCCCGGTGAAGATGTCCTGGAGGCAAAAGCAGAGATAGAAAAAACACTGGATATGATCAATCAGGCATTTGTCACTTTACTTAACAATCTGTTCCGGGATGCTGCTTTTGATGCGGCAGCCGATGCACAGGTATTGCAGACGATGCTGGCAAAAGAAGGACTGACGGAATCTGATTTCACAATGGGAAAAAAGCATGAATAATATAGAAAGGTGAGGTTACAGTCATGAGTATTGATTTGGATGCGGCAACAAAAGAAGCTCCTACATTGACATTGGATCCGTTTGCGGAGGCAAAAGCGGAAATCGTAGAGAAGAAACCGGAGGAACTGGTAGAAGAACAGGCTGTTCCGGAGATGGAACTGACACCGGAAGAACAAAAACAGGTAGAGGAGTTCGCGTCACAGATCGACCTGACCAATACGCAGGCTGTATTACAGTACGGTGCCGGAAGTCAAAAGAAAATCGCAGATTTTTCCGAAACGGCATTGAACAATGTCCGCACGAAGGACATGGGAGAAGTCGGACAGCTTCTGACAGATGTAGTGGCACAGCTTAAGGATTTTGACGCCGGGGAAGAAAAGGGATTTTTCGGATTTTTCAAAAAGAGCGGTGACAGATTGAGCAATCTGAAAGCAAAATACGATAAGGCTGAAGTAAATATCGGCAAGATCTGTGAGGCCATGGAGAGCCATCAGGTCGTTTTGTTGAAAGATGTAGCGGTATTAGACAAGCTCTATCAGTTAAACCTGAATTATTTCAAAGAATTATCCATGTACATTCTGGCAGGTAAAAAGAAACTGGCACAGGCAAGAAATGAGGAATTGCCGAAACTTCTGGAAAAGGCGCAGAAGAGCGGACTGCCGGAGGATACACAGGCTGCAAAAGATTATGCGGCAATGTGTGAGAGATTTGAGAAAAAGATTTATGATCTGGAACTGACCAGGGCAATTTCCCTGCAGATGGCACCGCAGATCCGGCTGATCCAGGCGAATGATATTGCCATGTCCGAGAAGATTCAGTCTACTCTGGTGAACACCATTCCTCTGTGGAAGAGCCAGATGGTCATTGCCATCGGACTGGATCATGCCACGGACGCTGCAAAAGCACAGCGCGCTGTATCGGATATGACGAATGAACTGCTCAAAAAGAATGCAGAAGCATTGAAAGTGGCAACCGTGGAGACTGCCAAAGAATCCGAGAGAGGCATTGTGGATATCGAGACACTGAAGACCACGAATCAGACACTGATGACGACTCTGGATGAAGTGATGAAGATTCAGGAAGAAGGCCGTGCAAGAAGACAGAGTGCGGAGGAAGATCTTCAGAAAATTGAAAATGAGATGCGGGAAAAACTTTTGGAGATGAGTAAAGCATCTCATACCTGAGTTATACATGATTTTTACATAATTTTAAGAAGGTTACGCTTGACGAACGACAGGCAGATAACTAAAATGTAGACAGAGGTAATTATTATACGGAAGGAGCAATATACAAATGAAGAAGTTAGAAGAAATGCTGAAAAACAGACCGATTAAAAGCAAGCTGTCTGTTGTATTTCGAATCATGGATGTATTGTATGTCCTGATTGCATTTGTGGCGTTTGGGGGAATGTTACAGACACAGAATTACGTGGGGATCGTAATTGTGTTGATTTTAGCAGTAATTAGTATTTTATTCACCGTGACGATTTCAAAAATGCTTACCAGAATGTTGGTAGAGCCTATTGAAAGTCTGGTAGTGGCATCAGAGAAGATCGCAGCCGGCGACTTCGAGATCGGAGCGCCTTATGAGTCGGAAGATGAACTGGGAAGCCTTTCCGACAGCTTTGAGACAGCAGCCGGCATTCTGAAGAAAGTAGTAACCGATCTGTATGAGATCGTGGAGCATTTCTCCGAGGGTAATTTCGACGTACACAGCAGCTGTCCGGAAGCTTATGTGGGACAGCTTCGCAATGTGTTGGATGAACTGAATGAGATGGTCAACAAGATCAGTGAGACCATGCATGGCATCCAGGGTTCTTCCGAGCAGGTATCCGCAGGAAGCAACCAGCTGGCAGTCAGCGCACAGGATATCGCAGAAGGCGCTACCAACCAGGCTGCAGCCGTAGAGGAACTGGTTGCGACCGTAGAGGAAGTAACTACCCAGGTACTGGAGAATACCAAGTCTACCGATATCGTACATGACAAGGCAAAACAGGTAGGTATTGAGGCTGCCAACAGCCAGAAGAAGATGGATGAGCTGGTTGATGCCATGAAGAAGATCGATACCACGACCCAGAATATCGAGAAGATCATCGCAGATATCGAGAATATCGCATCCCAGACAAACCTGCTTTCCCTGAATGCTTCCATCGAGGCAGCACGTGCAGGAGAAGCCGGAAGAGGTTTTGCAGTTGTAGCTGACCAGATCAGACAGTTGGCGGAAGAAAGTGCCAACTCCGCTGTGGAATCCAAGAAACTGATCGAAGAATCCATGAACGAAGTGGAAGTCGGCAACAGAGTCACCAAAGAGACCAACGATGCAATGCAGAAGGTAATGACCGAGCTGGATCAGATCATCCAGGAGGTTGCCAATATCCGTACTGCATCCGACAGACAGGCAGTATCTGTCAGCAACATCAAGAAGGGTGTGGAAGACATCAACGATGTTATCCAGTCCAACTCTGCAGCTGCTGAGGAGACTTCCGCTACCAGCGAGGAGCTTTCCGCTTCTGCAACCACGCTGAATGAATTGTTAGAGCATTTCAAATTGCGCGGTTAAGCAATGCAAGAAGATTTCAGAACCGAAGAAAGAAATCTTTGTAAAATGAAAAGGGAATCAGAACCATAGCTGCGTCAACACAGCTGTGGTTCTTTTTCGTATCGAGGGAATGGAAATATGATTTTTCGAAAAAAACAAGGAACCATCATGACTGTAGTTTTGGCAGGAGCAACGTTACTGTTAAGTATGACAGCCTGCAGCATGCAGAAAAATGCCGAAAATACAGAAACGGTTGTTTCGGAAAACACGTTGGTAGAAAACGTCACGACAGAAAGCCAGGTTACGGAAAACCGGAATAAGACAGAAGAATACCAAAATGAAACAATCACAGAAGAACCTGCCTTACAGGAGACAGAGGATATGGCAGGGCAGGAACAGGACGGTAAAGAACCACAAGTGACAAATCCGGAGTCTACAACACCTGAGAACAGTACGGTGTCTATATCTGGTCAGCCCATAGAATACGGAAATCTGCAACAAATCACGCTGCAGCCTGACTGGGAATACGCAGATCATTCCAAAATCAATTCCGGAGCGGCAGTACTGTATATGGCTGCAGAAGATTCCGGAAGAAAGAATCTGATCATCGGTGTCAATGCAGGACATGGAACCTCCGGAGGCTCCAAGGTAAAGACGTTGTGCCATCCGGATGGTTCCGCGAAGACTACCGGTGGCAGTACTGCGGCAGGAGCTACCGAAGCAACAGCTGTCTCCGGGGGCATGACATTTCAGGATGGTACGCCGGAGAGCGAGGTCACATTGAAAATGGCACAGACCCTGAGGGACAAACTGTTGTCCGCTGGTTTCGATGTGCTGATGCTCAGAGACGGAGAGGATGTTCAATTGGATAATGTGGCAAGAACCGTGATCTGTAATAACGTGGCAGACTGCCATATTTCCCTGCATTGGGACAGCGGCGACGGCAAGGACTATGATAAGGGATGCTTTTATATTTCCGTTCCGGAAGGACTGAAGAATATGGAACCGGTCGCTTCCCACTGGCAGCAGCACGATGCACTGGGAGCGGATCTGGTAGAGGGATTGCGCAGCCGGGGAGTCACAATATACGGAAAAGGCCACATGAGCATTGACCTTACCCAGACCTCTTACAGTACGATTCCTTCCGTGGATATGGAATTGGGAAACAGCTATTCCGACCATAGTGACGCCACACTGGATATATTGGCGGAAGGGCTGGTTCAGGGAATTCAGACATACTTTGGAAAGTAGGAGTGTCGGCAGCTTTTCTCAAATTAGAAAAGAAATGTACATTTTGCCACGAATGTGTTACACTATATGTTGTTTTATTAGGATTTCCCAATCGAGAAATACGTCAATACTTTTAGAAGGAGAAAATAAATTATGAAACTGGGTATCGTGGGTCTTCCCAATGTCGGAAAGAGTACACTTTTTAATTCACTGACCAAGGCAGGAGCAGAATCCGCCAATTATCCGTTCTGTACCATTGATCCTAATGTCGGCGTGGTAACTGTACCGGATGACAGACTGAAAGCACTGGGTGAGATGTATCATTCCAAGAAGGTAACTCCCGCTGTAATCGAATTCGTAGATATCGCAGGTCTGGTAAAGGGCGCGTCCAAGGGTGAGGGACTGGGCAACCAGTTCCTGAGCAACATCCGTGAAGTGGATGCCATCGTACATGTTGTAAGATGTTTCGAGGATCCTAATGTCATTCATGTAGATGGCAGTGTAAATCCTCTGCGTGATATCGAGACCATCAATCTGGAGCTGATCTTCGCAGATCTGGAAGTACTGGAGAGAAGATTGTCCAAGGTAGTCAAAGCTGCCAGAATGGACAAGACCTATGCGAAGGAACTGGCATTACTGGAGCGTATCAAAGAGCATCTGGAGAGCGGCAAGATGGCGAAGAGCCTGGAAGTGACCGATGAGGATGAACTGGCATTGTTAAAGGAATACAACCTGCTTACTTACAAGCCCGTGATCTACGCGGCCAACGTATCCGAGGATGATCTGGCTGATGACGGTGCTTCCAATGAAATGGTTAGCAAGGTAAGAGAATTCGCAGCAAGTGAGAACAGTGAAGTATTTGTCATCTGTGCACAGATCGAGGAAGAGATCTCCGAACTGGATGATGACGAGAAGGCAATGTTCTTAGATGATCTGGGATTAAAGGAATCCGGTCTGGAGAAACTGATCAAGGCTAGTTACCATATCCTGGGACTGATGAGCTTCCTGACTGCCGGAGAAGATGAGACCAGAGCATGGACCATCAAGATCGGTACCAAGGCTCCCCAGGCAGCCGGCAAGATCCACTCCGACTTCGAGAGAGGATTCATTAAGGCAGAGGTTGTCAATTATAAGGATCTGCTGGAGCAGGGCTCCCTTGCAGCTGCCCGTGAAAAAGGCCTCGTAGGCATGGAAGGCAAAGACTATGTCGTACAGGACGGCGATGTGATTCTGTTCAGATTTAACGTGTAATACTAAGATTCGGGAGCGCGAAGCGCGGAGAATCCGTATAGTATCAAAAGGAGAAAAATTATGATGAATGCAGGAGATATCGCTTTTCCCCATTTAGGCATTTACCTGGAAAATGTTCCCAGAAGTTTTTCCGTATTCGGTTTTGAAATCGCATATTACGGTCTGATCATTGGAATCGGCGTACTGGCGGGAATACTGATGGCAGTGCATGAGGCAAAAGTGAGCGGGCAGAATCCGGATACCATCTGGGACTTCGCCATTTATGCCGTGATTTTTTCGGTCATCGGTGCCAGAATCTATTATGTTGTTTTTGCATGGGATTATTACAAAGACAATCTGCTCAGTATCTTCAATACGCGAAACGGCGGTATGGCCATCTATGGTGGTGTCATTGGAGCATTCCTGACGCTGTTTATCTATTGCAGGATCAAGAAGATAAATCCGTTTCAGCTGGGAGATTTGTGTGTACCGGGACTGATCCTGGGACAGGTCATCGGACGCTGGGGCAATTTCATGAACCGTGAAGTGTTCGGTGAATACACGGACAATTTCCTCGCCATGAGACTGCCGATCGAAGCAGTGCGCAGCCGGGACATCTCCGATAATGTGGCGGCACATATTGTGGAGGGAACGAATTATATTCAGGTACATCCGACTTTTCTGTATGAAAGTCTGTGGAACCTGATGATTTTGCTCTTGATGCTGGCATATCGTAAACACAAGAAGTTCGAGGGTGAGATCTGCCTGCTGTACTTCGGCGGATATGGACTCGGCAGATTCTGGATCGAAGGAATCAGAACCGATACTTTGTTCATCCCGGGAACCACACTTGCCGTATCCCAGGTGCTGTCTCTGTGTATGGTGATCTTCGCAGTAGTGACGGACATCATCGTTCGCATACGCTTGAAAAAGTCAGGCACCGGAGATAATCAGGCGAATCAGCCTGAAGTGGAGACCACGCAACAAAATAATTAAAATTTTTTTAATATTTATTAAGAATGTTAAAAGAGGGTTACGTACATAGATATTGTATGCAACCCTCTTTTTATACCCAGATATAGTAGAAAAAAGCGCCTTTGTCACAAGACAGGGCGCTTTTTTGCGT
The DNA here is from genome assembly GCA_050872885.1 of Acetatifactor sp. Classification (GTDB taxonomy): domain Bacteria; phylum Bacillota; class Clostridia; order Lachnospirales; family Lachnospiraceae; genus Acetatifactor. Next base: position 24,174 of record JBNMHS010000029.1, read on the forward strand.
TACAGTGTCGAAAAAAGCTACTTGATTTCTCTTGTAAAATACCCTATTTTAGTATAAAATCATAATAAAAGTGGGAGAAAGTGGAGGTAAGTGCCACAAAGTGGTAGATTTTAAGGAAAATGACCTCCGTTTCGTGGCAGTCCCCTTTTGGATGAATGGTGGTGAGTGCGATGTTTATGAGCGAGTACAACCATACGTTAGATACGAAAGGCAGGTTGATCATTCCTTCAAAATTCCGAGAGACGTTAGGTGAGGAATTTGTAATTTCCAAGGGAATGGATGGCTGCTTATTTGTGTATGCTAACGATGACTGGAACGCTTTTGAACAGAAGCTGACTTCATTACCACTGATCAATAAGGAAGCAAGACAGTTTGCACGTTTCTTCTTAGCCGGTGCGGCTACGGTAGAAGTGGACAAACAGGGAAGAATACTATTGCCGGCGGCATTACGTGAATTCGCCGGATTGGAAAAAGATGTAGTGTTAGTCGGTGTCGGCAGCCGTGTCGAGATCTGGAGCAAGGAGAAGTGGGAGAACATGAACTCCGATGTCGATATGGACGCGATCACAGGTTCCATGGAGGGACTTGGACTTACCATTTAAAGAGAAAGGATGACCGTCTTGGAATTCAATCATTATTCTGTAATGTTACATGAGACCATTGAACAACTGCATATCAAACCGGACGGCATCTATGTAGACGGAACGTTGGGCGGAGGCGGACATGCCTTTGAAGTATGTAAATACTTGCAAAACGGACATTTCTATGGGATCGATCAGGACGACGCGGCAATCGCGGCGGCAACGGAGCGATTACAGCCTTATGGAGATAAAGTGACCGTGATCCGCAACAATTACGTGAATGCGGTGGAAGCACTCAGAGAATACGGTGTGACCGGTGTGGACGGTATCGTCCTTGACCTGGGAGTATCTTCCTATCAGCTGGATACGGAAGACAGAGGATTTTCTTATCGTTTCGATGCACCGCTTGACATGCGTATGGACCGCAGACAGACACTGACGGCGAGAGACATTGTGAATAATTATTCTGAGATGGAGCTGTATCACATCATCAGAGATTACGGCGAAGATCCTTTCGCCAAAAATATTGCAAAACATATTGTAAAAAACAGAACGGACAAGCCGATCGAGACGACTTTTGAATTAAACGAGATCATCAAGGCGGCGGTTCCGGCCAAGATGCGACAGAACGGACACCCTTCCAAGCAGACCTTCCAGGCAATCCGCATCGAGTGCAATCAGGAACTGGAAGTACTGAAAAAAGCATTGGACGAGCTGATCGACCTGTTAAATCCGGGCGGAAGATTCTGCATTATTACATTCCATTCGCTGGAAGACAGAATCGTCAAAAATGCATTCCGCAGGAATGAAAATCCCTGCACCTGTCCGCCGGAGTTCCCGGTATGTGTCTGCGGCAAGGTCTCCAAGGGAAAGGTGATCACGAGAAAACCGATTCTCCCGAGTGCGGAAGAACTGGAAGCAAACAGCAGGTCAAAGAGTGCGAAACTCAGGGTTTTTGAAAAGAAATAGAACAGAAAATAAGTGAAAGCGGGAATGAATATGGCACAGAGAAGAAGCAACACCCCTTACATATATGATAATACAGCGAGAGACCTGCAGATCCGGAGACAAATGGAAGAGCCCCGGAGACAGATATCTCACGAGACCAGAAAAAACAGAGAAAAGGCAAGACATATGAGCATCGGCTATGTGACCTTCCTTATGGGGGCACTGATCGCCTGTGCGTTATTTCTGGTAAACTATATCCAGATGCAGTCGGAACTTACTACGAAGATCACAGAAGTATCCAGAATGGAGAGTGAGCTGAACTCTCTGAAGCTGGCTAATGATGAGGAATACAGCCGTATCACCAGCAATATCAATCTGGAAGAGATCAAGAGAATTGCCATTGGTGAGCTTGGAATGACCTATGCCGCAGAAGGTCAGGTAATTCCGTATGAAAGCATCAGCAATGATTATATGCGTCAGGCTGATAACAGCCAGAACTAAGCCCGGGAGGCCTGAAGTGTGAAGGAACAGAAACCTAAGAAATTTTCCGTAAAAATGCAGAAGAAACTGTTATGCCTGTATGCATTCATCATACTGGCATTTATTCTGTTGTCTGTCCGCCTGTCCTGGATCGTGAAGGCTGACGGTGCCACCTATGAAAAGCAGGTGCTGTCGCAACAGAAATATGATTCCGTGACGCTGCCGTTTCGCCGCGGAGATATTGTAGATGCAAAAGGAACGAAACTGGCGGTCAGTGAGAAAGTATATAATCTGGTCATTGATTCTTATGTTATGCTGGATCGTGAGGATTATCTGGAACCTACGATGGAGGCTCTGGCAGCTAATTTCCCGGATCTGGATATGACAGCGGTGAGACAGTATGTGACCACTCACCCGGATTCTTCCTGGTATGTACCGCTCCGCAGACTGACCTATGACCAGATCAGCGGATTTCAGGCTGCTGCTTTGGAAAACAGTAAAATAAAAGGTGTATGGTTTCAGGAAGAGTACAAGAGAGTATATCCCAACGGTTCTTTGGCGGCTGATGTTATCGGCTTCGCAAGAGCAGACAATGAGGGACAGTACGGACTGGAAGAATATTACAATGACGTATTGAACGGAACTACCGGAAGAGAATATGGCTATCTGAATGATGATGCCAATCTGGAACGAACCATCAAACCGGCGGTAGACGGTAATACGATCCACAGTACGATCGATGCCAATATTCAGAGCATTGTGGAAAAATATCTGAAACAGTTTAACGACGAACATAAGGATGCGGTACATCCCGGCAACGGTGCGGAAAATGTGGGATGTATCATCATGGAAGTAAATACCGGTAATGTTCTGGCAATGGCGAGTTATCCGACATACGATCTGAATGATACCAGAAATACGGATGCGCTTCTGGGCTCCCGTAAGATTGAAATGGTAACGAACGCCAATGGCTATCAGGTGCTGACCAAGACGGATACTTATTTTACACAGGAAGATATTGATGCGCTGACAGACGAGCAGCTGTTGGATAATCTGAACTACCTCTGGAAAAATTATTGTATTTCTACCACCTATGAGCCAGGATCCACGGCGAAGCCTTTTACCGTGGCAGCGGCACTGGAGAGCGGCGCCATCACCGGCAACGAGCATTACCAGTGTAACGGTTCCCTGGAGGTCGGCGGACACACCATCAAGTGCCACAGCTACCGTTCCGGCGGTGAAGGCGATGTCACCGTACAGGATTCCATTGCCTGGTCCTGCAACGTTGCGTTGATGAAGATTGCAGCCACTCTGGGAAAAGAGGAATTTGCTAAATTCCAGCAGACCTTTAACTTCGGACTGAAGACGAATATCGATCTCGCCGGAGAGGCCAGAACCGCAAGCCTCCTGTTCCCGGTAGATCAGATGGGAAGCGCAGACCTTGCGACCAACAGCTTCGGTCAGAACTTTAATGTGACGATGATCCAGATGATCACGGGATTCTGCTCCCTGATCAACGGCGGTTATTATTATGAGCCGCATATGGTGGATAAGATCACCAATGCAAACGGAGCTACTGTGGAAAACATCGAACCCAGAGTTCTCCGTCAGACGATCTCTGAGAGCACTTCAGCGAAGATCAGACAGTATTGCCGTGCTACCGTTATGGAAGAAGGCGGCGACCGCAGAACCGGAAGAACCGCAAGACCCGCCGGATATGCCATCGGTGGCAAGACCGGTACCGCAGAGACTATTCCCCGTAAAAACGGTGAATATGTCGTATCCTTTATGGGATATGCACCGGCAGATGATCCCCAGATCGCTATCTATGTCGTAGTGGACCGTGCGAATGCATCGCCTCAGGATGATGCGAAGTTCGCAACCGGTATTGTCAGAAATGTTCTGACAGAAGTACTGCCTTATCTTAACATCTTTATGACAGAGGAACTGTCCGATAAAGAGATTCAGGAACTGGCAGAAAAGCAGATCGAGATCACCAATCAGTATACACAGACTCCGGAGAACGGTGACGGATCAGACACCGGAGACGGAACCGGAGCTGGCGCAAATGGCGGAGACAGTACCGGAAGCGGTGATGAAAACGGCACCGGCGACGGTACGGCACAGGACGGCACGACGCCTGCGGCAAACGAAAACTGGAGAAGCTATCCGGTAGATCCGGCAACAGGATATCTGGTAAGCCCGATCGACGGTGGCCTCATTGATCCCGATACGGGAGCGGATGTCGGTGGAGATGACACCATGGGTGACAGCCCTGTTAACGATAACCTGTTGAACCAAAATGATCAGTCGTCAGATCAATAAAACTGTTCAGAATAATTCTCATAACCTCACACGGAGAGCCGTAAGATATAAAAAGCTCTTGTGTGAGGTTTTTTTTATGGCAGATCGTCAGAACCGCTTTTTTCATCGCAAGAAGATCATGACCATTTTTTTTGTATGTGCGATAGTACTTTGCGGGTTATTGGGAAGACTTATTTACCTGATGGTATGGAGAGCGGATTATTATGCGGAAGCAGCTACCAGACTCCACGAAAGAGAGCGCAGCATTAAGGCTGCGAGGGGGCGGATCCTGGACCGGAACGGAGTCGTGCTGGCCGATAACAAGACGGTATGTACGATATCTGTAATTCATAACCAGATAGAAGAGCCCGAAAAGGTGATCGCCATGCTGGTAAAGGAACTGGGAATCTCCGGGGAAGAAGCCCGGAAACGTGTGGAAAAATATTCTTCGATAGAGCGTGTTAAAAGCAATGTGGATAAAACCATCGGAGACAGAATCAGAGAGTATGATCTGGCAGGAGTGAAAGTAGACGAAGACTATAAGAGGTATTACCCTTACGGAGAACTGGCCAGTAAGGTGCTGGGATTTACCGGCGGAGACAATCAGGGCATCATAGGGCTGGAAGTAATATACGAAGAGACCCTGCAGGGAGATCCGGGGATGATCCTGACGATTACGGATGCCAAGGGCATCGAGGTGGATACCGCAGGGGAACGCAGGGTGGATCCGGTGCCCGGAAAGGATCTCAGGATCAGCGTTGACCGTAATATTCAGGAGTATGCCACGCAGCTGGCGGCGCAGGCCTGTGCCACCAAGGAGGCGGACAGTGTCTACATAGTGGCTATGAACCCGAAGAACGGCGAGATCCTGGCTATGGTGAATTATCCGGAATTTGACCTGAATGATCCTTATACACTGCCGGAACTGGAGAAAGTGACGGAGGACGGAAATGTTGTAACTGTGAATCCGGACACTCTTACAGCGGAGCAGAAGCAGGAGAAGCTGAATGCCATGTGGCGTAACGGCTGCATCAATGATACCTATGAACCGGGGTCCACATTTAAAATTATCACAGCTGCAGCGGGGCTGGAAGCCGGTGTGGTCACACCGGAAAGTACCTTTTCCTGCCCGGGATTTATCATTGTGGACGACCGCAGGATCCGCTGCCATAAGATTGCGGGACATGGAAGCCAGAATTTTGTACAATGCATGGAAAACAGTTGTAACCAGAGGGTCTGGATCTGAGGCTGGGGTGCGAGTGGGGAGAAACAGGGAATTTCAAAACGGTGGTTTGTAATTTTGTGAATTAGGCGGTATAATAAATGAAAAGGAGAACGGTGAAGTATGGTTAGATTATATACCTCAGGCAAATATTTTAAAGACAACGAAATCATCATAGACAATGATTCTTTTTTTAATAACAATGTATCTGCAAAAAGCCTTTCCGAAAATTCTATTAAGGTCATGGAAGAAGTTGACCATGCAAAGCTATTGGATCAGAATATCGGGAAAATAGAAACTCCTTACGGCATTACTGGTATTCAGGACTTGTCAACGGGGTGCAAAACCATATTGAATTGCATTTTTCTGCAAGAGAACCAGAAGGTATACCCGACGGTCAGAGCGATTAATGCAACGGAATGCGGAAAGAATGCGTTAGAGCAGCTTTTCTGTTATATTGATAAGACTAATATGGACATAGGAATCGTCCTGGAGCATGAGGATGAAATATATGAATGCGGTAACAGAGAGTATTTGATCAACGATTCCGAAAGAATAACAGACTTACTTTTCATGGTGTAGTTTATGGGGAGGTAACATGCAACAGTGTTATGATTGGCAAAGCAATGTTTTGAAATTTACGGATGTAAACGGAAATAAATATAACTTAAAATTCCGGGGAAATAAGACCATAGTGCATGGGGATAGTGCAACGGGAAAATCTTTACTGTGCACTATGTTGAAAAGCTACATCAACGATAATAATAATGCTAGCTTTAAGCCGTATAATGCTGACAATATTTTTATTGTATCAAAGGATAATAAGGACAAGCTTTCCTTACAAAAGGGTAAGCTTATCATAATAGACAGAGCAGAGCTTATACTGGATGAACAGATGGTAGAAATTATCAATGCGGACAGAGGGTACAACAGATACCTGATATTTTTAAGAAAACCTATGGGAATCGAGTTGTCACCGAACTATTTCGGGACGTTGTGCAAGAAGGATGGGGAACTGCAGTTGGAATATGAGTGTTATGTACGGGGGTGGGCATAATTGTTGTATATCATTACAGAGGATTCAAATTCAGCCCGTGATTTCTGGCAATGTGTAGCCCAGACATTCAGATCTGTGGATTCCTTTCTGTTAGTATCATTTCCAATCGGGAGTGATGGACAGACTGCTTCGGGAAATACAACCTTAAAGGCGCAGGTGTTAAGCATATTTCCCAAATTGCAGGCAGGAGATAAAGTATTTGTAGCGGTTGACTGTGTGGCAAACAATACCAAAGGGTTTATTGCACATGACTTTGTGAAATGGGGAACCAGGCTGTGCATGAAAAAAGGCGCTGAGTTTGTTGTTACATCCTATTGGTGCTTTGAGGATCTGTACCTTTCCTATGACGAAGTCTTAGCGATGTACTTGAAGAACTCCGTGGCAGAAAATGTGGTCATTGCTGCATTACAGTATGTACATGATAATTTGCAAAATGGAACAGATTATTTTGATACCAGTCGCGAGATTCAGAACTTTATTGATTTACATAACAGCGCAGGAAAAAACAGAGAACATTTTGCAAACGAACTGCTGATGGAGGTAACAAGGGCATTAAAAGGGAACGGTCATTTTGCTATAACGAAATCAGTGGGAGCGTTCCGGAAATCGGCGGAATGTTGGTTGAGAGGTTGCAGTGACATAAAAGAAAAAATGGCACAACAGCAAGTGATAAATATATGCGATAAAAAGTGTGAATACTGTTGTAAAGATAAGGGTACCGTAGATAAGCTGATAGATTTAGACACAAGATCCATTTGCAAGGACAGCGGTTACCAGCTTCAGCAGATTTGAGAAGGTGGATACAGGGAAAGCAACCTATTCCTGGCGAGGGCGGTTGCTTTTTTTGATGTTTATTTTTCTGAAATATACACCAAAATTGCCAGGGTCAAAATTGGTTATTTTGTAGAGGGCATGAGGCTTCTACATCATCACTAATCACCCTATAAAATCTCTGGCTATTCTCGCCACTGCCAAAACATTTTCCCAGCGTTATTGTATTAAATGTAAGGAGGACAGAAAAGAAAATGTCCGAAACAAAATAGTAAATGCGAAACGCAGGAGGAAAAAATTATGTGCAGAAAATTAGTAGTAACCAACGAGATCTTTTTAGGAACAAGAGCAATCTGTTATGAAGCCTACAGCTTACCCAAGGGGGAGGTCGTGGAACTGACAGAGAAGCAGATCAAAGATGCCCTGAAAGGCATTACCACGGATGAGGTTTATGGTCTGGAGTTATCCGAAGCAGGGGAACTGGTAATGGATAAAAAGAACTTTTTCACCACCAACATGATGAAGAAAATCCACACCAACACTTTAATTCCCATGGTCGAGGAAGATTGTTTAGCCAACCTTTTCTATATTGTGATCGGTACGCATAAGGAAAAGGGAAATACCATGTATGATGTGATTTCCTCCCGATATGAGAGAACCAGCTTCACGGAGGAAAAAGTAAAAACGCTGTTGGATATGCATATCATCAGTGCCGGGGCGAAACTGGAAAATGGTGCGGTAGTGGTGGCATCTCTGGAAAAACCAACAGCACCTGTGGCGGATGGAAAACAGAAAGAGGATAAGGAGAAGTCGGACACCCTGTAATGGGGTGTCCGTTTCTTTTCGGAGGGCAGCAGTATGAAAGTATATGGATACATGAAAGATAAGCAAGGAATCATGGAAATAGAAAATTCTCTCAAGGCAGAGCAGGCGTTTGTCGGAGGTCTGATAGAATGTACGGCGTTGACAGAAGAGATAGACCTGATCTGCAATGAAGAGGGGTGGCTGATAGGACTGGAACCGAGGGTGACAATACCGGAGAGCGAAACGATCATAGCCGGGGATTGTTTTATCTGCCGCCATGACCGCAGTGGTAATTTTCAGAGTATCAGAGAGGAAGATATACCACTCATAGAATCAAAAGTACAGTACATCAATGAGGAAATGTTACTCAGGCTGGCTTTATTAAAATATTTTGGGATGCTGTAAGCAGGAGGTGTGAACATGGAGATAGAATTTATCATGCAGATTTTAAGTAATCAGTCAATGTTTAATTTTGCGTGTTTTATGTTTATCTGTTGTGCATTCGTCTGGTTATGCGAGAAAGCCAGAAGTTATATAATACGACTTATTCAGTATATAACAAAAAATATATAATTTTCAAAGGATCCTGCCTGTGCAATTTGTAGGCAGGGTTCTTTTTGTAAAGGCAGTCCCGACAACTGGGATTGCCTTTCTGTTTTTGTGTAAAAATTGTGCGTCAAAAGGTATAAGTGTAAATCGAAATACTTCAAAAGTGTGAAACCAGAGATTTG
>JBNMHS010000030.1:0-32515 GCA_050872885.1 Acetatifactor sp.
AACGTCCATTTTTCAAATATATTTAATGTACGGCAGTGACTATTACTTGGAAGTTTTAGAACCACAGAACTCCCGGAACGGACAGAATGCCTTCTGGAAGCTGTTTGTCGGAGAGTGTTGATATTCCCTTAAGAAGTGGTCTGGAAACAGGGTGGAGCGAACACGATGTTCGCGACAGCCGATTCGCGCCATGGATGGCGCGTGTAGGCGACCCGTCCCTCTACCATATACGATATCCACTTCTTTAGGGAATTCACACTCGGAGACGTTACAGCTGCCAGAAGGCATTCTGTTCGTTCCGGGAGTTCGTCCGGTTAGCCAACTAACTTTCAAGTTATCAACATATTATTTCCCAAACAACGTGCTTAAAATCCCTCTTTTGATAACCTGGGCACCGGTATTGATCAGCTGGCGCTCGATCTGTGCCTGTCGGCGTTCTGCTGCCTTCTCTTTCTTTTTCTGGGCAGCTTCCCATTCTTTTTGCTTCTGTTTTACGGCATTTTCCTGAAGCTTCGCCTGTTGTTTTGCCAGGGCTTCTTTGTCTTTCTCCAGCTGGGCACGCTCCGCTGCCAGCTGTTCTGCCTTGGCCTCATGTTCCATCGTATCTGTCAGTACTTCGTAGGCGGAAATATTGTCTACTGCCTGATCATAACGTCCCATGCCGTCACGGGTCATCAGGTTCTTACGCTCTGTCTCATCCACAGGTCCCATAAAGCTCTGGGGACAGATAATCGATGTCCGCTGTGCAATACCGGGCACACCGTTTTCATCTAGGAAGGAAGTCAATGCTTCTCCCACACCTAATTCCATGATCACTTCTTCTGCCTTGAATGCAGGATTGGGGCGCAGAGACTGCGCCGCTGCGCGGACTGCCTTCTGCTCCGCCGGAGTATAGGCACGCAGGGCATGCTGCACACGGTTGCTGAGCTGTGCCAATACGGAATCCGGAATATCACTGGGACTCTGGGTCACGAAATAGATGCCTACACCCTTGGAGCGGATCAGCTTCACCACCTGCTCGATCTTCTGTATCAGCACCTTCGGTGCATCGGCAAACAGCAGATGTGCTTCATCAAAGAAAAATACCAGCTTCGGTTTCTCCAAGTCTCCTGCTTCCGGAAGCTTCTCGAACAATTCCGACATCATCCACAGCAGAAAACTTGCGTATAATGTCGGATTCTGCACCAGTTTCACACAGTTTAAGACATTGACGATTCCCTTGCCGTAGACATCTGTGCGCATCCAGTCATAGATGTCCAGATCCGGCTCTCCGAAAAAGAGATCCCCACCCTGATTTTCCAGAGGGAGAAGCGCACGCAGGATACCGCCTACCGACTGTTTGGAAATGCTGCCGTAGGTCGTCAGATATTCATCCTTGTGTTCTGCCACATAGTTTAATAAGATGCGCAAGTCTTTCAGGTCGATCAAAAGCAGTCCTTTATCATCCGCAATGCGGAAGACAATGTTCAGTACGCCCTCCTGCGCTGTGGTCAATCCCAGGATTCTCGACAGCAGTTCCGGCCCCATATCGGAAATGGTAGCTCTCACCGGATGTCCGCCTTCCTGATAGATGTCCCAGAAGCACACCGGATAAGCCTTGTAAGTAAAACTGTCACGGATGCCGAATTTATCGATTCTCTTGTCCATGGATTCAGACGCCACACCTTCTGACGCAATACCGGACACATCACCTTTGACATCACATAAAAACACCGGCACTCCCGCATCCGAAAAAGATTCTGCCATTGCTTTCATCGTGATCGTCTTGCCCGTGCCGCTGGCTCCCGCGATCAGTCCATGACGATTGCTCATGTTCAGCTGCATGTTCACACGCTGTCCGTCTGCCAGTCCCATATAAATCTGCCCGTCTGTATACATTGTTGTGTCCTCTCCCTCTCTTTTGTTTTATGTTGTTTCTATTATTACAGTATCATATGTTGGGGTATAAATCGTTCTTTTTCGTTCTCTATACCCTCGGCTCCTGTAGCGTCTATAATAAAAGTTACATTACGCCTTTTTGAAACGCTTCTTTCCTGTCATCCGCTCCACCTTCAGGCAAAATACTTCTGTCATTGCCATGACTTCCGGGCGGAAGACAAACCCTTCCGTTCTATCGGGATAATATTGCTTCATCAGCAAGTCCAGTGCTTTCTTTTTGCTATCCTCTGACAGAATTTCCAGTGTTCCACGGCCGATGATGCTCTCATATTCCATGGTACATTCACAGCCGTTTTCCTTCTCCGACAGCACCAGGCGGTGAGAACAGTCCATCTCAAAACTTGCTCTTGCATCCTTACGGATCAAATCATATTTTCTGCCTTCCTTCGCCCCGTGAAAATATAGCGTCACCTTGCCGCCATCCTCTTCCAATCCGAAGTTTAACGGCAGGATATAAGGATAGCCTTCCTCATCATTCAATGCCAGCCTGCACACATCGCAGCGCTTCATTACCTCTGTCATTTCAGAGAAATCTGTGATCTCACGATCTTTACGTCTCATGCTCCTGCCTCCTGCTGTATTTTCTGAGTTTGATTCTTTCTATTGTCTCAGCTTACTTCTCTCTGTTTTCTACTATATCTCATAAACGTGTAAATGTGCAACCATATCCTGTTCTAATATGCTATGGAGCTAAATCTGACATACTCGTTTCATTCAAAGCAGGACGCTGAAGCAAATAAAACAAATAGGCAGCAGAAACAATTATCTCTCTGCTGCCCACATTTTTCCTAATTTCAGCCACGCCGGTTCTCCTGCAATACAATCTTCCGATTTCGCTTTACCGATTCCAAACAAAGCAATCTTCCACTACACCAGTTTCTTGATATCCAGCAACAGCATTGTAATATCATCAAACTGCGGTGCTTCTCCTACAAATGCATCGATATCTTCTTTTAATCCATGCAGCATTTCCGTCACACTATACGTCGGATGCGCATTCAGATAGCTTTGCAGTCTGTCCTCACCGTATAGCTGATTGGTAGCATCGGTTGCCTCCGTCACGCCATCGGTGTACAGGAAGAGACGGTCACCCGGTTCTACCCTGATCTCATGCTGTGTATACTTCGTCATCTCCATGCCTGCCAGCACCAGTGCCGGTTTGCAGCGAAGATACTCGAACGTTCCGTCTGCTTTTTTCAGTAATGGCGGATTGTGACCGGCGTTGACATACGTCATGGTGCCGCTCTCCAGATCCAGGATTCCCAACCATGCCGTTACGAAGAGATCCGCATCATTGCCCTCGCACAGCAGATTGTTTACCCTCTCAAAGACTTCAAACGGTTCCAGTCCCATCTGCACATGATTCTTCAAAAGCACCTTGGCGATCACCATAAACAGTGCCGCGGGAACTCCTTTACCGGAGACATCTGCCGCTACAACAGCCAGCTTCCTGTCACCGATCATGTAATAATCATAGAAATCGCCGCCGACTTCCTTCGCCGGTGTCATGGTCGCATAGATTTCAAACTCATCATGCTCCGGAAACGCCGGGAAGATACAGGGCAGCATGTGCGCCTGAATATCGGATGCCAGTGTAAGTTCCGCATTGATCCGCTCTTTTTCTTTGGTCACAGCCTGCAGATTCGCCACATAATTCTCCAGATCCTTTACCATGGCGATATAGGATCTCGCCAGTTCTCCGACTTCCGTGGTGTCCTTCGCATATTCTTCACAGGAGCGGATCATCTCATTTCTCTGTTCTTCGGTGCTGTGGTCGGCATAATAGCTTCCGGCAACCTGTGCCAGATGCTCCACCGGACGGGCTATTTTTTTCTCCGTATACCACATGAAACCGATAGATAGCGCGAAATACACATTCAATGCCAATGTCTCAAAGAGGAACATTTTCCCGAGAAGTCCCACATTGCTTCCCTCTCTGTCCATCTTATCCGTCAGATAGACAATGCAGCATACCATGGCGCTGATCATAACGCCGGTTATGATGGTATTGAGGATCATCCGCTCGTTCAGGGAAAACTTTAATATGCGGTCATGCTTCTCATTCTGCAGATTGACAATATATCTCTGCAATAAATTGCCGAAGATTAATAGCGGTGCTCCGAACAGCAGTCCGGAATCAAAGCTGTTGATCAGCAGGTACAGGTTGTCCATGGATAAAAAGGACGTCACGTCATACGCATGATTCAGAATCCCCGTGCATACTACGATCAATACCGCATCCGTCAACAGTACCAGACAGAATTTCAATATCTTGGAGACACTGTCCAGGCAGAACTCCCTGCCGTTTCTCTCCGGATTCATCTTTTTCCACAGGTAATAGGGCACCATGGAAAATAGCAGCTGTTGGACAAAACTGATGCAGGCGTAGGAAACCTCATATCCGGATACCAGATCGCAGATAAAATTACCCGCAGCACAGCCAAATGCTGCCGGCCAGCCGAAGACCATGCCCAGCACCGGCGTCAGGGCGGTGCTGGGGCGCATATCGGTCAGTTCCGTTGCCGCGACCCATAATTTGAAGGGCAAGGTCAGTACTATGAACAATATTGCATTCAATAGGAACAACGCTACTGCTGAGTTATACTTGTTTACTTTTACTTTCATTTGTTTTTCTCTCTGTCATTGTTATATCACGATTCGCATCTTCGATGCTCTCCGCTGCGTTGCAGCTATCGTAATCCACTTCGCCGTTCGCCAGAAATCTGCCAGCAGCTTTCTGGCTCTCTTGCGCTCATTATATCATAAGCTTAGAAATTCATAGGTTTCTTCTGCTTCTGCGCCTTGTTGTTCTGCAACTCGTTCTGTTTCGCCTGTTCAGCTGCCTCAGCTTTCCTGTCAAGTTCCAGTTCTTCTTTAAATATCTCGCGTATTCCGCCCTCTGCGGCTGTATGTATGACCTTGGAATCAAAAATATTCTTCTCGGGATTTCCTTTTTCGTTCTGCCGGCTCAGCTTCTCACCAATTTCACTGTCTGCAAAAAATCCAATAATATCCTCTGTTGACTCCCGTCTCTTCAGGAAACCATGAAGCACTTTCACATAAACATTATCTTTATCCTCCCTCTTCATAATTTGATCGAAGGTATTGGAGGCAATGATCGCTCCCATCTCATTTTTCGTCAGGGTATGATCTGTATTTACATCCAGAGTTCTTATTTTCGCACTCATTGCTGTCTGCGCCAGACTACCGATCATACTCACATTTCTGACGGCATTCTTATCCGCCAGTGCCTGAATCTCCGGATCCGGATCGTTTTTCACCACCCGGGTATAGGCATCCATCACATGATACCATCCTGCCATCCTCGCATTCATTCCCAGTCTTCTGATTCCGGCACGGGTAATACAGCCTCTTGCGTTTTCCAACAGTTTCTTTCTGTCATCATATTCTGCAATTCCGGGTCCGACATTCAGTTCTTCACGCAGTGCCTTCAAAGTCTCCCGGTTCTTACCGCCTTCTGTGAGTACCCGTTCCAACAGTGCCAGAGATTTATATGCCTTTTTAAAGTCTTTATTTTCAGAATCCTTTTCCACTTCTCCGAGATACGCACTGATGCGGATGACTGCGCTCTCCATCCTCTGCTGGGGTGTTTCTCCGGTTCCGAACAGTTCACCGATCTTCTCACTGCTAAGCGGCTTGTCTTTTCCTGCTGCCAGCAGATCTCTCACATCCGTGATCACTTCCAGTCTCTCTTTTCCGTAATGCTCGCCGATTTTGGTATTTAACTTTTTCTGGATATAGTCTCCAGCATTCTGGAATACGTTATCCATGAGTCTGTTGAATTTGTCCTTATCATTCACAACTTTTGCTGCTTCCTTCAGCCCTGCTTTCACTGCCTTGTACTCTGTGGAACTGCGAAGCAATGCTGGGTCATGGCTGTCGACGTCGTCATAGAACTTCTCCAGACGCTGTTTCCACTCTTCCGGTGTATATTCTGCGGACCAGTCATGCTGCTCCGTCTTGAGCTCTGCGGACTCCGGCTGCTCTGCTTTGGCTTCTTCCGCCTGTGGCTCGACAGGCTTCGGCTGCTCCGCTTTTGCTTCTTCTACCTTAGGCTCTGCAGGCTTCGGCTGCTCCGCTTTTGCTTCTTCTACCTTAGGCTCTGCGGACTTCGCCTGCTCCTCTGCCCGGATTAATTCCCTACCCATTTCCATAGCGCTTTTCATATTCTCAACTACCGATGCAGGATCCTTTTCCCCGAAGCTGGTAATGTACTCCAATACATCCTTTTTCCCCTGCAGCGTGTTGGTCTTGTCCATCAGAGAAAGCTGTATGGCAGCCTGCGAATGCTCTTCAATAATAGCAAATTCCTGGGCGGTGACGCTATCCTTCGGCAATTCACCGATTTTCTTTCCCGGACATTCCTTTCCTATGGTATTAAACAGATAGACACCCTGTATGCTTTTATGCACCTCATCCACATGTCTGAACAGATCTTTGACGGCCCACTTTCTCATCCTTGGGATATCGTACAGCGAATGTTCTGCCTGCACAAGATCCTCGGCAATGGAAATCTGATTCTTGATCTCCTCATATTTCTCTTTACCGCCCTGTTCTGCTTCAAACACTTGCCACATATCCCTGGGCACCAGTCCGTTCAACTGATGACTGTCAGTCATAAGTGATTTTAAGTTGTGCAGATACTTTCTCCCGGAAACAGCTTCTGCCTGATCCTCAAAATTGCATTTGGGGATTTCGGTATCCAACAGTTTGCGGTCCAGGGCAGCAATCACCTGACCGAATACCTTCACATTTGCCTCGGTTTCCTCCGGGGTTGTTCCGGGAATCGGATGCGCTGTGAAAAATTCATAGGCTTTCCTGCCTGTCTCCTTCTGCAGCTCTGTATTGGTAAAGAAGTCCTGTATGGAGTAGGTCTGTCCGTTTTGTTCCGCCTCATATAACCCGTATGCCAGGAAGAGATTCCGCATTGTGGATGCACGGCCTGTCTGACTTGAGGAATTGGCTTTCAGGGCCTTACCCAGTCCCTGCAGATAATCGGATGTAGTCATCCCCGGAATTCCTTCATACCAGTAATCCTTATCCTGCGGATCCGGAAGAACCTTCTTCTCGTTTGCCGCAAGCCGGACATTCGCTTCCACCTTCTGTATCACTGTTTCATTTTTATCCACATACTGATTCAGCAATGCTTTAAAAGGCTCCGGATTTCCCGTTTTCACGAAACTGTCGTAAGCCTCCTGATAGGCATCCGACGGTGTATCGATATCTCCGGCATCCTCATCAATGGCATTCTGGATCGTATGTCCGATGTTGATCTCATTCTCTACCTTATTCCATTCTGCGGTACGATAGAGATTGTAGCCGGTTCCCATCCGGTCCATCAATAGCTGATTGATCATGGCCTCCGGCATTCTGGACTCATTCTCTATCTCTGCGATTCTATTGCTGTCCAGCATTGCAATTCCGTCGGTGAAATTCTTTATGCGCACAAGACGTTTTTCCTGTTCGTCCAAGCGGGGATTATTAATAAATTCTCCATCCCTTGCTTTGTTGATCATCTGTTCCACACTTGTAACCAGTACTGCAAGCATATGATTATATCTTGCATTGTCAAACGTACTGTCATCGGAATAATCCACAGATTTCATCTTCTGCCGGCGGAAGCCCTCAATCATTTCATCCATCAAATTCTGGAGTTTCTCGCCCTTTTCCTGATGAGAGCCGGTTCCGTAGATGAGGTCAGTTATTTCCTGTCCGACTGCCTTTTTCGCTTCCTGCACCTCAACATCGTTGCTGCGCAAGTCATCCAGCGTATATCCCCTGCCCAGCAGTAAAGCGTTGCACATATCAATCGAATTTTCCGTTCTGGTGGTAAATTCTTCTATGTAGTTGCCTCTGTCTTTAAAACTTCCGTCTTCCTCTAAAAGATTTCTGTCAAAATACAGTGCCGCATCATATAAATATTTTTCGTTTTTCGCTGTTGACCTAAGATCTTCCCTCAGCTTACGGATATTCTCCCTATGTGTTTTCTTAAAGTTCTGTTCATAGGCTTTGGCCGCATCGTTCAGGATCCACTTCTTGCTGAATATAGAAGCATTCGGATTTCTGTAAGGAACCATGCGGGGAACCGCATAAGGATCATCCGGCTTCATGATACTGACAAAGCTATTATTTGCCGGATCCTGTGCCTTCTCAAGTGCTTTTGCCACTTCAAATATCTTCCCGTCTTCTACTGTTCCCAGCGGACGCACACGATTGCTGATACAGTAATTGTGTCCGTTGATGTAGATTTGTCCGATGGCCTTCTCTACCTGTTTTACATCCTTTTCATCAAATTTTAATCCTGTAATTTCCTTGATCTTTTTATAAGCTGCTGCTATTTGCTCCTGTCTTGTCGGCATATTCTGTCATCCTTTCTATGTATGCGATACCTGACACATCATTTGTCGTTTTTATGTTTTGCTTTTCCTTCTGCCGGAATCCGGGTCTTCTAGTGCGCTGCCCGGGCAGTGTTCTGTGGCGGTTTGTGGGACATCTGGTTCTTTTGTCTTGGCATGTTCGCCTGCTGTGCGGCGGCTTTCCTGCGGATCTGTCCCACCATACGGTTCATGCCGTGCATGGGATCCTGGCTTCCCAGGCTGTCTGTGATATCCCGGTTCGTCATCCGCTTTAACGTCGCCTCTCCGCCCATCCGGCGGCCGATCATGGAATTCATCTTACGGTTGACCAGCGCGATATCCTCCATCTTCCCAACGTACTGCTGGAACTGGGTCGGGCCTTTCTCCAGGGGGATCCCGGGAGCTTGTCTGTAAGCCATGTACTGGCTGAGTTTGTCGGTCTGTACGGCTTCCATGGCCATGACCTTGGTGGAAAGTGCTCTGGCTTCGCCGATGCCGCCTGCATTGTCGATCCATTTTCCGGGCTTTTGTGCCGCCTGTAACAGCTTCTCTTTCGCACGCAGTCCACTGTCATACAGCTCCGAACAATACGAAGCGCCTCTGGCTCTCTGCATAAGATCTTCCTGCAAACCATATCGCTCTGCGGCGATCTTTGCAATCTCCGGATCCTTTTGTATCATCTGTAACATCTGTCCGCAGCATTTTCCCTGCACCACGGCATTTGCACCCATCAGTGTATTGTTCTCATAGAGCTCCACCGCATTTTGGAGACCGTTGGCCAGCATTCTTGCCATGCCGTCTTTGTCGTTTTCCTTTTGAAGGTTCTCGGTTCTCTGTAGGGCATCCTGTAATGCTTTCTGCGTTTCCCCGGGATTCTTGCTTCTGCCTGCGGCATAGTCGAAAATATTTTTCAGGTCTTTCCCGTTTTCTGCCAGAGCTGCTACGGTCAAAACGTTTTTCTTCCAGTCCGGTCCCAGGTTAATAATGGCCTGCTGCATTTTGTCGATCTCGCGGATCTGCTGTCCGGCATCCGCAAGTCCCGGAGTTATCTTCGGGGATTCCTGTTTCGGTGCCTGCTGCTCCGGGGGCTTACGGTATTCCTCTCTCTGGGCGGTCTGTGGTCTGGGTGCGGAACGCTTCGCCTGCTGTGCTGTCGGATCCGCTCCAAGTGCTCTCTGCACTGTCCTGCGGCTCTGATCCTGTGTCACCTGTTCTGCACTGCGCCCGGACTGTACCTCCTGAACGGACTGTGTATCCCGGCTGGATTGCTCCTCATGAATGGGCTGTACATCCTGAATACGCTGCTCCTCATGGGCTGACTGTACATCCTGTGTGTGCTGCCTGGTCTGGACGGTCTTCTCATCCTGTATATGTGCTTCCTTGGGAACGGGCTGTGTCGCCTGCAGCTGCTTCTGCATATTCTGCATCTGTTCCTGCATGACATCTATCTGCCCCCACAGAGCCTGCACATGTTCCTTGAGGGCTGCGATCTCGGCATCCCTTGGGTCGTTTCCGGTCTGCAGTTGCTTTTCACCTGCTTCCGGTGCCTGCGCCTGCATCTGCTCTTTTCCCACTTCCGTAGCCTGTGCCTTTGCCTGTGACAGTTCTCTCTCCGCTCCCGTCTCAGCTGCCTTCGTCTCTGCCTGAAGCTGTTCTCTCTCCGCTTCCGCCGCAGCAGCCTGTGCTTTGGCCTGTGGCTGCCTCTGTCTCGTAAGCTGCTCATTTTTCGCTGGTGTTTTGTCCTTTTGCTGCTCTGACAGCCGGAAGATCTTTTTCAGGTTCTCATAACGACTGACAGTATTGATATTGGCCCGCCACCGCTCCACGGCTCTGTTGTACTTCTCCATCCTCTTGGGGAACAGACCGAACCACTGATTCAGCTTCCTGACAAAAATGTTCGGTTTCTCCGGAATCTTCTGCGCCTTATAAGCATCCATGCGTTCCCGGAACATGCCGAATACATTATTCAGGATCCGGATAAAAATATTCGGTTTCTTCATGGAACCGAACGCTTTCGGCGCCTTGATCTGATCCAGGGGCTCACTGACACTGTATTTCCCGTCATTACTGCGTCTGATCTGACGGGGAACCGTTTCATTCTCCCGGTAGAAGAAAATATTGCCGCTGTGGATCCCCTCCACCAGCTTCTTGTGGAACGCTTTTTCGTCGCCGCCACGCTCCACCGCTATGGCTGTCTCTCCGCTTATCTGTTGCAGTCTTGCCAGATCTTCCTCCTTCGTCAGATCCAGTCCCTGTTCTCTCAGATAATCCTTCAGATAGCTGTATTCCTGTTCTATTTCCCGATCGGACAAATGCAGTTCCGGCTGGTTATTGCCGGTAATGATCTCATCTTCCCATGCCATTCCGATACCTCTTCCATAAAATAATGTAAAAATAAAAGTATACCTACTATGTGCGGTATACTCTTATTTTAGAATTTCCACAGGGACAAATAGTGGACAAATCCCTCTATTCTTCTAATTTTTTCGTTATCGTAAGGATGTTGCAGCCATTTTCATAAGCGTAGCCAACCTCATCCATGCTTTTTTTGACCATGAGGATCCCCAGTCCCCCTTCGTGCTCTATCAGTGCATCCCGGGACGTATCGGCATCCTCCTTCACCAAGGGATCAAACGGCCTGCCCCGGTCGGTAAACTGTATCACGACCGTAAGCGGATCCCCACTGACCTCACAGCCGATCGTCGCTTCCCCGCTCTCTTGCTGATAAGCATAATTTGCGATATTAACGAATATCTCTTCCACTGCGATCTCTATCTGCATCATGACCTTCATGGAGCAGTCATGGCATTCCAGATGCTCTGTGACAAACTCCTGCACCCGGTCAAGCTGTTCTGTTTTCGCAGGCACTGTGATCTGATCCATAGTAATCTCCTCGCTTATTCGTACTCCGCCCAACTGTACTGGGACATGTACTCCTGATCCGGATTCTCCCTCCGTTTCGGGTCATTATAATAATCACAATTACATTTGCTCATGTTGCAAGCGATATTTCCTCTCTGCCTTACGATAATATCATCCACACCGTTTGCCTCCAGATCCTGTACCATAGATGCCAGGATCTTCTTGAGGTAATTCATCTGCTGTTCATCGTACGGCATATCTTCGAACAGAACCGCAGCGATCTCTCTGGTCGTGCAGGCAGCCCCTTCCCGGTGTATGATATACGCCAGCGCTTCCTTTGACTTGCTTCTCCGGAAATGAACCGGCAGACCCTGTCTGTCAAAGATCTCGAAATTGCCGTAGCACTGGATCCTGCACTTATATTCTTCTGCTGCCTCTACATGGTAACGCAGATCCTTAAGTTCTTTTTCGATCTTTTTGGCAGTGACAGGCTTCATCAGGTATTCGCTGGCATGAAGATTCATGGCTTCCACCGCATGATTGTCATAAGCTGTAATAAATATGATATTTACCCCGGGGCGGATCTTCTGCAGTTTTTCCGCAAATTCCAGCCCACTCATCTGTGGCATCTGAATATCGGAAAATACCGCATCAAACACTCCCTTTTTTGCTTCTTCCAGACAATCCGCCGGATTCTGGAATCCCAGCACTTCCGCCTTCGGACATGCTTCCTCAATTGCTTCCACCAGCATTTCCAGTGCCAGCGTCTCGTCATCCACTGCCAGTATCTTCATACTTGACCTCATTCCCGTATTACTATTACTCTTTTGCTTTTTCCCGGCTCACCGGAGCTTTTTCAATTACCGTTATCTGCCTTGGCAGTGGCATTATCATCAGCGGCTACGGTGCCGCCGGCATTACCGTTAACATTGGCGGTGCTGCCGGCATTACCGTTGCCGTCCGAAACAGTCACATCTGCCGACTTTACGAATTTTACAACGGTACTGTATGCTTGATTCTCCCTGGAATAGATTGTCAGCCGGTAACTGCCTGCTGTCAGCTTTGCCGTATCGATCAACATATAGTTCCGTTCATCCATACTGATTCCGTGATCACTTGTCAAGGGTATCTCAGCCATTGCCGTTCCACTGCTGTCAATCTTCTCAAGGCGATAATCAAATCCCTGTTCGCTTCCTGTCAGCTGCGGCAAAATGCGAAGCGTCTCCGGGGTCTCTATGAGCAGGTTCACATCCTGTATCATAGTGTCATAGGTTTGTGAGTATTCACTTGCCCCATCCTTTTTCACAGCAACAGTAGCCGATATTACCATATTGGTCAGAAGAACTCTGGAATCCTCCGCATGTCCTTCATAGATCCGCTTGCCGATCTGCCGGATCATAGTGTCAGTTCCGAATGCGGTTCTTCTCTGGATAGTCAGGGTCTCCGGCGTCCATGCTGCGATATTGGTCTCATCATCGTCATACGGTTCAAAAGTAACGGATTTCAATGCTTTTACGCCCGTCAGCATAAATTTCATTGTAGCCGTACCATCTGTGGCAAAGCTGCTGCCTGTGGTACATACCTTTGTAATATCCTGTACCGTATATGTTTCCGATTGTCCGTCCGCACGTACATAGTACAGATTCATGCGGATCGGTGTAGATGTTCCGCTCTCGTACTCTCTGGCCGCTCCCGCTGTCTTGATCGTCATGGTCACCGGAGTTACCACATCATTCAGTCTTTCCTTATCTGTGGCAATGACAGGATCGCTCAAGATCAGTGAACCGATATTACTTCCCGCCCGGACTTCCATATGGCGCTGTCCGGGGAAGCTGTACCATCCGGTAGGTACCGGATCTATTGCAGGATTCGCCTGCGTATCTGTCTCCTGATAGGTAGCGGCTACCGCACCCGTGATATCTGCCTGTACCTGACCGGAGGGTACGATCGTGATTCCCGTGATCCGGCTCACGTACTTTTCATGGAATGTGATATCAACACTTTGTCCGTTATACAGTGTATAATACTGCTGATCCGTCAGGAAAATATACGGAGAATTATACTCTGTCTGTGAAGTGCCTAAATTGCCCGCACTGGATATATATCTGATAGCTACCGCCACATCTCTGTTCTCCGGCAGCAGCTGTATATTTTGTGTGGAACCGCCGAAATCCAGTGTTACCACCTGATACTCTCCGGTGCTCTGTGATGCGCCGGAAGGTCCCGCCTTGACCGCGGTATTGGAACTTCCGGGATCTGCGCCACCGAAATAAATATAATAGGTATCTATGATAACACCCGATCTGACTCTCTGCACCACTGCATAGTTGATCGGCGTATAATAAGCCTGATCCGATACATTTCTGATGACCAGCTGATTCAGCGTACTCATTTCCTTAACTTCCAGGCCCATGAGATAGAACATATTTTCTTCGGGATTATCACTCTGGTTCATCCTGCGCTCACCGGATCTGGCTACCAGTCCGCGGACATTGGTATATTCTACCGTAGCGGTCAGATCATAGTAGCTCTTGTCCACTGCGTCATCCTTCATATAAAGGTAGACGTTCAGCATATCTCTGGTGGAAATCGGTTCTCTGGATACTACAGATACCCACTGGGTGCTCTCAGCATCCATGAGAAGCTTGTTTTCCGTCATATTGACTTTTACGCCTTCCTGTCTGACACCCTTCGGGCATACCATTGCGTTGATCTCTTCAGCGTTGCTGCACAGCAGTCTGGTCTCGCCCGTGTAGATGTACTCATTGTTCTCATTGATGTAGCGGCTGCCCTGTTCCGCAATCTCCGATACCGACAGACTGCCGATCTCCCATGTCGTTCCGTTAGAACTGGTAGGATAGAAGTCTACCCTTGTCAGGGACTCAATATCGGATACCGGAAGAATAAAGCGGTCCATATGTCCCTCCCTGAACATATAGTTTACATCGCTGACTGCACCACTGTCTTCTCCGTTTTCGTTTTTGGGTACTGTCTTCCCCATATAATCATACATATATTTTACAATATCATATGTAGCGGTACGGTTTTCTCCTGTAGTGCTTACGTATTGCAGGGTCACATCCACTCTGCCCTGATACTGCTCCACCGGATTTCCCTCATTATCCTTATACGAACCGGTGCTTAAACAGAACAACAGATTGGCAACATTGGTCATATAATCCACTTTAAAGGTCTTGGCCAGCTCTGCTTCATATTTTCCCTGCTGACTTCGCAGTCCGTTCTCTCTGCCCGGATCCTTATAATCCGCTCCGATCCAGCCAACACTGCTGATCGTCCAGGTCTTGCTCATGGATGTCGTACTGTTCTGAATGACCCTGATGGAATCTATGTTCAGCTTATCGTAAGTATAATCTTCGCTGTTTTTCGTCTCCGGTATGATCTGTACTGCCGTTACATCCCCGTAGTCCTGATTTGTGCTTATCGTAAAGGTCTCGGTCTGGCCGGCCCGGAAGCCGTCGGAAGTGATCTGCTGGTTGGCCAGCACATATCCGCTGCTGCCGTTTTCAAACTGCAGCCGGAAGAAGAACTGGTTGCGGCTGCCGCTGTCTCCGTCGGAATATGTGGACTGTGCATCGCTTGCCACATTTACCTCTACCGTATAGTTATATTTGGACAGATTCAGTCCCAGATTCGTACAGGCATCCGCATAACTCATGGCATACCTTTTATTGCTCCAGTCTGTCACATCCAGTTCCAGAATCTTGTCAGAAGTAAAAGAAAATTCCTTGCTGCTGTTATTCTCAACCAGCATCTGCATATTTACGATTCCGTAAGCCTTTACTCCTTCAAATGCTCTGTCATATACCACATGAGACTGTACAGCTCCGGCATTGGAGTCCTGAAAACTTCCCTTGCGCGTCTCCAGGCTGCGCAGAGCATAAATGTCCATTCCTGCCAGCTGCCACTCATCCCCGCCATCTACACTGACACGGATTCCGGTAAAGTAATCCACATTTGTCAGGGTGATCACGAAACGTAATACACCGCCCTGTGCAGCGCCCTGCAGATAACCGTAATCAGAGCCATTCGAAGGCCAGTAACCATAAAACTCGTTGACCAGTTCTTTTACATTGTAGGAGTCCGTTACTCTGGATACATTGGACAGATCCATGTAACTGAACTCGACACTCAGGTCACTCTGCGTCGCCGCCAGAGAAGTATCATCCGTATGCAGTTCGATCAGATATTGATTTTCATAGCTCTGTGACTTTTCAAAGCTGACATCCCCCTGATAAGGATTCATGGTCAGGCTTACTTCGTTCCCCGTATAACTGATAACATCACCCTGAACCGAGGATGTCATATGGTAAAAACAAGGGGTTCCCTGCACATCCACACGCAAAAGTCCGTCTTCTACCCTGAGAGACGCCGCCGCAATGCTATAGCCTTTTGCCGCATCGGTAGCCTCGGATATGTTATACATTCTCACACTGTTCAGTGTCAGTGCGTCCGACATGCTTTTCGCTCTGTCTACACGCTGGGAAGTCCTCCCCGACGTTTTTAGGGTAAGACCGGTTTCGTCCAACAGATTGTCACCGCCACAGCTCAGATAGATTGCCGCTCCCGCAGCGTTTCCGCTCTTATCCGCCCCGGTATAAAACTCCGCAAAATCCGGCAGAGATACCTTCATGGCGATGGTTTCTCCCTGTCCTGCCAGTCCCAGAAGGGCAGAGCTGTCCCCGGGATCCACACCATTGTCCAGTGCATATCCTATAACATTACTGATCACGGGCACAGATATCATCCTGCGGGCACCGTAAATATCCCGATACACGATACGCAGCTTCAACATTTCCGCTTCCTGCAAGCCGTTCAGTCCGGTACGTCCGTCCTGATATTCCGCTGCCAGAGATTCAAATCCCGCCCGGTATTCATCCGCAATATCCAGACAGATCAGATAATCACTGTCTGTTCTGCTGTCATAGTTCTGATTGACTGCCACCATTTTTACCGCGGAGTTACTGCTCTGGCTGAAACGGATCAGCTGGAATTCCGTCCAGTTCAACGTCTTGGTGCCGCTTTCCGTTGTAAGTAACAGCGTACCGCTGAAGTTTACATAGTTGTCGGCAGACACATAGGAGTTTCCTTTTCTGCCGTACAACTGGTTCACTTTATAGACCCGCAGACCCTCGCAGGTCCATTTGCCGCTCTTTTTAGTCAGGAACTGTACGCCATCTACTGTACTTACTGTATATTCCGGCGAGAATAGAATTGTTTTTACGGTGTATTCCGCAAAACGGTCGTCACTGTTGTAGCCCAGGTCATACCCCATGGCATTCTGAATACGGCTGCGCAGAGCATTCTGCGTACCCGCTGCCTCCACAATGGCATTACTCTTTGCCGGGATTTTATCTGCCGTGAGGTACTCGGTACGCTTCACGCCCGCAGTATCGGTATAGTCTACGGCAATGTATTGTAGCTGTGACAGTTCCATGGCGGATGCCCCCGTAGAAAATGCGATTGCGTATGTATTCTGCGGTGTCGTTGCTGCGGATGTCTTCTGTACTGTAAATAAAAGCAGCACACATACAGCTATCAGAGTGAGAACTCCCACTCCCGAAAGCTGCCATTTTCGCTGTTGATACCATTTTCCCCTGTTTCTGTCTGTCAGCATAAATTTCATTGCCTTTCCTCTGATGTGTCTGTGTCTGTTACACGAACTTCAATAAGCCCGCAAATCCCGTCATTTCAAATACTTCCATTACCATCTTGTTTACATTTTTCAGTTCCAGACTGCCGCCTTTTTTCGCCATGCCTACGTGCAGACGCTTCAGTGCCCGCAGTCCCGCACTGGATACATATTCCAGTTTTTCCATATTCAGGCTTAATGTCTGGAACCTATCTATCATCTGGTTAAATACTTCCTCCGCCTCCGGAGTAGTATTGGTATCCAGTCTGCCCTCCATGATCAGTTCTCCGCTGTCTCCGTGATTGATCAGTTTCATATTCATGTCTTTATCCTCCTTGCCGGGATGTTTCCCGTTATCACATATGATATATATTTTTCTGTATATACTTCACCAGGTCTTCCAGGGTAATGTCTACCACTTCATCACCATATGCATCCATGGTATCGATAGGCGTGACACTTTCCATTTGTTTTGCCTGTTTCTGTAACATTTCCATCAGATTGAAATCTTCTTCCTCCGCAGACTCATCATCGTCAGCCAGGAAGCCGGCGAAGTCTGCCCCGTCACCGAAGAAATCATCATAATCTTCACTCTCCGTGAATCCTTCTGTATCTGCAACAGGTTCTTCTGATACAGATTCTTCTGATACAGGTTCTTCTGTAACCGTCTCCTCCGGAACCGTTTCCTCGATAGCGGGTGCCTCCTCAGGCTGCTTTGCTTCCTCTGTTCGGTCTGTAAAGTTCTTAAGCGGTGCCTCGGGATCGATACCTCTTGCCACCAGTTCCTTCTCCACCTGCTCCTTTACGGCGCGCTGAATCTCGTTTGTCATGGAGTCGTAACTGAATTTCTGAAGAATCTGTGTCAGCGTCTGTTCTATTGCCATAGAACCTGTCGGTGCCATGGCACCGGTTGTGACTGTGTCCGCTGCCGTTGCTGTTACGTCTTTCTGCGCCTGCGGTTCCGCAGCTGTCTGCTGTTCTTCGACAGATTCCGGCTCTGCAGGCACTTTCTCGAAGATCACTGCAGGTTTTTTCTGCTGCTTTTCCTGCTCCTGCAGCATCTCTTTCCGCAGCTGTTCCAGTTCTTCCGCTTCGGCTTCTTCCTCAGTCAGTTCGGTAAATGTAACATGTTTCTTCGGAACGTTCTGCTCCAGTTTTTCCTTCTCCTCAGAGATATTCTTACGGTTCTTAAGTGCCGTCTCCCTGCTGTCTCCGATGAAATTCTCCCAGTATTCCGCACCCTGCTCTCCGACGAAATAACGGCTTTCATATGCAGAGTTCTGGAACATATCCACAACATCATCCGGCACCTCTACACGGAAGCTGGTACGGCTGGATGCTCCCATAATGGTAAATGCCTGTCCTCTGGGTGCGGAAGTGATCTGTTCCTGTTCACTCTCATTAATTCCGCCGGCTTTCTCATACAAAGTGCACAGATCCTGCATGTCATTGGGTGCCAGTGCAAAAATAAAACTGTACTGACATGCATTGATGATAGCCGTGGACTTGCGGGCGATCTCTTCGCTTCCCACAAAGTCTTTAATGTTCTGTGTAATGACGATCTGCATACCGTTATATTTACGGATACGCTTCGCCAGCTGGAACATGAAATCCAGTGCCACAGGGAATTTTGTATCAATGAATACATGTGCCTCATCGATTGCTACCACGATTTTACGGTTGGCATGGTATTTCGTATTATAATCCCGGTTCTTAATGATCTCATTATCTACATATTTCAGCACCAGGAGCATCTGCGCATTGGCAATCGTATTGTTGCGGTTGGACAGCAGACTCTGGAAATTAAATACGATAAAGTTCTCATCCGTTGTAATGGAGGAAGGTCCGTTCCAGATATTTGCGTTACGTCCTCCCGTAGAGAATTTTGCAATATAGTTCATCAAAATACGCAAAATAGACCGGACGTATTCATTATCCGTCTGCTGGAACTCCTGCAGGATCGCATCATACAGGTCATCAAAGATCGGATAATCCTCAGGTGTCAGTTTTGACAGATCTGTCTCACCGGTAATGCCGAAATTCGTGTACATACGATCGATCAGGCTATTGAGATACTCCATGGCATCTTTGTCGCAATCCGGCAGGATCTGTCTGAAAAACTCCTCCAGAAACTGCAGATGTGTCGCATAGCTTCCGGTATCTCTGTTCTCTTCTTCTCCGTCATCATCCAGCGCCGTGATGATCTGGAACGGATTGATCCGTCCTTTCGTGGCATTTCCGACGTTAATAAATTTACCGTGAAGATTCTCTGCCAGCTCGGTATATTCATTCTCCGGATCCAGAATGAATATTTTACTGTTATCCGCAGCCAGATTCGTCAGAATATCTTTGGTCGCATAGGATTTACCGGATCCGGACTTACCGATGATGACCATATTGGAATTGATACGTTCGCTGTCTCTCCGGAAGAAATCAATAAAGACCGGAACTCCGTCACTGCTTCCCAGTTTCATTCCGCCTTCATCCGATACATATGCAAATACCCAGGGATATGCGGCTGCAAGAGAATTGCTGGGGATTCCGCGGCCTTCCTTTGCCATCGGGTCCCACGCACTGATCTGCGAGCCGATAAATGCCTGCATCTGGTTGAACTCCATGTTGTTCAGCCGAAAGCCCTGTTCCTGATACAGTCTGCGGACCATCTTTTTCATGCTGGTGATATTGGATCTCTGGGAAACGGGGGGCTGCATGATCTTAGGATTGGCTCTGGTCGCCGCAATATCATATGCCGTAACATAAATATTCGTCTCCAGCAGGATCTCATTATCCCCCTGTAAGGTAGCCAGCAGCTCTCCCAGGGTCTGTATGTGATTCTGTAACTCGATCACCTTGGAATCCACATTGGTCGCTGTCAGCTGGCCACGCAGTTCCTGCAGGGAACGGTCCAGATTCCGCACAGCCTTGCCATGTTCCATCGGGCGGCATTTAACGACTACCTTGGTGGCAGGCATGGACATCACAGTTGCCAGCCACGCATCATCCACAAGACTCGGATATGCTACCACACACATATTATGTGACATGATATGATTGATTTCCACCGTGCGTACATTGATGTCTACGGTCTGCGGCATTGCCCACGCAGCATATTGCTCCGGTACGATCTTATCCACATCATGCTCATCAAAATCCAGATCGTTCGAATACTTCAAAAAAATTGCAAGTTCTCTGTCATCCAGTCTGTTACATTCCAGTTCGCCTGCTCGCAGGGTATCTATGGCCGTCCCCAGCTGTACTTCCAATTGTCTCTTGTCACTTTCATAGATCACAAGATAATAAAACGGCGCGATTACTTTTTCCTGTCCGCACAGCTTCTGTAATTCCTCGATCCGGTCATAGAGAATCTCCACACGGGCCTGCAGCTCTTCTTCCTTAAGCATGCCGTTTTCAAAAGAAGCCTTGAGGTCACTCAGCTTCTGATATTCTTTCTGTAAATACTTTTCATATAACAAGGGTCTCTCCAGCTTGACAATGTTTGCCGAAAATTCCCCTCTGAGATTCCGAAGCACACGTCCCAGTCCGTTTACAATAGAGTTCTCCCTGCGGTAAGGACTTAAAAAGCGAAATTCCACCGGAGGAATTTCCAGTACCGCTCCGTAATACTTTCCATCGTATTCGATGCAACTGTCCTTGATCGCAGTAAAGGGGATGATTTTCTCCATATCCTCCCGCTCTACCCGTTTTTCCTTCGATGCACTCTTCGCAGCCTTTTTGGCTGCACTCCGCTGTGCTCTCGCAAGCCATACCGCATCCTGTTCTTCCTTGGTTGCCTTTTTGTCATGCAGTATCGCATTTTCCTGCCGGATCAGTTCTTTCAGCGCTTTTTTGTCCAATACCTGAGTTTCAGCTGTGTGGAGCCCTTCCTCAGCCTGTTTCGTTTTCCGTTCCGTCTGGACAGGTGGTCTCTTTTTTTTCTTTCCCCACATTTCTATCAGCTGTTCTCTGGAATTCTCACTGTTCATGGCAACCAGAGTAGCATCATCATAGACCTTATCATACTTACGTCTGTAGCTGAAATGCCGCAGAATATGAAGCAGATACAGATAATTCGGTACAGTGTCCATCCGTACCAGCAGACCGACAAAGATCAGACCGATCCCCAATACAATATAAAATTTGAAAGGCAAGGTAGATATCAGTACTAACAGTATCAGCAGTGCGCCAATACCTGTGACCAGCATATCCCACAGGCTTATACCCTTAAAAAGCTCTATTTGTACTTTTGTCTTTCCCGGTATCAGTCTCATACATTTGTTCCTTTATCTGTTTCTCAGTTACTTTTTATCATCCGGAATCACCGGTGGTACTTTTTTCGGCGTTTTGGAATGACTTACTTTCAATGCCTCATTGTTCGGACCCGGATTGCTCAGCGGATCATACATCCGTCTGCCGGATTTTCCCGTACCGCCGTTTGCCTGACTCTTCGTCTCTGTAGTTCCGGAAGAAGCCGTTCCTGCCGGGTGTTTTGTCGTACTCTTGTTTTCTGCTGCCCCGGAAGATGTATTTTCCGTCGTACGTTTTACCGCACTCCTG
Source organism: Acetatifactor sp. (assembly GCA_050872885.1). GTDB lineage: Bacteria > Bacillota > Clostridia > Lachnospirales > Lachnospiraceae > Acetatifactor. Next base: position 21,382 of record JBNMHS010000030.1, read on the forward strand.
TTTTCTGCTGCCCCGGAAGGTGTATTTTCCGTCGTACGTTTTACCGCACTCCTGTTTTCTGCTGCCCCGGAAGGTGTATTTCCTGCCGGACGTTTTGCCGTGTTCACGGCTTTCGGTGCCCCGGAAGACATGTTTTCCGTCCCGGCTCCTGCCGTTTTGCTGTCCTTTGCCGCTGCTGTCGTTTCCGTCACTCTGGAAGGAGCATTTCCTGTCCGGTTTCCTCCGGCAACGCCTCCGCCGGCCGCTGCGCTGCCTGCCCTGCTGCTCATATCCTGCAGTTCGATTCCTTCACCGATGCCGCTGTCTCTGCCGGCCGCTCCCCCTGCTTTCACGGGATTGGATGTGCTGGCCGCTGCGCCTTCTCCCGGTGCTCCGCCGTCTTTGCTGAACATATTACCTATCTTTTTTGCTGCCCAGCCACCGGCATTGACTCCTGCCCTGCCGGCCGCCAGTGCGCCTTTTCCTGCCAGTTTACCGGCACCAATACCTGCCCGGGCACCCGCTTTTGCGGTTTCCAGACCCATTTTCAGGCTTCCCATACCGGCTGCTGCCGCTCCGCCCAGGAATCTTCCTGCGGTCTCTTTCATGTCTCCGGCGTTAATCGCCTGGAATCCTGCATTATCCGCCAGAATACCGGTGATCAGTCCCTGTGCCTTCTTCTCGACTTCCAGTGCACCCAGGATCAGAACCACTTTTCCCAGGATATTCAGGAATACATTACCGAACAGTACCAGCTTGTCGCTGAGCATGACCGGTATCAGCAGCATCATAATACGCATGGAGATGATCGTACCGAATACGCCGAAACTCTGTACCACCATTGCCGTGATCCACTGACGCAGCTTTCCGCCGCCATCCAGCGGTGTTGCCGCAATCAGCGGCGGGGAGATCAGGTAGAGCAGTATCATGTTAAAGATACGGGATACACAGGTAAAAATGATCTCCGCCAGATCCTTGATCATGATCCATCCAACCAGGAACAGCAGAATATAATCCGTCGCCATACCGATATTAAAGTCAGCACTCACGGTATCAAAATCATAGATGCTCTTGTCACCGTTATAGTAAGGTCCCCGCAGTGCATCCGTAAAGCTGGCATTTTCATTATAAACAGAATTGTTCGCCGCCCGCATGGTAGACATTAAAAACAACACTCTGTCCAAAGGAACTGTCTCATTTGCCGCCAGGGAGACTCTGTTATAGCCGGAAATCGGGACAAAATTCTGGTTCGTCTGCATTACTTCTACCGTATGTTCCAACGCAAGCGTCAGATTCTCATTATATACGTCCAGAGGCTGATCCTTGCTCAGATCCACGGTATATACAATACGCTGCAGTTCCGACTGCCAACAGACAAATCCGATAATGTCCTCATCATAATAGACATCAAACACCTGCTGGTCACAAAGCCATTGCAGGTCTTCCCTGAAGTCATTGAAGCAGCTGTTGATATTATACCGGCTTGTCCAGGATGGGTTCAGGGAGTAATTTCCTATCGTACTTAATACCCTGGCCATTGCGGCATATTCTTCGTCTGTATAGGTGATCTCCTTCTCTTTTCCCAGATCCTCCGAATTGTTAAACACATACATGACCTGTTGAATCAGTACATTGCTCATATTAAGCAGCGCCGACATAAAGGCACTCATCAGACAGATCATCAGAATACTTTTGACGCAATTTCCCAAGATTGCCCCCATGGACTGCTGCATTTTGCCTTCCATGTCGAACATCTTTTTAATCACGGCAATGATAGTAAATGCAAAGCACAGGGCAAATCCGATCATTGCCATTCCCCAATATACCCTGGTCACTGAACTATTGGCAAAAAAGATATTGATCAGATAATTTTTCTCTCCGTCATAGCTGACCTTTACCAGTCCCGCCATGACCTCAAACATATCATACAGGATGCCGATCAGCCAGCAGAAAGCCGCTGCTATCCAGTAAAGCAGACGGAATATGGTATTATTCAGCACCCATTGCAGGCCATCCGAGATCCAGCCTGACACACTGTCCCCAAGGACTGTATCTGTCACTTCACTGACTGTGTCCACCGCATTTGAAATTAAAGAAATTGCCATAACCGGCATCATTTGCTGCATCCGGTCGTCACCTGCCCTTCTTTTGTCTATTTGTGAATATCATCTGTGTTATTCTCCTACCTTACCCGAAGTCGTTTCTTCTCGATCATCATATAGGCTGCCACTCCAAGAATCAACAGTAAGAACACTGCAAAAAATGCATATCCGCCGGCATCCAGATAGACCATGATAGTAAAATCGTACTTGCTTACATTTCCTGCGGCATCATAGACCCAGATCTCATACTTACCGCTTCTGGTCAGTTGTTCTCTGTAGTTGTACCGGCTGCCGTCCAACGTCATGTATACGGAAGCTCCCGGTTCCAGGTCGGAAATATCCACCGGACCTCTGGTCACTCCATCCTCTACTGCCGCAAGCTTAAGCACCGGCGGTGTATGGTCGATATCCACATCCAGTTCATACAACACACCTGTCCGCTTACACTCATAGGTAATACGGTAGCTTCCTTCTTTTTCCATGCTCACTTCCGTAGATGCCGGAAGCGTCTCTCCGTTATAGGAAGCATTCGTCACCGTAAATCCCGCCGGCAGGGAATACCTGTTGATCATTCCGGTCAACTCCGGAACGATCGTAAACTCCAGGATCGTCTGCGGAATTCCGTCGTTACCACTATATTGCAATACATAATAGCCACTGTCCGTAAGTTCCGTCATATCTGACTGTTCCAGTCGTTCTCCGTCCTTGTACAAAGAGACCGGCATTCCGGTCTCAGCTGCCAACGACACTGTTCCGGTTACGATCATGCCATCCATCACCGTTGCTTCCACTCTGCCGAGGTCAGTGATATATATGTAACGCTGCTTTGCGCTGTCATAAATCACCGCGTCTGTGATGGCCGTCTGGTCTGCCGTCAGTTCCAATCCATACGTTACGTTTGTGTCACTGTAATCAGAGATGATCTCCGGCTCTTCGATCCTTTCACCGTCCGCCGCCTCTGTGCCAAATGCCGGTCCCGGTTTTCCTTCCGTAGAGACTTCCGCCGCCTGCACTTCACTGCCCGCACAGAGCACAAGGATCCAGAATAAAGTTCCCATCAAAAGGATTTTCCCGCCGGAACGGTACTGCCACGGTATTTTTTTCATAATCGTTTCAAATTTCACTCTCATCTGTCCTTATGCTTCTCCGAGGATAATACTGTTACGTCTTCCCAGATCATAATATACTTCGTCCGCGCGGAACATATGGCTGCGCAGTTCTTCTGTATCCATCATGCCGAATTTATAAAACGGGCATTTATAACTGGGAGTATATTTTGTTTTCAGCGGATAATTTCCAAAGGTTACGATGATCGCATTGCCTGTGGATTCCGCATTGTTCAGTTTCTGCAGTTCCGAAGGGTAAATAAGCGGTCTGGTCTGCGTCTGCGTCGACACACTGACTTCTCCCGCCTTTGCACCGCTCTGGGAACTGGTAGATGTAGTACGGACCGTCATGTTACCGCACAGTTCGCTGAACTCCTTACAGGTACCGATATCATTGGATCCGATGAACATCTTCATACCGCAGTTGGATTTCACGATATCCGCCACTTTTTCACCATAGACATTATTTAACTGGCTGTAACTCTGTACCACCATGTTGAACCAGATCTTACGGGAACGGCCTACGGTGATCATCTTATCAAATTTCTCGATCTTCGGCATATTACCGAATTCATCCAGTATAAAATACACATTGCGAGGCAGGGACAGATCTTCTCTGGCACTTGCCACCTTGATCAGTGCCTTGTACATGCAAAGTACGAATACCGCAGCCAGTCCGTGACGGGTATCTTTCTCGTCCGGGATTTTCATGAACAGTGCCGTCGGCCGCTCCGCAAAAGAAGCCGCGTCAATATCCGTGGCACTGGTCAGTCCGCATAAGCCTCTGTCGTTGAACATATTCAGCTTATCAAAGGCAATGGACATGTAACTGGACAAGGTCTGATCTGCTGCGGATAATACCTGTCTCGACATGGTGACCGCCTGAGACAGAGGGCTTCTTCCCTCGAAATACTCCTTCAGCGCCTGGAACTCATTGGCACTGTTGGAAATCGCTTTATTCAGGTTGAAGAAGTTAAACTTATCCTTCGTCATGCCAAGCTCCGGATTCTCGCTGTCCTCCAGCATGGCCAGGCAGGTTGCCATGATAATGGATCTGGCGCCTTTTTCCCATACGGGATCCTTCTCATTTTCAATCGGACAGATAACACTGATCAGATCATTCAGATCCTCATACATCTCATCATAGATCTTCTGTTTGGCCACCGCCACATCATCCTGACAATGGGTGATATCCGCATAAGCCCTGCCGTGCCATTCGCACCACAGTTCTCCGGGTTCCGCCGCACCGTCTACCTGTTTTAAATCCGGATAGTCATCCATACTGTCCTTATGCGCCCGGATTCCTTTTCCGGCCTCCACATATTCCTGATACATATCCCAGATAGAGTCTAAAGGATTCCATCTACTGGAAGAATAGGTATCACGCAGGTCTAACAGCTTGACATCATATCCTCTGTCCTTCAGGAACCGGGAATGCAGGCTGAACAGTTCTCCCTTGGGATCCGTCATGATCATGCTGCTGCCGCAGTTCGTCGCACCGATCAGCTGGATCATGGGGTTGATAAAGGTCGTCGTCTTACCGGAACCGGTGGCACCGATGACGAGAGAATGCGCTCCCGACATAAAATTGCATTCCAGATGTCCCTTTTTATTCAATACCGCACGCACCGGAATGCCGTCTTTTTTCACGTCCTGTACATCGGTGTAATCAAAAGGAGGAAAATACTTGTCTCTCTCCTTATCTGTGAGAAAGCGGCTGTTCTCCAGTGGACTGTCAGCTACTGCATGATTTCCTTTACCTCCCAAAAATCCCTTCGTGGCATCGGCGGTACTGCCGGAACGTGAGGTTCCCACCCAGAATACTGCCCAGGCCAGGATCATGAAGACCAGTCCGATGACAAAGGTACCGGTTTTTACCAGATACTCCGGATGCCAGGAAAAAGGTTGCCCCTCTAAGATTGTTCCGATATTGGCAAGCAGGACTCTCAGAATATATCCCATGAGAAGTGCACCCACCATCATGAAGATCACGTTAAACAAAAGCTTGCCGGTACTGACATCCTTCAGGCGATCCTTTAATTTTTCCAGCATAAGCCTTCACCTCCGATTAGTTCCAATAATATATCTTTCCGCCATCTTCCCGGATTGTCTCGCTATTTCCACGATAAATCATCTGGTGGATCGAGGTCTCTCCCCGGTTAACCAGACGTCCTCCGTTCTTCAGGTTCAGGCTGGTGGCATACACCGGATACAGATAACTTCCGAACAATCCAGGTCCGACATGTACCGTCAGATTTACGATCTCATGAACTGTCGTTTTCCCTGCATTCATGAAATCCGACGGTTTGATTCCATATCCCAGATAAGTTGTTCCGCCTGTTTCCGTAGTCAGTGTGGAATTATCCAGCGTGAGGCTCTTTTTCATCAGGAAGATACCCTGATTCACAATACTTGCCCCATTCGTCAATGTCAGTGCCTCGCTGCTCATAAAACGTCCACCACTCATGATGACAATATCACCGCCGTCACACTGAATGCTGCCGGAACCCGGATCGTAAATAGGCTGTAAGCTGCCGCCGTCCATAACGACCAGTGTTCCATGGTTCACGATGGTACCCTGATTCAGAAACCTGCTCTGGATGATGGCTGCGCCGCCCTCTTCAACGGTCAGGGTCACACCGGCCTGCAAGGCAACAGCTCCATTCTGGTCAATCCGGACAGTCTGTCCCTCTCCCACTGTGATATCCCGCTGGATGACTGTAACATCCGTCAGTTTCCCGATATACATGGAATACTCTTCATAATCGTCAGTATATCCTTTGGTATTACTGTAAAGTCTTACTTCATAGTTTGATTTTTGTTCTATTCGCAGCGTCGGATCCTTGGTTCCGGACAGATTTACGAACAACGAAACGGTATTCTGATGTCCATTCCATTTCGGATAAACCGACCAACTGTCCTGCCAGGATTCATTTGTCCTTAAGGTACTATTGCTGGCAACGTCCATGTAACCGGTTCTGGAGGGGTTCAGTGAGATCTTACACATTGGGACTCCGTCATTATCCTTATCGTTTTGTCCGCTGTATAAAATGTATCCGTTCCGTCCCTGCCCTTTGGCATACAATTCAATAAAATTATCATTGGTATAAATATTGTGGGAAATGTCCTCACTCTGCAATGTCAATTCAGATCGCGAGCTCACACTGCTGCCATCCAGAATCAAATATCCCTTGTTCTCCATATATTTTTCATAGAGCTGCCTTTTTTCCCCCGACAGATCATTTCTTTTGTTGTAAATATCATGAAAATCATAATACAGGCGCATAGGTGTCCAGGTGGTGCATCCCCGCAAATCATCCGCACTTTTCACACGAGTCCACTCTGCCAGCACCATTTTGCCCATGGCACTTTCCAGTTTTTGCTGTGCTTCCTGATCTATGGTGGTCTCGTACGTATCAGCCGCCTGTGCCTTGAGGGAATTTCCGGCCACACCTGCTCCGATTCCAAGCATAAGCACCATTATTCCACTTAACCATCTGTTTCCTGCCTTCATTCGTATCCTTCCCGTAATTTCTTCCCTGTATTATCCAGGTTATTCTCATTGCATTTTTTGTTTCTCATTTTATACGGAAATCCCCAGAATCGTCTGTGAAATTTTCGTATAAACTGAGTCATTACAAAAAGCACGATTAGCCGGAGACTCCAAAAAAGCCCCCAGCTAACCCGTATGCTCTCATTTTGTTCTGCTTATTGTGCCACAGGTGTTGCAGTAGCTGCAGGTGCTGCACCATTGAGGTTCACGCTACCGTTGGTACTGCTGGTAACCCACTGCTGCAGGGGATCCATCGCAAGGTTCAATACCACGATCAGCACAAAGATCAGCACAAAACCAATAATAGCATTTTTCAGATGTGCTTTTGCTTTCTCTCTGTCCTGAGGTTCTTCTGCTTTGGCAAACTTAACACCCAGCAATACACAGTACAGTGTTCCGGCTGCTGCTACCAGAGCAAGCAGAGGCTTCAGAAAACTGTTGATCAGAGATACCACCGGATTCACCACAGAGCTGAAGTCCGCTGCCTGCGTGGGGAGCCCGGTTGCTATAAACATAGCTCCCACTGCCAGTACTGTCATGCAGATACGTTTTTCATTCATATTCCATTTTTTCATAGGTTCATCCTCCTAAATAAGATGTTCGTTGCTTTATAGCTGTAGTATAGCAGTCTCATAGGGACAAAACGGGGACAAATTTCCACTTTTTTATTTTTTAACAGGATTTGCCACTTTTTCCAAATTAGGTGCTGCGTTATGTCTCTTATGTCCTCCGAGCCGTTTGTCCAGGCTCTTTCCTCCCAACACTCCCAGCGTATTTCTATGGCTTTCCACAAATTTCCGGTTTCCTTTTGCTGCCTGTTCCTTCAGATAATCATCGCCGACCGCCTTACGGACTTCTTCGCGGAAATCTTCTATTCCTTTTTTGCCAAGACGTTTCAGCAATGGAGTAGTAAGCAGTTCATTCTCCTGCACGGAAGATACATTTCTGGTCACTGTACGCTCCCTGTCAATACAGTCCGTGATCAGGACCGTCAGGACATCTTCCTCGCTAAGTTTTGCATCCGGCTCTTTTTTCGCCATTTCTGCAGCTGCATCACAGATTTCTGATGATTTCTGACAGATTTTCCCATATTCCAAAATACCGCAGATTTCAGGTATGAGTTTCTTCTTTTCATCCAGATTCAAAGCTTCTTTGATTCCCGCTTCCCCAAGTACTCCCAGTGCTGCTGCGCCGACGCCGAAGGCTGTCACCGCGGTTTCCGGGTGCATAAGGGTGTTCAGGAAGCATCTCAGCTTGTCTCCGGTAAGCAGCCGCTCATCATTTTCTACCCGTTCCTCCAGATCCAGATACCCCCTGGCCAGTCTCGTTTTTTCCTCATCATTCAGGTAATTACTGCCTGTCAGTACCTGCTCGGTATAGGTTCTGTTCCGGTACATCTCCATCGGCTCACCGGATGGCTGCATACTGTTGATAAATGCCAGCACAGCAATCTTTGGCTCCGGTTTTGTACCCGTTTTTTCCTTGATACATTTCACCAGATTTTCGCAGAACCTGTCTACATGCAAAGCTTCTGCCGTTTTCTGGTCTTCTCTTTCCAAAACATCATCCAGCTTCTCATCACCGAGCTGCAGCATTTTTTCCACGTACACATTATTTTCTTCATCAAGATCACAGACATGCTCCGCTGTCGGTTCCATACGTTCTCTGTGAATCGCTTCTTCGACAGGCTTCAGCTTCTCTGCATTCCGGTGATCCCTTACTGCTGCTTCGTAAGCCTTGACCTCTTCCCGGTAATCCGAAATAAGGAATGCGAAGATTCTCTTCCAGAGAGAAGGTTTCTCCGGCAACGGCTCACGCTCTATTGTCCTGATGTACTCCCGCAATGGAATGATCTTACATTCCCGCCCTTCATTCTCCATATCCAGACGGACCGCCATGACTTCGTTCCCGGTCTCCGCACCGGCGGGTGCCTGGAGGAAAATGCCGTTCGTCTCTGCCTCCAGGCATCTCTCCTTCAGCCGGTTCAGATCACTTCCGTCCGGCTGTGCTGTGAGATATTCTCTGGTGCCGTCCGGGCGCAGCAAAAATATGCAGTGAGAGCCATTGGTCAGCAGCTCCGTCAATGCATCCGTTGTCCTCAGTAGTTCTTTGCACCATTTTTCATCCGAACCATACAGGCGATGTTTCAGCTGGTCCGAAAAAATATCCACCTTAATAGTCTTTGCTCTTTCCTTCTTCTCCCGTTCTATTATGGCATTTTCCGTTCCCATCATCTTCCGGAATCGTTGCTCCCACTTTTCAGAGTGGAGATCCTCTCCTCTCCGCTCTGCCTCCAGTGCCTCTGCATACACCTTGTTTTCCGGTATTGCCTCAACATGATAAGTGACCGGATTTTCCCGCAGGCCTTCTTTTTCCAGAAGCTCCAACGTATCCTCTCTCGTGAATACTCCCATGTCCTTCACGGTATTCAACGCATTTACCAGATCTTTCCCCTGCTTTTGCAGTACTTCCCGGAAATAATCCGATTGTTTCACCTTTTCCAGCAGGAATTCTCTGTTCTCCGGATACTTTGCCGCAACTGCCCGGGTAAAATCTCCGTAACCCTGTGTTGTCACAGCCTCATTGCATCTTCCCTCCAGAGCCATCTTGTATTGCATAATCTCCAAAGGTCCCAGAATCTCCCTCAGACCCAGATTTTCTTTGTCGTAGCTGTGAATCCCACCCATGATATCTGTAAACCGTTGTCCGATGGGCATGGGGATTCCCCCCGGCAGCCTTTCCTGTTTCAGGTGTTCCGCATAGACCGATTCTTTTCTCTGTTCATTTTCCCGCAGGGATGCTGCATAGATCTGATTCAGCAATATTACTTCAGCGATTTCATCCTCTGTCAGTTTTTCTCCCTTTTGGGTTTTCTCATAACATACCTTTCCTTTTTCCAGTGCCTCTTTGTAAAATGCCATTTTCCCACGGAAAATCGGAATTTCTTCCATATCTGCATCCACCAGGATCTGGGGATCACGCATTTCAGGATGTTTTTCCAGAAAATCCAGTGTCATCTCTGTGATGCGGTAGCTGGAGTAATCCTCTGGCTTTGCCTGGATTTCCTTCCACATACTTTTCTGGATCAGGAGCATGTTCTTAATGCCTTCGCTGAACAGCCTTCTGGTCTCTGTCAGATCATTTTCCGACAGCTGTCCAAACAGCTCCGGCAGAAGGTCTCTTCCTTTTGCATAAGCCTCACTGACGCCCTTCTGTCTCTTAAAATCATCACAGCAGAGGCTGTTGGTCATCATCATCATTAGCTGTCTCATTATCTCGTTCTTCCGGGGATCTGCCAGCTGGTTTGGCGATGAAGACCCGGTGATCTGGGTTTTCTCCATGCATCTGTCGCTGCAGGTAACAGCCACCAGAAGTGCCCTGCAGTCATCCTCCGTATATCCTGTCGGAATCTGATATACCTTCTCCTGCAGTTTCTCCGCCAGATACATTCCTTTCGGGAAATTTCCCTGCGGAGAAAAATAATCTTTAATTTTCTGATCTACGAACGGAACTTCTTCTATACACCCCTCAAAATTGGAATTCAATATCATGTTTTGGTGTCTCCTTTTTAATTTTCTGCCTTTAATGCATGGTACAATTCAGCATTGGTCAGCAAAGTGTAAGGCATTACATAGAAGGTCTCCAGAATGCCCAGTGTGCAGGCACCTAAGATGTGCCATCCGATAAAGGACAAATCCAGTACAAATGCGTTCCACTTCTGACCACTCATCATTTCCTTACTCTTGGCAAAAGCTTCTCTGGAACTCATGCCAGGATTCTCTGCAATCAGGTAAATTACCATTCGGTATTCATATGCCTTGATAATTCCGGGAATAACCAGAAGCAGTGACCACAGAGCGATGTACAACCCCTCCAGGAACATGGTTTTGGCAACATTTAGATAGGAATTCTTAAAGGCAAACAATACATCTCCACATTTTGCGGTTCCGTTTTTGCAGTTCAGAAGCAGCTTCTGTGCCCCCACACGGAATGGGCCGGCTACAAATATGGAGAACAGCAGAGATACCAGGAAGATCCCTGCACAGGCAGCTAGTACAATGCCTACTACAGCCAGTATCGTGGAAGCATCTACTCCGTCCATGGATGCCATTGCCTGACGTGCCTCATCCGATGCACTCTGGTTGCTGGAAGAGCTGCTTCCTGCAGTAAATAATGCCGTGATCAGGGAAGCAAAAAATGCCTTCCAATAATTGGCCTTCAGCAGGCCCTTTGCATTTGTTTTTAATTCTTTTCTTGTCCACATAATACTATCTCCCTCGTATTATATAGTAGTAGTTTTTAGAGACCCTCTCCAAGGTCTTTATAACCATTAAAGTCATAGTCCATTCTTTACCTCTTCTGTAGGTTCGACTATGATATATAAGATGCTGTGG
>JBNMHS010000031.1:0-32230 GCA_050872885.1 Acetatifactor sp.
CAGTTGTTTGTCGGAGAGTGTTGATATTTTCTTGAAAAGTGTTGAAAGACAGGGGGGAAAGCGGACACGATGTCCGCGTCAGCCGATTTGCGCCATGGACGTCGCGTGTAGGCGGCCCCGTCCGGTTTAGAACCGCTAAATCACTTTTCTTAGAAAATTCACACTCGTAGACCTTACAACTGAAAGAGAGCCCTTCTGTCCGTTCCGGGAGTTCGTCCGGTTAGCCAACTAACTTTCAATTTATTGCAGTTCCTGTGTAATGGTAGACCATCTTTTTCATAATAAATTCTAAAATGTGCAATATTTACTAACAATTACTTGTAATCGCAGCATATATTTAGTAAAATACACATAAGGGGTTAAAATTCCAATCCAAAGGCTTGGCAAAATACCCAAAACACAGAATAAATGGAGGATGGGATATGAATATTTACACAACTGACAAAATCCGTAACGTAGTATTACTGGGCCATGGCGGCAGCGGTAAGACCAGCCTTGCAGAGGCCTTTGCTTATCTGTCCGGCATCACCTCCCGTATGGGTAAGGTAGACGACGGCAATACCATCAGCGATTACAGTAAAGAAGAACAGAAACGTCATTTCTCTATCAGTACCTCCGTGATACCCATCGAGTGGGAAGGATATAAAATAAATATCATTGATACTCCCGGATATTTTGATTTTGTGGGAGAAGTGGAAGAGGCAGTCAGCGCTGCCGGTGCAGCCATTATTGTAGTCAACGGCAAGTCCGGCATCGAAGTCGGCACACAGAAGGCATGGGAACTCTGTGAAAAATATAAGCTGCCCCGTTTCATTTATGTTTCCAACATGGATGTAGACAATGCATCCTTCCGTCAGGTCGTAGAGGACATGACGAACCTGTACGGCAAGAAAATGGCGCCGTTCCATCTGCCGATCCGTGAGAATGAGAAGTTTGTAGGATATATCAATGTCATTACCGAGAGCGGTAATCGTTGGGAAGGGAAAGAGGTCGTTCCCTGCGACGTGCCGGATTACAGCCGGGCCAACTTGCAGATCTGCCGTGATACCCTGATGGAAGCAGTGGCTGAGACCAGCGAAGAATTCATGGAGCGGTATTTCGGCGGTGAGACTTTCTCAGAAGCGGAGATCCGTGCAGCCCTTCGTACGAATGTCTGTGACGGCAGTATTGTACCCATGACCATGGGATCGAATGTCCTGTGTCAGGGAATGTACACCTTGTTGGATGATATTATCAAATACATGCCGAGCCCGGAGAACAGAGAGGTAGCGGGCATTAATTTAAAAACGAACGAAATCTACCATGCGGATTATGATTTTGCCAAAGCAAAATCAGCCTATATCTGGAAGACCATCGTGGATCCGTTCATTGGAAAATACTCTCTGATCAAAGTGAATTCCGGCGTTTTGAAGACGGATGATCTGTTATACAACATAGACCGTGATATTGAGGAAAAGATCGGAAAGATCTATGTACTGCAGGGCAATAAACCCATTGAAGTAAGTGAACTGCATGCGGGCGATATCGGAGCTCTGGCAAAGCTCACGGCGGCACGGACCGGTAACAGCCTGTCGACGAAGACTACAACGATCAAATACGGTAAGTTTGATATCTCCACACCATATACATATATGAGATATAAACCGAAGAATAAGGCTGATGTGGATAAGATTTCCCAGGCGTTGCAGAAGATGACACACGAGGATCTGACCATTCGCGTCGTAAACGATGCGGAGAACCGGCAGACATTATTATACGGCATGGGCGATCAGCATCTGGATATTGTGGTGAGCAGATTACTGAACGAATATAAAGTAGAAATCGAACTGTCCAAACCGAAGATCGCATATAAGGAAACAATCAAAAAACAGTCGGATGTGGAATACAAATATAAAAAGCAGTCCGGCGGACATGGTCAGTACGGTCACGTCAAGATGAGGTTTTCGCCTTCCGGAGATCTGGCAAAATCCTATGAGTTTGCGACGGAAGTCGTAGGCGGAGCAGTGCCGAAGAATTTCTTCCCTGCCGTGGAAAAAGGTATCCAGGAAGCTGTAGGTAAGGGACCTCTGGCGGCATATCCCGTTGTGGGTGTAAAAGCGGTATTATATGACGGTTCCTATCATCCGGTGGATTCTTCCGAGATGGCGTTCAAGACTGCCGCAATCCAGGCATTCAAAAAAGGCGTGATGGAAGCGTGCCCGGTTCTCTTAGAGCCGATCATGTCATTGAAGGTAACGGTTCCCGACGCCTATACGGGAGACATTATGGGAGACCTGAATAAGAGACGCGGACGTGTACTGGGGATGACTCCCATGAGCGGCGGTAAACAGATCATTGAAGCGGATATTCCCATGAGCGGACTGTTCGGCTATTGCACGGATCTGCGTTCCATGACCGGCGGCAGAGGAGACTACTCCTATGAATTCGCACGTTATGAACAGACCCCTTCAGATGTACAGGAGAAAGAAGTCGCAGCCAGAGCTGCAAAGGTTGCCGAGAACAATGCGGAAGACTAAGACGAATTGACAGAACATGGGATACAAAAAAGAACCGGGAAGTTTGTTTCCCGGTTCTTTTTTGGCTTATGCTGCAGTGAAACTAGGAGTAGCGCTGCATCAGCTTTAAGAGTAATGAGATCCATGCCAGCATATTTCATCACCTCGTATATTAGTATATGCGAAAAGCAAGCTGAAAATTCAAATGTATTTCTTACTATATTACTTTACATTTTGATACTGCATTGCATAAAATAACGGAAAATTGTCAAAATGCCCGTGGATAGTCCCGCAGTCCTTGACAGTATCGGTAAAACACGATAAAATAATCGGTAGTTTTTTAACGACTTGAGAACAAAAAAGATTTAAATAGAAAGCTTCTCATAGTTTAGGAGGAAATAATTATGGCAGTACCTTACAATCACAGAGAGGTAGAGAAAAAATGGCAGACAGTCTGGGATGACGAAAAAGCATTCAAGACTTCCGATGATTTCTCCAAGCCCAAATATTACGCACTGGTAGAGTTCCCTTATCCTTCGGGACAAGGATTACATGTAGGTCATCCGAGACCTTATACCGCACTGGATATCGTAGCACGTAAGCGCAGAATGCAGGGTTACAACGTGCTGTATCCCATGGGTTGGGATGCTTTCGGTCTCCCTACCGAGAACTATGCGATCAAGAACCACATCCATCCGAAGATCGTAACCAAGAATAATGTCGCAAGATTTAAAAATCAGCTGCATTCCTTAGGTTATTCCTTTGACTGGGACAGAGAGATCAATACCACGGATCCTGAGTACTATCACTGGACCCAGTGGATCTTCTTAAAACTGTTCAAGGCAGGACTGGCATATAAGACAGAGATGCCTATCAACTGGTGTACCTCCTGTAAAGTCGGACTGGCTAACGAAGAGGTAGTCAACGGTGTCTGCGAGCGTTGCGGTTCCGAAGTTATCCGTAAGGTCAAGAGCCAGTGGATGTTGAAGATCACCGAATATGCCGACAAGCTGATCCAGGGACTGGATACTGTAGATTATATCGAACGTGTCAAAGTCTCCCAGAAGAACTGGATCGGTAAGTCCCAGGGTGCGGAAGTGGACTTTACCCTCACCGGCAAGGATGAGAAGCTTCGCATTTACACCACCAGACCGGATACCCTGTTCGGCGTTACTTACATGGTCGTATCTCCCGAGCATCCTGTACTGGATAAATATAAAGATGAGATCAAAAACTGGGATGACATCGTAGCATATCGTGAGATGGCTGCAAAGAAATCCGATTTTGAAAGAACTGAGCTTGCAAAGGACAAGACCGGTGTCTGCATCGACGGTCTGACGGCTACCAACCCGGTAAACGGCAAGGAGATTCCTGTATGGGTATCCGATTACGTACTGATGACTTACGGTACCGGTGCCATCATGGCAGTTCCCGCACACGATGAGAGAGACTGGGAGTTCGCCAAGAAGTTCAACATGCCGATCATTGAAGTTGTTGCAGGAAGCCCTGTCAGTGTGGAAGAAGCTGTATATACCGATGTGGCTGACGGTACACTGGTCAACTCTGATTTCCTGAATGGTCTGTCTGTGGCAGAAGCCAAAGAGACGATCAGGAACTATCTGGAAGAGAGGGGTATCGGTAACCGCAAGACCAACTACAAGCTGAGAGACTGGGTATTCTCCAGACAGCGTTACTGGGGTGAGCCGATTCCTATCGTACACTGCGATAAGTGCGGCTATGTGCCTATCGATGAGAGCGAGCTTCCTCTGCAGTTACCCGATGTAGAGAGCTATGTGCCTACCGACAACGGTGAGTCCCCTCTGGCAGCCATGACGGACTGGGTAAATACTACTTGTCCCTGCTGTGGCGGTCCGGCCAAGAGAGAGACGGATACCATGCCTCAGTGGGCAGGTTCTTCCTGGTATTATCTGCGTTATACAGATCCTCATAATGATAAGGCTCTGGCAAGTCCCGAAGCACTGAAATACTGGCTGCCGGTTGACTGGTACAACGGCGGTATGGAGCATACCACACTGCATCTTTTGTATTCCCGTTTCTGGCATAAGTTCCTGTATGATCAGGGTGTCGTACCTACTCCCGAACCTTACCAGAAGAGAACCAGCCATGGTATGATCCTCGGATCTAATGGTGAGAAGATGTCCAAGTCCCGCGGAAACGTAGTAAACCCGGATGATATCGTACAGGATTACGGTGCAGATACCTTACGTACCTACGAAATGTTCATCGGCGCGTTTGATCTGAGTGCTTCCTGGAGTGAGGAAGGCGTAAAGGGATGCCGCAGATTCCTTGAGAGAGTATGGAAACTGCAGGACATCCTGAATGATGAAGAAGGCTACAGCGCAGACTTAGAGACCAAGATGCATCAGACCATCAAAAAGGTCAGCAGCGATTTCGAGAACCTGAAGTACAACACCGCGATTGCCGCGATGATGTCCCTGATCAATGAGTTCTACAAGAAGAACTCCATTACCAGAGGCGAATACAAGACCCTGCTTACTCTGTTGAACCCTGTAGCTCCTCATATCACTGAAGAGCTGTGGCAGACCGCCGGATTTGAAGGCAGACTGTATCAGGCAAAATGGCCCGAGTTCGAGGAAGAGAAGACCGTAGAGAGCGTTGTGGAGATCGGCGTACAGGTGAACGGCAAGATGCGTACGACCATCAAAGTGGCAAAAGACGAGACGAAGGAAAATGTTATCGCCATGGCAAAAGAGGCTCTGGGCGATAAACTGAGCGGCAACATTGTAAAAGAAATCTATGTTCCCGGCAGAATCGTTAATATCGTAGCAAAATAATATAAGCAGTGTAAACTGATTACGATTATTGGGAAAAATAACTCCCGACAGACATTATGTCTGCCGGGGGTTATTATTTTGAGTTCTGTTTTTCTCCAGAATATTTTCAATCTGGCGAAGTTCGGATTCTGTACTGTATTTTTTGATTGCCGTAATGGCTGCCTGCATTTCCTGCGGTGTAAAAGTCAGGTGTTCCTGTCTGGCCTTTCGCATGGCAGTCATCAGAAGTGCCATCATTTCTTTTTGACTTTTACCGTGTCCCCGGATAAAAAGCCCGGAGAGAAAGTCCAGTTTTTCTCGGGGGATGTCCTTTACCAGATCATCCTGCATCCAGAGTGGTGTCTTCTGGGAATCATCCATCCTGCTGACCTCCTGATTCTGTTTTAAAGTTGGAAAAAAGTCCGGACAACAGGGACGGATCCATGCCGGAGAGATCGGAGAAACCTTCCGGGAATAAGTCCTGCATAGCCTGAACTATTTCCATCATTTCCTGAAAATTATGGATATTGTCCATCATCTGTGTGATACGGTGCAGAGATGCTTTCTGTGTCTCGTTACACAGAGGCATGAGATCACTGCACAATTCGCCGGTGATATTTTCGCTTGCACAGGGTGGACCGATACACAGAGAAGTCTCCGGATGCCTGCAAAACAGTGCCAGTGTATATTGCAATTCCGACATTTTTATGTAGACAGCAAGTCCTTTCAGGAGCCGGGGATCCATATAATAAGCCAGTATTTTCAGAATCTGAATGCGGTTTGAAGTAAATAAGGTATCAAAGGCAGCCGCCTTGTCGATTCTCTTATCATCCATGTACCCATACCTTCCTGCATAAGTTATAATAGTATTTTATGAGAGCGGCAATGTGCTTATGCCGATCAGTCCTTCGGGGCACGGATAAATCCGTACCCCAGGATGACCGTACCCTCATGACTCCGGAGACTCCCGGAGCAGGCGGTGTCAGAGATTAGCAGCCGCAGCCGTTTCCGCAGCCATTATTTCCGCCACAGAAGCAGGACAGAAGCAGAATCCAGATCAGCCATTCACAGCAATCGTTCCCGCCGCAGCCGTTGTTGTTGCCTAACAGACCGCAGCCATTGTTATTGTTGCCGCAGCCACCGCCGCAGAACAGTAACAGGATGATCCAGATGCAACTGTTGCCAAAGATACCGTTACCGCAGTTGTTATTGCCGCAGGAGTTATTGCAGCCGCAATTTGTAGCAGTTAAGTCACTCATTTTTAGTGCCTCCACATTTTATTTATGCTCTATTGTATGCGGGGGAGCCTGTCAATGTTTCCGGAAAAGACTTGCAATAATTTTCGGATATAGTAAAATATAGATATCTATGCAGACAGACATAGAATATAAAATGCAACTTTAAAATTAAGGATAGTATAGATGGCACAGAAGATATATGTGGTAGAGGGGCGGCAGTTCCGCACGGAAGCGGATTACAGGAATGCCCTGAAGGATCAGCAGGTGATCGGGAATCTCCGGGTACAGACGAAGAAGATGAGCCTGGCGGATCAAAAGAAATTACTTGAAGTGCTCCGGAGCGGAAAGTGCAGATTCCATAGTATTCTGGGACAGGATTATATGGAAGAACTGTCAGAAGAGATTCACAGACAGGAAGGGACCGGGACGGAAAGCTCTTCCGCAAAGGATAAAAAGCTTTCGGAAGATACTGCAAAGAAGAAGGAGATTCCGAAAAAGAAAAAAGAAGCCCCGAAGAAAAAGGAAACAGTTAAAAAGGAACCTGCAAAAAGAAAAACAAAGACAAAAAAGAAGCCTTTTACAAAGAAAAAAAGTAAGGAACCTCGGTTTAATGAGGCGGAACTGGACCAGATCGTAAAAGAGGAATTGAAGAAACAGGAGAAGAGAAGAAAGTTTCTTGTGGTCTGTTGCAGTATGGTCGCAGTTGTCTGCCTGGGGTATTTCGGAATGTATAACTGGTACAACTACCGGACAGCGGATAACTATAAACAACTGAGTGAACTCAAGGACAAGGAACCGATAAGCGGCAGTACGTCCCAGGCTCCGGTGATCCATTATACGTCAGATGAGGGAAAGAGTACCCCGCCTCCGGTACTGGATGAATATAAAAATTTATTAAATAAGAACAAAAGACTAATCGGATGGGTAAAAATTGACGATACTAATATAGATTACCCTGTAATGCAGACAACGGATAATGAATATTATCTGGATCATAATCTGAATCAGGAGTATGATAAGAACGGATCCATATTCATGGATAAGGACTGCGATGTGCTAAAGCCCAGCACGAATTTCATTTTATATGGACATCATATGAAGAGCGGGCAGATGTTTGGAAGCTTATCTTTATACAGCGACCAGAGTTACTATGAGAAACATCCCTACATACAGTTTGATACCATTTATGAAAAAGGTCTGTATGAGATCATGTATGTATTCAGATCCAGGGTATATAGTGAAGATGAAATCGTATTTAAATACTATCAGTTTATAGACGCCCAGAGCGAGCAGGAATTTGACTCTTATATGAATGACATGAGTGAACTGTCATTGTATGATACGGGAGTCACGGCTTCGTTCGGTGACCAGCTTTTAACGCTGTCCACCTGCGATTATCAGGAGAAAAACGGCAGATTTGTAGTGGTTGCCAAAAAGGTGACGACAAAGGAGTAAAGGATGACTAAGGGTAGAAGGAAGACGAACAGAAGATTAAAGAAGACAGTAAGGAAGACCCTGGGAACATTGTTCCTGATCTCGGCGATCGTGGTAGCGGCAATCCCTACGGAAGGGCTGCGTGCAGAAGAGGATATTGCAACGCTGGCGGCAGACGGTCACACGCATAATGCTACACACAGTTCCAGCAATGCAAGATATAAAGTATCCATTCGGAGAAACGCATCGGAGAAGACAAGTGATCTGTTAAATCCCGGTAGTGGAATCCCTGTCATGGAAGATCTGATCCCTATTATTGAACCGACGGATACTATTTATACGACGGGAACCAATGCGGACGGCACCAGTTATCAGTTTGCATATAAAATGTATGATAATGACTGGGCGGCTATTATACTGGGATACAATAAGAGCAGTAATCTGCCCAACAATACACTGACGATTCCCGATACCGTAAATGCTTACATACAGCCTACCGGTAATATGGGTACGGGACAGGGATATGTAGCGGCAAGTTCCAGTGGTGAACCACTGTATTATGAGAAACTGACAGAACAGAAAATCATGGTAGATACCACGGAACAGAAGGTGGACAGCGATGGACAGCCCGTTTATGATACAAACGGTGCGCCTGTTTATGTTCAGGAAGAAAAAACCTATTATACCGGTGAAATGATGCCCTGCTATGCTACTGTGGATGAGTGGAAAGATCTGCCGTTGGAGAATTTCTATTATTACAAGGCAGGATCGAATGTTACCAGTGCGGAAGCTGTAGAATCATATGGCGGCGCAAAAAAAGTATATGATGATTTCGCACAGAGCGGCGGCGACAGTACACATCAATGGATAAAGGCAGCTGCCGTAAAATATATTGGCAATCAGTATCTGGATGTAGCCTATGACAATATATCCCATACCTCTTCCTGGAGCATTCCGGATGATGGAAAGGGCAATTATATCACAGAATCCAATGCAGATAAGGGAGTGTTTGCTACCGCAGGTAATATTTCAACGTTAAATATCGGAGAGAATCTTGTCGGTATCGGAAATTTTGCCTTTTATGAATGTACCAGCTTAAGCAGTGTCAGCTTCGGAAACGGTTTGAAAGTAGTAGGTAACTGGGCGTTTGCCGCATGTGGATCTTTAAATAATGTAGCCATTCCCGATGCCTGTCTGCTGCAGCAGATCGGAGATCATGCTTTTTACAGCTGCATCGGTCTGGATACTTTCAGAGTTCCTGTTTCTGTAAAGTTTATCGGAGACTATGCTTTTGCGGAATGTAGCTTTTTGAACAGCATTGATTTGTGCAATTCCGGAAAAGACAGAAGCGCAAGTATTTTGCAGGAACTGGGCTGGAATGTATTTGAAAACTGTCAGACCTTATCCTCCCTGACTTTCCCGTATAATTACAGGGAGACACCGGATATTTCCATAGTAAAAGGCTGTAAGAATCTTCATTATATTGCTTCGCAGGGAGACAGCTTCAGCTTCGAGGAAAATACGGATAATGTGTATTGCTTCGACTGCTTCAAGGAAATGTTGTCCGGAGAACCGGTAAACGGTACTTTCTATTTTGAGGGTACCGATGCTTCTTCACTGCATGATCTCGCAAGGGATAACTGCTTTGCATTCAGCTATGTAGTCTTTGACTCTAATGTATCGGAATACGTCAGTCAGGACAAATATGAACTGACGGTTCAGGATCCTAAAGTGCTCGATGAAACAGGAAGATCAACATATGTTGTGGATTCTTCCAATAAACTGATCAGTTGCAGCGTAGGCAGAGGCGTTGAGACACTGGATATGCCGGATCCTATCGGACCTTATCATATTTATAATATAGATAATAATATCTTTTCGAATTATTGTAATCTTAAAATGGTATCGCTGCCGGCAAGCGTACAGACTATAGGAGCTAATGCATTCAGAGGGTGTCATAACCTTGCAACGGTTGTATTCAATAATAGTTCTGTAGTGATCGGTGAGGATGCATTTAAGACACAGTATTATACCGGTGCACAGCATATAAACTGTTCCGGAGTAGAAACGGAAGCGGATGGAACACCGTCTGTAAAATTAAAGTTTGTGGGAGAGATTTCGTCGACCTCAACACCATATCTCTATGCAATGAGTGAGAATGGCAGATACAATAATGAAAGCCAGGTTAAGAGCTATGTTACCTATTGCAGCGGCTGGCCTTCGAATCTGATCGTACAGTATAACAGTGAGAAACAGGTTAGCGAATTAACCGATTTCCCTGCGTTCAGTGAATTGAAAAAATATGCAAACCAGCCGGAGGAGTATCCCTATCTGACGGATGAACAGAGAAGCGCTGCAAGCACGGCACTCAATAAATACGGAATTTCTGCATTGACGGAGAACGAGCAGAGCTTTATAGATTCTGCTTTGAGCATTAAAATCCCGGATGGTGTGCAGGCTATCGCAGACGGATTGTTTAAAGATAAGGAGGACAGTGATGTGTCCGCCGGATACAGCAATCTGGAGAAAAAGGTAACTCTGTTTGGTCTGGATAATATTGAGGCGGAAGATTTTCAGGGAGCTACTTCACTGACAGCATTGTACAGCAATGGGGAAGCGGCTTCTATCGAAGCAGGAGCATTTAAAGGCTGCAGTAATCTGAAGACAGTTGAGATCAATGGTAATACTACCTCTATTGGAGATAAGGCATTTGAAGATTGTACGGCTTTGACAGATGTGACATTATCCGGTACGATTTCAGATTTGGGAATCATTCCGTTCACCGGCTGCAGTAATCTGAAAACTGTGAACTTTACGGGAACAGATCATTTTAGCTGCGATAATTCCATCATATATGGTATGAGTGACGGAGCCAAGGCAAGGATCGTTGAATGTCTGGAAGGCCGCGAAAGCAAATATATCAAGGCCGAAGAAACAGCAGGTGTAACTTCTATGGCGCCCAGTGCTTTCGAAGGCTGTGAACAACTCAGAGAGATCGATCTGAGCCAAAGTGCTATTACGACAGTTCCTGAAAGAGCATTCGCGGATACAACAAGCTTACAGACGGTTAAATTACCGCTTACCTGTACCACGATTCAGAATGATGCATTTAACAAGAGTCATCTGGATCGACTGGAAGGTGTCCAGAATGTTTCAATTGTGTCGGATCAGGCATTTAATGAAATCGATAAGAAAGATAATCCGAAGGATCTTTTGATCGTAACTCCTAAGGACTCTTTTATGTGGGAGTATGGATCAAACAAAGGATTTACCGTCGAAGAGACGAGCCGTGAAGATTATTATACGGTTATCTTCCGTGACTGGAATGAAGAACTGGGACAGTATGTCAATGTGGATACCCAGACCGTAAAGGCCGGTGAGGATGCAGTAGCACCGGAACCGGCAGGAAAGTCCGGAGAAATATTCCAATATTGGGATCCGGATTACAGGGAAGTATCTGAAGACCGTACTTGTGTCGCTTTTTATAGCAAGGAGGATCCCGATGCCAACAAGCTGACAGTAATTTTCCAGGATTGGGATGGTACTCCTGTGAAAGAGATCAAGGTAGCTCCCGGAGGAAGCATTGCAGATGCGGATCTGCCGAATACCTCTAATCTGGTGAGAGATGGTTATGTCTTCATCGGTTGGGACAGAACCCTGACCAATATTACAGAGTCCTTTACTACTATGGCAGTGTATAAGGCACTCAGCGAAGATGATATTGTTGTCAGATATATTAACGGTGTGACCAGGGAAGTATTCTATCAGACTACGATTAAGAAGGGTGCGGTAGCTCCCAGCATTCTGACACCGACTGTCAGCGGCTATACGTTCAAGGAATGGCTGCCGGACATTTCGGCGGCAATTACAGAAGATACAGATTTCTATGCTATATATGAGACCGCCGGTTCTGACAGCAGTAGCAGTCCCAGCCCGGACGGCAGCAACAGCCCGAATCCTGGAACGAGTAACAGTCCGAGTCCTGGAGCCAGCAACAGTCCGAGTCCTGGAGCAAGTAACAGTCCCAATCCGGGAGCAAGCACCAGCCCGGGAAATAATGGGACAAGTGTCAAGATGTATACTCTGACGGTTAAGAACGGTTCAGGATCCGGAAGCTATGTGGCAGGTTCCCAGCCGATCATTATAGCAAACGATCCGGCAAGCGGTATGCAGTTCAGTAACTGGACTATAGATCCTTCCAATACTACGATCGCAAGTAAGGTGTTATCGGCAACGGTTATCACCATGCCGGAAGGAAACGTAACGGTTACGGCAAATTATACGAAGGCAAGCAGGTCCTCTACCAGTACTTCTACAGGAAGCGGTAATTCTACGAATTCCAATTCCAACAGAAGACCGAACAGTACTACCACAGGTAACCTGTCCGGCGGCAGAACCACAGTTGTGATCGACAAAAACGGACTGTCCAATACCGGTGTGGTATCTGCGACCGTAAACGGATCTTCCGATAATTTTGTGATCAAGATCACGGAAAGTGCTTCTGCTTCAGAGGAAGTTGTAAAGGCTCTGATGGCAGAATACGGTAATGATATCAGTGCCATTAAGTATTTCCCGATGGATATCAGTCTCTATGATTCTACGGGTAATAATAAGATCACTGACACCACGGGATTGTCTATCAGCATTACCCTGCCGATTCCGGATTCTCTGATTACTTACGCAGGTAACAATAAGGTGGCCGGAGTTGTTGACAGTAAGCTGGACAAGCTGACACCGAAGTTCTCCACGATTTCCGGTGTATCCTGTATTACTTTTACAGCAGAGCATTTTTCACCGTATGTGATCTATGTTGATACAAATAATCTGACTGCGGGAACCATTACTGACAGCACTCCTAAGACCGGTGACGGAATTCATCCGAAGTGGTTTTTGTCAATAGGACTTGCATGTATCTCCATGGTACTTTTCATGAAGAAAGATAAGCGTACTTTGAAGAAGGTCAGAGCTTAAACAGAAATAAAGGATGGGAAGGTTTATGAATCACAAAAAATGGGTGGTCGTTCTGGCATTGGTGGCTACCGCATTGATCCTGACACATCTTCCTGTGTCGGAGGCGGATGCGGCATCTGCCTCCGATTTTCAGATTGAAGGCAGCACACTGGTAAAATACAGAGGAAGCGATGAACGAGTCACGATACCGGATACAGTGGAAGTAGTGGGTGAAAGTGCTTTTGAGAATAATCAGAAGGTACAGTTCGTTGTAATCCCCAAATCAGTGAAACGTCTGAATGCCTATGTCTTCTGGGGCTGTGATCAGTTGGAAGAAGTCGTATTGGGCAAGGGACTGACGGCAGTAGATGAGTATTCATTTGCCGGGTGTACCGGCCTGAAACAGATCACGATTCCGGAAAATGTACAGAGTATTGATGCACAGGCATTTGCCGGTTGTACAAATCTGACGGATATTTATATCCCGGCTTCGGTGACGAGTATTGCGGAAGATGCTTTTTTGAACTGTGACAATGTGACGATACATGCGGATGAGGGCAGTGTGGCAGCACAGTTTGCTCAGAATCTGGCAGAGCAGAAAAGCAGGAATCCTCTCGTAACAGCAGCGCCTGTTAAGACGCCTGCTGCCAATGAAACACCGGATCCACAGACGACAACAGAACCGGCACCTACAGCGACTCCGGCGCCGACACCGGTGCCCGGTAATGTGATCGGCAGTACGGTTGTCGTTGGAAATCATGCCATGGTAATGGTATTGCCCGAGGAAGAGAATGTTCTGGAAGGATATACGGAACCGGAAGCCGGACAGAACGATGACGGTGCCGGACAGGATATTACTGCAGAGGCTGAAAACGGCGTGATTCCGGAATGGAAATACTACAGGAATCAGTCCATCGGAGCAGTGAGCGTTCCGGAAGGCACTACGCAGATCGGACGCTTTGCTTTTTCCAGAAGCTCGGTACAGACAGTTACTCTGCCGGAAGGAATCACGACGATTGATTATGCGGCATTTTATCACTGTGATGATCTGAAAACGGTAGTATTACCGGATACGGTGACAAAGGTGGGAGCAAAGGCATTTACCCACACGGGATGGATGGATGATTTTGAAGAGAACAGCATGGATGATTTCCTGATCAGCGGAGATATTCTGGTGGCCTACAAGGGTGATCTGCCGGAGGTGGCTATACCGGAGGGAGTTCGTGTGATCGCCGATGAGGTATTCCGAAACCATACAGAGCTGAAAAAAGTGCATTTGCCTGCCGGTGTGACCGAGATCGGTGACAGTGCATTCCCGGAGGGAATAGAGATCATAAATGAATAAGGGTCAGTTTTCCGACACCAGGATAAGAGACCGGCATAAGATAGAATAAGTCTTATGCCGGTTTTGTTATATGGAAAAGGAGAAAAGATGCAGCGAGTGAGAGAGCAGGTGCAGGTGCTGGAACAATCGTATGGCGGAATCCGGCAGGCGGAACCGGTAACGGTAGCTGTACTGGATACCGGGATCACCTATCATCCGGATCTGGCCGGGCGTTTGCTTGCTTTTTCCGACTTCGTACAAGACCGTCCGCTTCCCTATGACGATAACGGACACGGAACACATGTCTGTGGGATCCTCTGTGGAAGCGGAGAACTGTCAGGGGGAAGATTTCGCGGAATGGCACCGGGTGCAAAACTCGTTGTGGGAAAGGTACTGGACCGTCAGGGGGAAGGATCCTGCGATTCTATGCAGGAGGCTCTGGAATGGATATTGCATGTCAAAAACAGATTCGGAATCCGCATCCTGAATATTTCTGTAGGAATCGGGGATCTGAAGGAACGGTATAAGGAACAGATGCTGCGGGAAACTCTGGAAATGCTGTGGGATCATAATATTCTTGTGGCCTGCGCTGCCGGGAATACCGGTCCCGATGATGGAAGTATTTCGGAGATGGCAAGCAGTAAAAAGGTATTGACCGTAGGGTGTCATGACGGCAGATATTGTAAAAATGATCCCGGCAGGTGTGAGACATACTCAGGCAGAGGCAGAAGATATGATGTGACAAGAAAACCGGATATTGTGGCGCCCGGGACAAGGATCCTGTCCTGTAATGCCTTCTGGCAGAAACGCAACGGAAGGATTTACGGACCTTATACAGCCAAGAGCGGAACCTCCATGGCGACACCGATCGTATCGGGAGCGGCAGCACTTGCCATGGAAAAATATCGGGGAATCTCCAATGAGGAATTTGTCCGTCTGCTGTCGCTCACAGCCACGGATCTTGGAGAACCCTGGAATAAACAGGGTTTCGGTATGCTGAATGTCAGGAGATTATTAGAAAACAAGTGAAAAGATAAAATCACTTGGAAAAATTGATATTATGATTAAAATAAGTCAATAAAATAAATGCTAAAGATATTGACACAAATGGTATGATTGTATACAATGATACGAGAACTGCAAAATGTATTTTTACTGCGCAGAGTAAAAATAGGAAACAAATCTTGCAGAGATCGAATGTCAGGGAAGAGAGGTATACCAATGAGAGAAAGTGATGCATTTCAGAATCGTCCGGTCTCCATGAATCCGAAGAATAACCTTCTGGAGATTGAGGAGCATATGTACATACTGGATGATGTGGAGAAGCCGAATGTGTTCCGTAACATGTTCCCTTATTCCGAAATCCCCAAAATACCTTTTAATGATCGTATCGTGCCTCATAACATGCCTAAGGATATCTGGATCACAGATACTACCTTCAGAGACGGACAGCAGTCCAGAGCACCTTATACTACCGAGCAGATTGTGAAGATCTATGACTATCTGCATGAATTGGGTGGTCCCAACGGAATGATCCGGGCCAGCGAATTTTTCCTGTACAGTAAAAAAGACAGAGATGCCGTATATAAATGTATGGAGAGGGGATATAAGTTTCCTGAGGTTACCAGTTGGATCCGTGCCAGCAAGGAGGATTTCAAACTGGTAAAAGAGATCGGAATGAAAGAGACCGGTATTCTGGTAAGTTGTTCCGATTATCATATTTTCCTGAAATTAAAGATGACAAGAAGACAGGCTATGGATCATTATTTAAGTGTTATCCGTGACTGCCTGGAGGAGGGAATCAGTCCCAGATGTCATCTGGAGGATATCACCAGAGCGGATATTTACGGTTATGTGGTTCCGTTCTGTCTGGAACTGATGAAGCTGATGAAGGAATATCAGATTCCTATTAAAGTGCGTGCCTGTGATACCATGGGATACGGTGTCAACTATCCCGGTGCCGTTATCCCTCGTAGTGTACAGGGTATCATTTATGCGATCCATACCCATGCGGGAGTACCTCATGAATTGATCGAATGGCACGGTCACAATGACTTTTATAAGGCGGTATCTAATTCCACCACAGCATGGCTGTACGGCTGTTCCGGTGTCAATACTTCGCTGTTTGGTATCGGAGAACGTACCGGTAATACACCTCTTGAGGCTATGGTATTTGAATATGCGCAGCTGAAGGGCGACCTGAACGGCATGAACACCCGTGTGATCACGGAACTTGCTGAGTACTACGAGAAGGAGATCGGTTATCAGATCCCTCCCAGAACACCGTTTGTCGGCAAGAATTTCAATGTTACCAGAGCCGGTATTCATGCGGACGGACTTTTGAAGAATGAGGAGATTTACAATATTTTTGATACCGAGAAATTCCTCAACCGTCCGGTACTGTGTGCAATCTCCAATACCTCCGGTCTGGCAGGTATCGCACACTGGCTGAATACATATTATAAATTAAAGGGAGACAAGCAGATACAGAAGAATTCTGAGCTCGTAGCAGAGATCAAGAAGTGGGTGGACGCCGAATACGCCGGCGGACGTGTTACCGTGCTCACGGATGAAGAAATCGTAGCCTGCGTTAACCGTGTCTGCATGGAGAAGAACCTGAAGATCGGCGAATAGACCGGGACAGGTCGGAATAGTTATATTGGTGACGACAGTTTTTGGTTGTCCGGAAATGAGGAAGATAGTGAGTAAGTATGATGTAAAGCAGGAAGTAACGGACAAGTTCTCCCTGCGGGGACGGGTATTTCACAAGCTGAGAGAGGATATCTTAAGCGGAAAATATCAGGAGCATGAAGAATTAAAAGAGGTGGCCATCGGGGAAGAGATGGGAGTCAGCAGAACACCGGTCAGAGAAGCGTTCCGTCAGCTGGAACTGGAGGGACTGATCCAGATCATTCCCAACAAAGGAGCCTATGTCACCGGCATTACCCAGAAGGATGTGAAGGATATTTATATGATCCGTTCTCTGCTGGAGGGACTGTGTGCCCGGTGGGCTACGGAACATATCACCAAGGAGCAGATGGAAGAGATGGAAGAGAATGTCTATCTGTCCAAGTTTCATGCCCAGAAGGGACATCTGGAACAGCTGGCTGAACTGGATAATCGTTTTCATGACATTTTGTATGAAGCCTGTGACAGCAAAATGCTGGAGCATCAGCTGAAGGACTTTCATCAATATGTGCTCCGTGTCCGCAAAAAGACATTGTCCAGTGCCAATCGCGGACCCAAATCCAATGAGGAGCACGAGCAGATCATGGAGGCTATCAAGGCCGGCAATGCAGATCTGGCAGAGCAGCTGGCACATCAGCATATGATCAATGCGTATGAGAATATGGTGAAAAATGGTCTGAATGAAGCTTATGAACAGCAGGCGTAACAAGGTTATAGGAACAGGTTGAGGTTGCCTGCTTTAGAAAATTACTGTAAAATAAAAGAACAAGAATATATACCGGAAAGGAAATCATTATGGAAAAGATCAAAATGACAACACCTCTTGTAGAGATGGACGGAGATGAAATGACCAGAATCCTCTGGCAGATGATCAAGGATGAATTGCTGCTTCCTTATATTGATCTGAAGACAGAGTACTATGATCTGGGACTGGAGCACCGTAATGAAACAAATGATCAGGTAACGGTGGATTCTGCCAATGCAACGCTGAAGTATGGAGTAGCGGTAAAATGTGCGACCATTACCCCGAATGCTGCCAGAATGACAGAGTATCATCTGAAGGAAATGTGGAAGAGTCCCAACGGTACGATCCGTGCGATTCTGGACGGTACTGTATTTCGTGCACCGATTCTGGTAAAGGGCATTGTCCCTTATGTAAAAAACTGGACCAAGCCCATCACGATTGCCAGACATGCCTATGGTGATGTCTACAAAAATACAGAGATCAAGGTACCCGGTCCCGGTAAGGCAGAACTCGTATATACCGCAGCAGACGGCACGGAGACCCGTGAACTGATCCATAATTTTGACGGAGCAGGTATTATCCAGGGTATTCACAATACGAATAAATCCATCGAGAGCTTTGCAAGAGCATGTTTCAGTTATGCTGTAGATACGAAGCAGGATCTGTGGTTCTCCACCAAGGATACCATCTCTAAAAAATATGATCATACCTTTAAGGATATTTTCCAGGAGATCTATGATAACGAGTATAAGGCAAAATTCGAAGAGCTGGGAATTGAATATTTCTATACGCTGATCGATGATGCCGTAGCACGTGTGATCCGTTCCAACGGAGGATTTATCTGGGCATGTAAGAATTACGACGGTGATGTGATGTCCGACATGGTAGCTACCGCATACGGCGATCTGTCCATGATGACTTCTGTACTGGTATCTCCCAGTGGTGTTTATGAGTACGAGGCTGCGCATGGAACCGTACAGCGCCATTATTACAAGCACCTGAAGGGAGAGGAGACCTCTACCAACTCCATCGCTACCATCTTTGCATGGACCGGAGCTCTCAGAAAGCGTGGCGAACTGGATCAGATTCCTGAGCTGTGTTCTTTTGCGGACAAACTTGAGAGAGCCTGCATCAAGACCATCGAGGATGGCAAGATGACCAAGAGTCTGTCTCTGATCTCTACCTGCGAGAATCCCGTGATTCTCAACAGCCTGGATTTCATCAAGGCAATCAGAGAGACACTGGACAACTTGCTGTAAATTGAAAGTTAGTTAAATAGTATTTCTCAAATCGCCGTAGCCCCGATTGCATATAAGAAACGCTGACATCGCTTCCGCTCGGAAACAGAGCGCAACGGTACATAAGCGGTCAAAGTACGCCCGCTAAGTACCGGCGTCTGTTTACGGTCAGCTTATTCTTATATGCAACCGGGGCTACTGGGTTACTTAAAACTTTAGAACCGCAGAACTCCCGGGACGTTACAGCTGCCAGAAGGCATTCTGGTCGTTCCGGGAGTTCGTTCGGTTAGCGTACTAACTTGCAAGTTATTCCGCCAAAGTTTCCCATTGCTCATACAATTTCTCCAACTGCTGCCTGCATGCAGCCTGTTCTTTGGACAATTCCTGTAGTCTGGAAACCTGGGTACCGATAGCAGGATCGGACATCTCAGTATCAATTTCAGAGATGCGGTTTTCCAGTTCGGCAATTTTTTCTTCACATTTCTTCAGATCATTTTCTTTTTTACGGAGCCTTGCCTGTTCTTCCTTCTGGGCTTTCCAGTCCAGCTTTACTTCGGACTGAACAGACTTTGCTGCATTGCTTCCGGCATCCGGAGCCTGCGTTTCTGATGCTTCGATGGACGCCATCACGGCATCGTGCTTTTCCAGATAGTAGTCGTAATTGCCTACATAATTTACAAACTGTCCGCCGGTCAGATCCAGAATGCGGTGGGCAGTACGATTAATAAAGTAACGGTCGTGGGAGACATACAGGATAGTACCTTCATAGCCATTCAAAGCATCCTCCAGGATCTCCTTGGACATAATATCCAGATGGTTGGTAGGCTCATCCAGGATGAGAAAGTTCGCATTGGAGAGGACAAGCTTGGCGAGAGAGACACGTCCGCGTTCGCCGCCGCTTAAATCGCTGATGCGCTTAAAAACATCTTCTCCAGTGAACAGAAATGCGGCCAGTACATTACGGATCTGGGTATTGTTCAGATAAGGATAATCATCCGAGATTTCTTCAAACAACGTTTTCTCACTGTGCAGTACATGATGTTCCTGATCATAGTACCCAATTTCTACATTTGAGCCTAACCGAAATGTCCCCTGATCCGCCGGAACGAGACCGTTTAAGATCTTCAGCAGAGTCGTTTTCCCGCTGCCGTTATCGCCGATGATCGCTACATGCTCGCCGCGTTTGATCTCGAAGTTAACATCACAGAACAGCTTATGGGAGTCATAACTTTTGACCAGATGTTCTACGGTCAACACGTCATTGCCGCTTAAGATACGGGGCGTCAGTGTCAGTTTCATATCAGTGCGGACTTCGGAGGGCTTTTCGATGACTTCGATTTTATCCAACATCTTTTCCCGGCTTTCCGCCCGCTTAATGGATTTTTCACGGTTGAAGGATTTTAATTTTTCGATAACTGCTTCCTGATGCTTGATTTCACGCTGTTGGTTCATGTAGGCATTCCAGGCGGCAACGCGCAGCTGTTCCTTTTTAACGGCATAGTCGGAATAATTTCCGATAAAGGTCGTTGCCTTGGTCTGATCGATCTCGATGACTTTTCCGGCGATCCTGTCCAGAAAATACCGGTCATGGGAGACGATGAGAACAGCACCCTTATAATTCAGCAGATAGGTTTCCAACCATGAAATGGAATTCATGTCCAGATGGTTCGTCGGTTCATCCAGGATGATGAGATCGGGATTCTGCAGCAGAAGACGGCCCAATGCCACCCGGGTCTTCTGACCGCCGGAGAGGGTAGCCACCGGTTTGGAAAATTCGTCTTCGGTAAAGCCGAGTCCCTTTAATACACCGACAAGTTCACTGCGGTAAAGGTATCCGCCGCCGGTCTCAAAGGCATGGGTGAGAGAAGTATATTGCTTCATCAGGTCTTCCAGCGCGTCACCCTCCGTATGCTTCATATTATTTTCACATTCACGGATCTTTTCTTCCAGGCGCAACAGGTCTGCCTTCACAGACAGCAGCTCTTCGTAGATGGTATGGGAAGTGTCTACAGTACTGTTCTGGGCAAGGTATCCGAGAGTGCGGTCTTTTGCGAGTACCACCTGACCGTCATCGGGAGTCATTTCCCCTACAATGATCCGGAGCAGAGTGGTTTTACCGGCACCGTTGATGCCGACGATGGCTGCTTTCTCGTGATCTTCTATATGAAAAGAGACGTTTTTTAATACCTGGTTTTCTACAAATGCTTTTGAAATATTCTGGCAAGATAATATCATAGTAATAAGTGTCCTTTATATATGTACATTAAATATGATAACTGAGCATGGTCTTATCACAAAAAGCCGCTTTGATGCGATGCTTTTTAAATTTGATTGTATCGAAAAGAAGAAAAGCTGTCAATCCATTGACAAGTTTTTAACATATGGTGTATACTTAAGGAAAATCGGAGGTGGAAGCTTTGGAAGCAAAAGAAATTTCACAAGCCGTAATCGGCAGACTGCCCAGATATTTTCGCTATTTGGGAGAACTTAAGGACGAAGGTGTGGAGCGTATCTCTTCACAGGAGCTTTCCGGGCTTATGAAGGTGACTGCATCGCAAATACGACAGGATTTTAATAATTTTGGCGGTTTCGGTCAGCAGGGCTATGGATATAATGTAGAATATCTGTATCGTGAGATCGGTAAAATATTGGGACTGGATAAGCAGCATAATTTTGTTATTATCGGAGCCGGCAATCTGGGAAGAGCGCTTGGCAATTATATGAATTTTGAACGTCGCGGATTTATCTTTAAAGGAATGTTTGATGCCAATCCCGAACTGGTGGGAAAGGATGTCCGTGGGGTGAAAGTCATGCCGATGGAGCAGCTGGAAAACTTTATCCGCGAGAATGATATTGATATTGCGGTACTGACGATTCCCAAGACCAGTGCTGTAGAGGTGGCGGATAAACTTGTAGCCAACGGAATCCGGGCTATCTGGAATTTTGCACATGTGGATCTGAATGTTCCGGAGGGGATTCAGGTGGAGAATGTACACCTGTCCGACAGCTTAATGAAACTGTCTTATAACATTAATCGTTACAGTTCAGATATGAAATAATATCAATTATAAGAGAACACAAAAGGAGTGATATTATGGGCAACGGCAACGCAGGAGAAGATGCGGAGTCCAGACAGGAGGCTTTCAAGAGTGCATTGGCGGGAAAGCATCTGCCCGTACTCACCCTGGACAATAAATGGTACCGGCTGTTGAACAAAACCGGTTCTGTTCCGTTAAAAGAAACAGAGGATACGCTGAATCAGCTGCTGAAGAGACAGGGAAAGTTAAACACTGAGTCAAAGGATATCCGGAATCTGAAAAAGAAGCTGATGAAAGAAATCGTGCCTATGGTAGATGAGGCAGACCAGCAGGGCGAGAACAGTAAACTGAACAAGCAGATCGAGGATCATAAGCGTTTGATCGAGGAATGCAATGAGAAACTGGAAGCGTATGAAGATGAGTTAAAAGACATTCCCAGAGAAATCGAAAAAATAAATCTTCAGCTTATGATGTTTACTATGGAGTGTTGCTATGATATTATGAAGGATAATGACAAACAGATCAAAGAGACTGCGGAGTGGGTCAATGAGATCCGCATCGAATTGAAAAAACGTCTGATCGAGAAGCAACAGATGGAACAGCAGAATCAGGAGATCTACAATTATATGCATGATATCTTTGGTGCAGAGGTAGTCGATCTGTTTGACATGAAATATAATCCGGAGCAAAAATAGTATGAGATATCTGGTAACTGCACAGGAAATGAAGCAATACGATAAAAATACCATAGAGTACCTCGGTATTCCGGGGCCGGTTCTGATGGAAAGAGCGGCTCTGGCTGCGGAGGATTTTCTGAAGGAGCGCTTTGAAGCCGTAAAAGAACGGACAAAAGTGCTCATTTTTGCTGGTACGGGAAATAATGGCGGAGATGGCCTTGCGCTGGCGAGACTTCTTGCGGCGGATGGTTATACGGCTGCCGTAAGAATCGTGGGAAATCCCGAAAAGGCCACGGAACAGTGGAAGGGACAGTGGCAGACGCTGCAACATTTTCCGGTGAAGACAGACAGTAATACGCAGACAGATGAATATAATGTGATTGTAGATGCACTTTTCGGTGTGGGACTGAGCCGTCCGGTGGAGGGAATCTATGCGGAGGCTGTGGAAAAGATGAACGCCGCGGAAGGGTTCAAACTGGCTTTGGATGTGCCCAGTGGGATCTGTTCGGATACCGGCAGGGTGTTGGGATGCGCCTTTTGTGCGGATGCCACGATCACCTTCGGCTTCTGCAAGCGGGGACTGGTGATGTATCCGGGAGCCGATTATGCCGGTCAGGTCCGGATCGCCAATGTCGGCATCGGCCCGGAAAGTTTTCTGGGGCAGAAGCCTGAGATGTACACATATGAAAAGGGAGAAAAAAAGCTGCCGGGCAGAGCTGCTTCCGGAAATAAGGGAACCTTCGGTAAGGCACTGCTGATCGCCGGAAGCAACGGTATGGCCGGAGCGGCTATTCTTGCGGCGAGAGCTGCCTACCGCACCGGTGCCGGTATGGTAAAAGTCATCACGGCAGAGGAGAACAGGCAGATCCTCCAGCAGGGGATCCCGGAAGCACTGTACGGATCCTGCAGACAGTTGTCCGAAAGTCTGGAGTGGGCGGATGTTATTGCCATCGGTCCGGGTATCGGCCGGGAGGAACAGGCGGTACAATGCCTGAAAACCGTGGTGGAAAAGAGCAGAAAGCCCCTGGTACTGGATGCGGACGCCCTGAATCTTCTGGCAGAGGAAAGCGGAGAGGCACTTGTGGAAAAACTGCATATCCAGGGAGCGGAGGGCAGAACCATTATTCTGACACCTCATGTGGGAGAGCTGTCCAGACTGTTGAAACGTCCGATCCCGGAATGCAAACAGGAACTTCCTGCCTGTGCAAGAGTACTGGCAGAACGTTTCCGGGGCGTGGCGGTTACAAAGGATGCAAGAACCGTTGTATGCATGGAACAGGGAGAATATTATCTGAATACTACCGGTAACAGCGGTATGGCTACGGCCGGCAGCGGAGACGTCCTGACGGGGGTGATCCTGGGACTTCTGGCGCAGGGAGCGGATGCTTTTTCCGCAGCAGTGGATGGCGTGTATCTCCATGGACTGGCAGGCGAGCTGGCGGCAGAGATTCATACGGAGTACGGTGTCATGGCCGGAGATATTGCGGACTGCCTGATGAAAGATTACGATGACAAAGAAAGTGTGAAAAAATGACAAGAGAATTACAGGAAAAGATAAATTCATATCAAAGGGTGTGGGCCGAGATAGATCTGGATGCCATTTGGGAAAATGTGCTCCATATGAAAGAAAATATTGATCCGGAGACGAAGATACTGGCAGTGATCAAAACCGATGGCTACGGTCATGGCGGTGTACCCATTGCGAAGATGCTGGAACAGCTGGAATTCATGTTCGGCTATGCCGCGGCTACGTATGAAGAAGCGCATGTTCTCAGAGAAGCCGGAGTAAAGAAACCGATTCTGATCCTGGGATATACATTCCCTTATTGTTATGAGGAAATGATCCGTGAGGAGATCCGGCCTGCGGTATATCGCAGAGATACGGTAAAAGAACTGGCTGCCGCAGCGGTAAAGGCCGGGAAAAAGGCAAAAGTGCATATCAAGGTAGATACCGGCATGGGGAGGATCGGCATTACCCCGGATGATGAAGGACTGGAATTTGTGAAATTCCTTCTGGAGCACAAGGAGCTGGAAGTGGAGGGGATTTTTACCCATTTCGCCAAATCGGATGAGACAGACAAGACATCTGCCAATCACCAGCTTGAGCTTTTTCAGAATTTTATCCATAGAATACAGACAGAACTGGGCGTTGATATTCCGATAAAGCATTGCTCTAACAGCGCAGCTATATTGGAAATGCCACAGGCTAATATGGATATGGTCCGTGCGGGAATTACGACTTATGGACTGTATCCTTCCGAAGAAGTGAGCAGGGAAATCGTACCCTTACGGGCAGCTATGTCTCTCTACAGTCATATTATTTACTGCAAGACGATCCATGCGGGACAGAGCGTCAGCTACGGCGGTCTGTTTACCGCGACGAAGGACACCAGAGTGGCTACGATCCCGGTGGGCTACGGAGACGGATATCCCAGAAGCCTGTCGGGGAAAGGATATGTACTGATCCGGGGGAAAAAGGCACCGATCCTCGGAAGAGTATGTATGGATCAGTTTATGGTAGATATCTCGGGAATCCCGGGGGCAAGTGAGGGTGACAAGGTGACGCTGCTCGGTGCAGACGGTACAGAGCGGATCACCGCGGAAGAACTGGGAGAACTTTCCGGCAGATTCAATTATGAATTTGTCTGTGCACTTGGAAAACGTATCCCCAGAGTCTACAGACAGCATGGTGAGATCACAGAAGTAAAAGACTATTTTGAAAATTTCTGACGGATCGGAAGTGTTCGTATAACTCCGTAAGAATCGGCAATACTTATGTTAAATCGCTGATGAAGGAGTAGAAATGAGAAGAGGAGATGTCTATTACGCAGATTTAAGACCCGTGATCGGTTCGGAACAGGGTGGTATCCGTCCGGTACTCATCATCCAGAATGATGTGGGTAATAAACACAGCCCGACTGTAATCTGCGCCGCAATCACCTCAAAGATGAATAAGGCGAAGCTGCCTACGCATATAGAACTGAATGCACGTCTTTATGATATGGATAAAGATTCTGTCGTACTGTTAGAACAGCTGCGTACGATCGATAAGAAGAGATTAAAAGATAAGGTGTGTCATCTGGACGGAGACATTATGCGAAGAGTGAACAAGGCATTGAAGGTAAGTCTGGAACTGGATACATAGCTTGACGTACAGCGTATCCGGATGATATAGTTACAAAAAATACGAAAGGATGAAACGAATTATGGACGTCAGTGGGCCTGTGGCCATATTTCTCTTTTTCCTGTTGCTGCTGGTAGATATGTTCTTTTATGGATTTGATGCCGCAATCGACAATCTGAATGAAAAAGAGATCTTACATAAAGCGGAAGAAGAAAAAGACCGCCGCTCGATCCGGCTGAGTGAGATGATCAGCCGGCCGGGGATCTATATCAATACCGTGCAGCTGGTGATCACGCTGATCAATATTTTAATGGGAGCTTTTTATCTGAACATCTGGTTACAGACAATCGATAAAGGACTCCATGTGATCAGTGTCGGCGGTATGACACTGAAAGATGTCCCCACCGGTGTGCTCACCGGAATCGCAACGGTGCTGTCTTTTATTGCCCTGATTTACATCCTGTTAACTTTCGGAGTGCTGATCCCCAGAAAAATGGCATCCAGAAGGCCGGAAAAATGGGCATATGCCTGTATTGATCCGATTTTTTATATTACAAGGCTGTTGTCTCCTCTGACAGGGATCGTGAATCTGACCGCCAAGGGAATCCTGTTTCTCTTTGGTGTCCGTAACAATACGGATGAAAATGATGTGACCGAGGAAGAAATTATCAATATGGTGCAGGAGGGACATGAGCAGGGTGTCATTCAGGCAAGCGAAGCGGAAATGATCTCCAATATTTTCGAATACGGGGATAAAGAAGCGCAGGATATTATGACACACAGAGGAAGTATTGTGGCGATCGACGGTGAGACGAAACTGAAAGATGCCATTGCTTCCATGCTTGACGGTAAGAACAGCCGGTATCCTGTATACGAAGAGAATATTGATCATATTATCGGTATTCTACATCCGAAGGATGCCATGCGTTTTCATATCAGTGATGACAAACTGGATCTTCCTATAGCAAAGCTGGACGGTCTGCTCCGTGAGCCTTATTTTGTACCTCAGACCAAAAATATTGATGAACTGTTCAAAGAAATGCAGTCACAAAAATTACAGATGGTCATCGTGGTGGATGAATACGGACAGACGGATGGTCTGATTGCAATGGAAGATATTCTGGAGGAGATCGTCGGAAACATCATGGATGAATATGATGAGGATCAGGAGCATATCAAAAACCGCGGCAAAGATGAATATGTCATGGAAGGCTCCACACCGCTAGAGGAAGTGGAAGAACTTCTGGATATTACTTTTGATGAGGAAGAATTTGAGACCCTGAACGGTTTCCTGATCTCGAAGCTTGACAGGATCCCCGAGCCGGACGAGCAGTTTAATGTAGACTATAAAGGATATAATTTCAAGATTCTGTCGGTGGTAAAGAAAATGATCGGCAGTGTGCTGGTCACGAAGCTTCCGGAAGAAAAAAACGATGCAGACGCGGAAGACGGACAATCTGTGCTTGAAGAAAAAAGAAAATAATGCTATGATAAAAAGAGCGTGATTGCGCATCCTTGCGCAGACTCAGAGAAAGAATACATAAGTTCAAAGGAGTAACAAAAATGTCAGGACATTCTAAATTTGCTAATATTAAGCATAAAAAAGAGAAGAACGATGCGGCAAAGGGTAAGATTTTTACAATTATCGGCCGTGAAATCGCTGTAGCGGTAAAAGAGGGCGGCCCCGATCCTGCCAACAACTTTAAGCTGGCAACCGTTATCGCAAAGGCAAAGGCCAACAACATGCCTAACGATACGATCGAGCGTGGTATTAAGAAAGCAGCCGGTGACGTAGGAAACGTGAACTACAAGTATGTGACCTACGAAGGCTACGGTCCTAACGGTATTGCCATCATCGTAGATGCACTTACCGACAATACCAATCGTACCGCTGCAAACGTAAGAAGTGCGTTCACTAAGGGACAGGGTAACGTAGGTACCCCCGGATGCGTATCCTTTATGTTTGATAAAAAGGGACAGATCATCGTGGATAAGGAAGAGTGTGATATGGAAGCGGATGATCTGATGATGACTGCACTGGATGCAGGCGCAGAAGATTTCTCCGAGGAAGAGGACAGCTTCGAGATCCTCACCGATCCCGATAATTTCGAAGAAGTCCGCAAGGCTTTAGAGGATGCAGGTATCCCCATGATCAGTGCGGAAGTTACCATGATCCCTCAGAATTATGTTACCCTGACAGATGAGACCGCAATCAAGAATCTGCAGAGAACACTTGATCTTCTGGAAGATGATGATGACGTACAGGCAGTATACCATAACTGGGATGAATAAACTGAAAGGGTAAGGGGTAACAGCATGGAGAAACTTGCAATTGTAGTTCCTTGTTATAATGAAGAAGAGGTATTGAAGATCGCTTCCGAAGCACTGAGGGGTGTGCTGGATGATCTGATCAAAAAAGGAAAAATTGCGGAAGACAGCTTTATCTTATTTGTAAATGACGGCAGTAAGGATCGTACCTGGGAGTTGATCGAAGAAGAACATCAGGCACATCCCGTGCAGGTATGCGGCGTAAAGCTTGCGGGAAATGTAGGTCATCAGTTTGCACTGACCGCCGGACTGATCACCGCTATGGATCTGTCCGATGTGACGGTATCGATTGATGCGGATCTGCAGGATGATGTAGCTGTCATCGAAGAGATGATCGATAAGTTCCATAACGGCTGCGATATCGTATATGGTGTCCGCAAGGAACGCAAGACGGATACATTCTTTAAACGTACAACCGCACAGGGCTTCTACAAAGTCATGGAACTGATGGGTGTGAAGACTGTTTACAATCATGCGGATTTCCGTCTGATGTCAAAGCGTGCCGTGGAACAGTTCTCCAAATATCAGGAAACGAATCTGTTCTTAAGAGGTATGATGCCTCTGATCGGTTACCAGACCGACTGCGTATATTATGACCGTAAGGAACGTGTAGCGGGAGAATCCAAGTATCCGCTGAAAAAAATGCTGGCACTGGCATTTAACGGAATCTCTTCTTTCAGTGTGAAACCGATCAGCATGATCCTGGGTGCCGGTATGATTATTGTATTACTGAGTGTACTGGCTGCCATTTATGCATTGATTTCTTATTGTACCGGACATGTGGTACCGGGATGGACATCATTGATCCTGTCTATCTGGTTCCTGGGCGGTATTCAGCTGATGGCTATCGGACTGGTAGGACAGTATATCGGTAAGATTTATATTGAAGTAAAACATCGTCCCAGATATAACATTGAAAAGGTACTGAAATAATGAATCTAAAAAAAGGTGTTTTAAGTGTTGTACTGTGGTTCTTTTATGCAATTATTGTGGGAACCGGAATGGTGGGAACGGCAATGTGCCTGATCCTGCCTTCCGGGGGACCCCGACTGATCGGCCTTGTTATTGCAGGCGTGTGGCTTGCGGTGACAGGGCTGGTTGTTTTTCTGTTACATAGGTTGTTTGTCAAAAAACACAACCCTGAAACAGATACTGTACGACAGGGAAAACTGATCGTGGAAGGATTATTGGTAGTGATCCTGATTGCGGCGGGTATTGTACTTCGGGCGGGGGAAATCCTGGCCTATGATCCGGCTGCCGGGAGCGGGAATCTTTGGTTTGATGCTGTGAAGATCACGGAAACAACGCAGATTCCGCAAGTGGTACATGCTGCGGTATATTTTTATCTGCAGGTGCTGCACGGGCTGTTACTTTTTTTAGGCAATAAAATGTCCGCAGCTTTGATCATGCAGGCAACACTGCAGATCCTGACGGGGATTTTGCTGTACTTTGCGGTGAGAAAGCTGACAGGCATCATCGCAGCTGTAATTGCCACAGGATATTGGATGCTGTGCCCGGTTCTGACGGATGTTGTGATCCTGGGACCGGAAGCTTTGTATGAACTGCTCTGGGTGATTGGCCTGTGTATATTGAGCGGAGTGCTGGGGCACTTTCAACAGAGGGCAGATGAACCCGGAGTACGTCCGGTGATTGGGTTCTTTTTCGGCGGTGCGGTCATTGGATTT
Source organism: Acetatifactor sp. (assembly GCA_050872885.1). GTDB lineage: Bacteria > Bacillota > Clostridia > Lachnospirales > Lachnospiraceae > Acetatifactor. The sequence goes on from JBNMHS010000031.1 coordinate 29,760, forward strand.
CTCAGCTATCTGGATATTATGGGAGTGCTGTTGTTACTGATTGCTTTTTCTTCGATCATATTGGAAACGAGAGAAACAACCTCCATTGGGCGCAGAATCGGTACCGGAATACTGGGAGCACTGGGAGCTCTGCTGGGATTTTTCCTGTGCATAGCGCTGGATGCCGTAGGCAGCGGAAAATTGATGCAGAATGTCTTGATGGCATGGTGGAAGATTTATGTGCCGGAAAAGTTTACTTTGCCGGCAGTCTATGGACAGGGCAGTGTTTTTGCAATTATTGCGGTTGCTGTTCTTGGCGTGGGTGTATTTAGCTACTGGTGTCAAAAAGGTGTGGAGAGACAGTCGGAATGGCTGGCTGTGACTGTTGCACTCGGAGCTATGATCTGCTATGGGATGACCGGTGAAGAAATGTCCGGAATGTCTTTATGGTATCTGCTTGTGGCAATTGTGGCGGGTGCCGGAGTACAGGCGGTTTTGCCGTATGAGAAGCTTCAGCCGGAAGCAGTGATTGCAGAGGATGCAGAAGAGATCGAAAGCAGGCCGGAAAGACAGAAACTGAAAATACAGGATCTTGAGACAGAAAAACTTCCGGAGGAAGAAGCAGCGGATACTGATAATTCTGATAATAAAGAAATTCAGTATATAGAAAATCCATTGCCGATACCGAAGAAACATGTTCCCAAAGTACTGGATTACAGATTAAACAGCGAGGAAGGAGACTTTGATTATCCGGTATCGGATGATGATGACTTCGACCATTAAATATTAAAATACGGAAAACGGGATATACTAAAGACGATACGCAGGTAAAACAGCCGGTATCGTCTTTTTATTATTATAAAATCGGGAAATCTGACAGTCTGCTGTCAGGCAGAGTGGGAAAGGGCTGAATTATGCAGAATCATAAAACAATCGACCAGACTCCAAAGGATACACAAAAGACTGAGGCAGAAGAGCACAGAGATGAAAGAATAGAAAAAACGGGACAACTGACATTGCCGGAGAAAGCAGCCGGTAAGAAAATTCATTTACTGACGATCATCGGAGAAATCGAAGGACATGAAAATCTGTCCGGTAATTCCAAAACCACAAAATATGAGCATATTTTACCTCAGCTTGCAGCAATCGAGGACAGTGATGAGATCGGCGGGGTGCTGGTGCTGTTAAATACTATGGGAGGTGACGTGGAAGCGGGACTTGCCATTGCGGAAATGCTGGCATCGTTAAGCAAGCCGACAGTATCCCTGGTGCTTGGTGGCAGTCATTCCATAGGTGTACCCATTGCGGTAAGCTGTAAGTATTCGTTTATTGTACCTACCGGAACCATGGTGATCCATCCGGTGCGGATGAACGGAATGGTAATCGGTGTTCCGCAGACCTTTGAATATTTCAAATTGATACAGGACAGAATTACGGGATTCGTCTGTAAAAATTGTAATATCAGCCGCAGCAGGCTGGAAGAACTGATGATGGAAACAGGTTTTTTGACGAAGGATGTCGGGAGTATTCTGGTAGGAGAAGAAGCTGTAAAACACGGTATTATTGATGAGGTGGGAGGAATTGACAGAGCAATCCGCAAACTCCGCGGGATGATAGAGGGGATGACAGAGGGTAACAGAAAAAGGGATGACAAGAAAGTAGAAAAATGATATACTTCTAAGTATTGATTATCATTAGGTATCTGTTCGAAACCACAATATGAAAAATACGGTTTGCAGGATAGAGGAACCAAAGTGTTATATCAGTAGTATGAAAGAAGTTAGAGGTATGATGACATGGCATCTTCATCAGGCAAAAGAACATCATCTTCCAATAGGACAAGAAAAAGTACAAAGAGCAGCCGCAGCAGACAGACACAGAGAACGGCTCAGGACAGTGAACTTTTCCATGAGATCGGACTGATCGTACTGTTTGTTGCAATGGTGATTTTATTTTGTTGTAATTTTGGTATCATCGGCCCGGTTGGCAATGCAATCAGCGGGGTATTATTTGGTATTTTCGGATTTACCGCCTATATGGCACCTGTTGTGTTATTTCTGGCTGTAGCCTTCTGGTTTGCCAACGAAGGGAATCCGACAGCAGTGAGGAAAATGATCGCAGGTGCGGTGTTGTTTCTTATGATCGGAGTCGTATGTGATCTGATCGCAGGTACGGCAGGTGCAATGGAACAGTATGATATTAAGCTGCTCTATACAAGCTGCAGTACCGGAAAATGCGGCGGCGGCATTTTGGCAGGAAGCCTGAACTATATGCTTTTGCATTATCTGGAAACGGTAGGAACGGTTCTGGTGGTTTTACTGTGTTCTGTCATCAGTCTGATCCTTTTGACGGAAAAATCGTTCCTGGGCAGTATGCGAAACGGCGGAGAACGTATCCGTGAATATTCCAGGGAGGATGCGGTAAGACGCCGTGAAAATGCCGAAATCCGCAGACAGGAACAGGAAGAACGTACCTCTCAGAGGGAAGAGGCC
>JBNMHS010000032.1:0-31129 GCA_050872885.1 Acetatifactor sp.
CGGGAAACCGCCGCTACATAAAAAACAGGAATAAATTATAAAAATGGGGTTGACAATATCATATCCCCATGGTATTCTATTTAAGCGTGTGAAGAACACGGCACAACAAGCAGAGTATCCACTCTCACCTTACGGCGCAGGCTGGTAAGCGTTCAGATATTTTCATAGACAGAGAACTCGTTTGAAATTTGTTTGAATGAGGGCAGTCCGTGAAGGGAACAGGTGGATAGTTATGCTATCTGCTTTTTTTATTGCTTAATATATTTTCTTATGGAGGTACACAACCATTAGCGATTTAATGATTAATGAACAGATCAGAGACAAAGAAGTACGACTGATTGGAGAAGACGGTGAACAGCTCGGAATCGTTTCTTCCAGAGATGCCCTGAAGATGGCAGAGGAAGCAGGACTTGACCTGGTAAAGATTGCTCCTACGGCAAAGCCTCCTGTTTGTAAGATCGTGGATTACGGTAAGTACAAATACGAGCAGGTGAGAAAAGAGAAGGAAGCAAAGAAGAAGCAGAAAGTGATCGATATCAAGGAAATCAGACTTTCCCCCAATATCGATACCAACGATCTGAATACCAAGATCGGTGCAGCCAGAAAGTTCCTGACCAAGGGAGACAGAGTGAAAATCACCCTGAGATTCCGCGGCAGAGAGATGGCGCACATGAACAACAGCAAGCATATCTTAGATGATATCGCACAGAGCCTGTCCGATATTGCGGTAGTGGAAAAAGCTCCCAAGGTAGAAGGCAGAAGCATGACCATGTTTTTAACTGAGAAGCGTTAATTCGTACAGTTAAAAAGTGCCGGAATCCGGCACGATAGATTAAGTAAAGTTTAGGAGGAACTCGTTATGCCCAAAATGAAGACAAGCAGAGCAGCAGCTAAGCGCTTTAAAGCAACAGGAACCGGTAAGTTAAAGAGATCTAAAGCTTACAAGAGCCATATCTTAACCAAGAAGTCTACCAAGAGAAAACGTAATCTGAGAAAGCCTGCAATTACGGATGCAACTAATGTTAAGAATATGAAGAAGATTTTACCTTATTTATAATTCAGGCGAGGAGGAAATAAGACATGGCAAGAATTAAAGGTGGCTTAAATGCCAAGAAGAAACACAATAGAGTATTAAAGCTTGCAAAGGGCTACAGAGGCGCAAGAAGCAAGCAGTACAGAGTAGCTAAGCAGTCTGTTATGAGAGCACTGACCAGCTCTTATGCAGGTAGAAAAGAGAGAAAGCGTCAGTTCAGACAGCTGTGGATCGCTCGTATCAATGCAGCAGCAAGAATGAACGGTTTATCTTACAGCAAGTTCATGTACGGTCTGAAGCTTGCAGGCGTAGATATGAACAGAAAGATGCTGGCAGACCTGGCAGTTAACGATGCAGAAGGTTTCAAGACCCTTGCAGAGCTGGCTAAGTCCAAGATCGCGTAAATAAAAGCAACTGTTAAGGCTGGACACACTGTTTTCGGATAGTGCGGACAGCCTTTCTTACGTTAAGGAGACGATTATGATAAATCCCGGAATGATGATGAAACTGATGAATGCAAAGAACACCTTTGAGAGCAATCATCCGAAATTTGCGGCTTTCGTAAGCAGATTTTTCATGGGCGGTGCAATCACGGAAGGAACGATCATAGAGATCACGATCACAAGACCCAGAGAAGAGCCGATTTCCACCAACCTGAAGGTGCAGCAGTCGGATCTGGATCTGGTAGAGGAGTTAAAGAATCTGCGATGAAGATTATATTTTTTGATATCGACGGAACATTGATCGAGAATGGCGGAAAGCTGATGCCGGAGAGCACAAAAGAAGCAATCCGCATTGCCAGGAAAAACGGGCATATCTGCATGATCAATACCGGACGTACCAAACGTCTGGTGGGTGAAGATGTCACCGGACAGGTAGAGTTCGATGGACTGCTGTTGGGTTGCGGAACTGAGATCGAATATCAGGGAAAAAGCCTGATGCACAAGACACTTACCCTCGAAGAGTCCGGAAGGATCCTGGATGCCATGAAAAAGTACCATGTAGACGGTGTGCTTGAGGGACATGACGAAGATTTTGCGCCCAGAGGAGACGAAGTCTATACCGAGGCTTTCCGGGAAATGGCAGCAGAGATCGAGGAAAGAAAATATGCTTCGTATGCACAGGCACTGGGCAATTATGATAAGCTGTTTGTCTGCGCGGAAACACCGGCCGGCATGGACGGAATGAAGAGGGATTTGTCCGATATTCTTGATTTTATTGAACGGGAACACGGATTTTATGAGCTTGTGCCGAAGGGATATTCCAAAGCTACGGCAATTCATTATATTGCAGAGCATCTGAATATTGCCATGGAGGATACCGTAGCCATCGGAGACAGCAACAACGACCTGCCGATGCTTAAATGCGCCCATACGAGCATTGCCATGGGCAATTCCAGCCCACAGGTGCTGGAAATGGCAGACTATGTCACGACGGATGTGGATAAAGACGGCATCTGGAATGCGTTGAAGTGGCTGGGAGTCCTGGACAGGTAAAACGTTTAAAAGACTGACAACTTGCCCTAAAATGTGTAAAGTATACAAAAAACGGAAGAGAAACTTATAGATTATGACGATTTGAATAAAAACTATTTACAAAATACCTTTCCGGTGCTATGATAAGTTCATCAAGAGGTAAAACGATTAACTTACAGAAAAGAAAATATAGTAGTATAGCAGCCAAAAGGCTGTTTCTTTTCTCTCAAAAGATTAAACGATTAACCTTTTGGAACGAACAAGGATAGGAGAAAGGTATGGGACATCACAGGAAGCAGCTGGAATACGGAAATATCAGGATCACAGACAAGCTGTTCGGTGAATATGTGCAAAGGGTCAGTGAGAAGATCATCCCGCATCAATGGAAGATCTTGAACGATCAGCTGGAGGATTCCGAACCTACCTACTGTATTCAGAATTTCCGTGTGGCGGCAGGAGAACTGCCGGGAGAGAGAAAGGGGGTAGTTTTCCAGGATACGGATTTGTACAAATGGCTGGAATCCGTAGCATTCTGTATTGCCGGGGGGCAAGGCAGTGAATACGAAGCACTGGCAGATGAAGTCATCGAACTGGTAGGAAAGGCACAGGAGCCGGATGGATATCTGAACACTTACTACACAGTCAACGAGCCGGGGAAAAAGTGGTCGAACCTGGTGGAAGGACATGAGCTTTACACCGCCGGGCATATGATAGAGGCAGCGGTTGCTTATTATCAGGCCACCGGAAAGACGAAGATCCTCGATATCGCCCGCAAAAATGCAGATCTGATCTGCAAAGTCTTCGGTACGGGTGAAGGCCAGAAAAAGGGTTATCCCGGACATCAGGAGATTGAACTTGCATTGATAAAGCTTTACCGTGTGACCGGAGAAAAAAGATATCTGGATACCGCGTCCTATTTTCTGCACGAGAGAGGAAAGAAGCCAAACTATTTTTTGCAGGAGATGGAAAGAAGAGGCGGATGGGAGTTTTTCCCGGAGTTTAAAAATTACGATCTGGAATATTCCCAATCCCATATCGAACCGGTAAAGCAGAAGACGACAGAAGGGCATGCGGTAAGAGCTATGTATATGTGTTCAGCCATGGCTGATCTGGCTGTGGAGTGTGAGGATGACGAGATGCTGGAAGCCTGCAGGAGATTGTGGGACAGCACGGTGAATCACAGAATGTATCTGACCGGCGGCATCGGATCCAGTGGTTTTCGGGAGAGGTTTACCACGGATTACGATCTGCCGAATACGACCAACTATTCGGAGACCTGCGCTTCCATCGGATTGATGATGTTCGGACAGCGGATGAGCGCAGCCACCGGGGAGGCAGGCTACTACGATACCGTGGAACTGGCACTGTACAATACGGTGCTGGCAGGAATCAACAGAGCGGGAGACAGATACTTTTATGTGAATCCGCTGGAGGTCGTACCGGAATTCTGTACGGAGCATACTTACATGGATCATGTAAAGGCAGTCAGACAGAAATGGTTCTCCGTTGCCTGTTGTCCGCCGAATGTGGCAAGGACGCTGGCTTCTCTGGGGCAGTACATATACGCACAGGAAGAGAATGCATTGTGTATTCATCAGTTCATCTCTTCCACGGCGAAAGCGGTATTGGAAAAGGGAAGCGTGGAAGTCAACATGGAATCCACACTGCTGCAGGACGGTAAGGTGAAGCTGGGGGTAAAACAGGACAGTGAAGTGATATTTAAGATCCGGTGCCCCGGATATGCGGGCAGCCACGATATCACAGTAGATGGGCATACAGCTGATACAGCGGTGCATAAAGGATATCTGGTGCTGGACATCCCGGCGGGCGAACATGAGATCCGCATAGATTTCGGTGTACGGCCGAAATGGATCGCAGCAAATGATGAAGTAAGGGCGGATGCCGGCAGATGTGCACTGATGAATGGTCCCGTGGTCTATTGTCTGGAGGAGACAGACAACGGAAAATATCTGGCAGATCTGTATGTAGAGGAGAACACGGAGGTTACACAGGGTTCTCCGCAGGCGGATCTCCCGGGAGAAATCCCTACCCTGCAGTATGAAGCTACAAGAATCCATAACCGCTCCACGGAACGGGGAGCACTGTATGGGGAACTGAAACTGGAGAAAGAAAAGGCAAAGCTTAAGGCAGTTCCTTACGGTCTCTGGTGCAACCGTACACCGGGTGAAATGCTGGTGTGGGTGAAGGTAAAAGTGTAGGATCGTAAATATGTAAGCGTTTACAATCAAGTGTTTACAACGGCAGTCTATTGTCGTTATAATAAAGAAAGGTAAAGGAGAGAAAGGTATGAAAAACAAGAAAATCGTAAGTACAGTCCTTGCAACCGCAATGGCAACAGCAATGGTACTTACAGGGTGTGGCAACAGCAATGAGACACCGGCAGCGGGGACAGACGCCGGAACAAAACAGGAACAGACACAGACGAGCAGCGCCGGCGGAGAGAAAGTGCATATCACTTATGCACAGTGGGGTAACGAGACCGAGACCGCAGCGACCCAGAAAGTGGCTGACAAGTTCAACAGTGAGCAGGATCGTATTGAGGTGGAAGTAGTCAAGATCGATCATGATACTTATGTAACCAAACTGAATGCCATGGCTACCGCGGGAGAACTTCCCGATACCGGTATCATGAGTGAAGCCGGTGTGCTGAAGTTCGCAGAGAACGGACTGCTGGCAGATATCAGCTCCATGTACGGCGAGGGTGATGCAAAGCCTCTGGATGCACTGACTTTCAAATATCAGGGAACACCCGTTGCGTATTCCGCAGCGAATGAGATCCTGAATCTGTGGTACAATATTGATCTGTTAAACGAAGTATGCGACAAGCAGGGCCTGGATGTAAAGGAAATGACTCCTCCCGCATCCGCAGCAGATGCCTGGGACTGGGATACCTTCGTAGAGACGGCACAGAAGCTTACCATTGATATCAACGGTAAGAATGCGCTGGATCCCGACTTTGATCCCAACAATATCGACATCTACGGATGCACTGTCAATACACTGCCCTGGCAGCTGGAAGTATGGGCATTGTCCAACGGCGGCGGTTATTACAGCAAGGACGGTTCCCAGTGTACCATCGATGATCCCGCAACCGTAGACGCATTACAGAAGATCGCAGACCTGTCCGAGGTATATCATTGTACACCTCCCGTAACCAGCGCAGCCAACGCACTGGAGTCCTCTCTGGGAAGCAAGAAAGTCGTTATGGCAACCGATGGTGCATGGAACGTAGGAACCTTCCTTGGGCCGAGCGCTGATTTTGAATATGGTGTCGGTGTACTTCCTTATATGAAGGAAAAGGTTACTATCTGTACCGGTGGACCTAACGTAGTATTTGCTACCACAAAGCATCCTGAGGAAGCAATGGAGTGGTTAAAATGGTACTATCAGGAAGAAAATTCATGGTCTCTGATCGAAGCCGGTACCTGGATGCCGATTCTGGATTCATGGTATACCGATGCTGAGAAGACCGACAAGTGGATCAACAATCCCAATTATCCCGACAAGGATATGTACAAGAGCGCAGTAGTTGACTATGCGAAGGACAACATGGTATCTACTTCCTGGTACTATGTAAACGGCACCGATGAATTCAACTCTACTCTGGACACCGTATTTTCCAATGTATGGGCGGGACAGCAGACCATGCAGGAAGCAATTGATGAGAATCTGGAAGAATTACAGGGCATCTTCGATGCAAATAACCAGTAAAAACGATTATCGGTAAAGATGTATTGGGACAACATAACAGGTGGCTTACAGCAATGTGGCCACCTGTTGCTTTAAAAAAATAGTTACTCTTTGCAAAAAAATGTGTGAAGAAATGAGGGTTACAATGAAAAAAGGGAAACAGAAAATGAACGCTAAAACAAAAGCAGGAAGAAAGGAAGAACTGACCGCATATCTCTGTCTGATACCGGCATTCCTGGGAGTGACCTTGATCAGCTATCTTCCCACACTTGCAGTATTTGTATTAAGTCTGTTTGACTGGAACGGCATTACGAAGCCGGAATTCGTAGGATTTGCCAATTTCCAGCGGATTTTCACGAAAGATATTTATTTTTGGGATTCTGTGAAGGCAACCGTATGGTACGCTTTTCTGGCGGTAATCGGTGCGGTATTGTATTCACTGATCATAGCAATTCTTTTAAACATGAATATAAAAGGTCGGACATTGTTCCGCTCCCTGTTCTTCATCCCGTATCTGCTGCCGGCCATCGGCGTATTTAAAGGATGGGAATGGTTGTATGAAGGTAACTTCGGTCTGTTCAATTTTGTTCTCCGGATGATGGGACTTCCGAAGCAAAGATTCTTAGACGACCCGAATCAGGTGATTCCCTGTCTGGTACTCATAGCTATCTGGACCAGCGGCAACCTGATCGTTATCTTCCTGGCGGGACTGCAGAATGTTCCCGGCGTGTACATAGAAGCAGCGAAAATTGATGGAGCAAATGCATGGCAGAGATTCTGGAATATTACGATACCCAGTATTTCTCCCATTATCTTCTACAATGTACTGACAGCACTGATCACACATTTACAGGTCATCAACCCGGCACTGGCATTGACAAACGGCGGACCCGGCAAGAGATCCATGTTCATGTCCTATGTGATCTATATGTATGGTTTCCAGAAAAACAAGATGGGGTATGCAGCAGCATATGCGGTGATCTTCTTTATTCTGGTGGGCATATTTACAGTGATTCTGTTTAATACACAGAAAGAACAATTATTCGGAGAGGAGGAATAAAAAATGGCAGCAAAGTTATCACCGAATAAAAAACGGAAACAACTGGTGCTGGATCTGGTGGCAACCCTGATCGTGCTTTTGCTGGCACTGCTGGTCGTATTACCTATCTGGTGGATCTTCCGTTCCTCTTTGATGAGTACGGCAAAATTAAACGAGTATCCGCCTTCCTTTATTCCTCATGAGTGGCTGTGGGCGAACTATTCCAAAGCACTGGAGACTTTTGAATACTGGAGATACTTCCGGAATACTTTTTCCATTATCATTCCGGCGGTTACCTTTGGTACCGTTACTGCAATTTTCTGCGGTTATGCGTTCGCGAGACTGCGTTTCCGCGGTAAGAAACTGATCTTTAACATCTGTGTCGGCACGATTCTTCTGCCCGGCATGGTGACTCTGCTTCCCCTGTATGTCGTATGGACGAAGGGACTGGGACTGGGTGATACTTACTGGCCCTTGATCCTGCCGTATTTGACCGGCGGTGGATTCTTCAATATCTTCCTGATTCGTCAGTTCTTCATGACGATCCCGAAGGAGCTGGACGAGGCGGCATCCATTGATGGTGCAGGCAGAATGCGTATCCTGTGGACGATCCTGGTGCCTTCCATCAAACCGGCGGTCGTGGTAGTGGCCATGATGTTGTTTATCCAGATCTGGAACGATATGCTGCAGCAGCTGATCTATATCAACAGTATGTCGAAGTTTACATTTGCCGTAGCGCTGACGAACTTTACCGGATCCTTCGGAACCAACTGGCCGGTAGCACTGGCGGCGACATTCATGACGATCCTGCCCGGTATCGTGATCTATATTTTCGGACAGAAGAGTTTCGTAGAGGGTATCGTGCTGACCGGTATGAAGAATTAACACAGCCTGTTGTGATATGGGGAAAAGTTGTGATAGAATGATGGTAGACAAGTCGCTTACAAAAGGGAGGGACATCATGCCTACCATAAAAGAGATCGCCAGAAAATGCGGAGTATCCGTGGCAACGGTATCCAATATCATCAATGATAAAGGAAAAGTAGGAGAAGAGACCAAAAAGAGAGTGCTGCAGGTAATCCGCGAGATGAATTACACGCCGAACATCGTAGCACAGAATCTGAAAACGAAAAACACCCGGAGCATCGGGGTCATCGCAGAGGATATGACGGTCTTCGCCCTGCCGGATATCATTGATGGTATTACGGAATATTGTGAGAAAGAAGACTATCAGATTCTGCTGGTAAACTTACGTCTGTATAAAAAATACGGAGATGCCTATTACCAGGATAATATTCACCGTGAGATCGTACAGAAGGAGATTCAGAAGCTTTTGTCAAAGCAGGTGGAGGGTATCATCTATGTAGCATCCCATGAGAGACTGATCAATGTGATCCCGGAGGATCTGCCGATCCCTACGGTAGTGGCATACGGATTTACCAACAAGCCGGAGATACCGTCTGTAGTGGTGAAGGATAAAGGCGGTGCCGAGCAGCTGGTGCGGTATCTGATCTCCTGCGGACACAAGCGGATCGGTGTGATAGCAGGGAAAAAGGAAAGTATCCACACCCAGTCCCGCCTGGAAGGATACCAGAGCGCATTGTTTGAGGCGAATCTGCTGTATGATCCGGGAATGATCGTCTATGGGGAATGGGATCGAGAAAGTGGTTATGAGCATACAGAAGAACTGGTGAAAAGGGGAGCAACGGCAATCTTCTGCATGAATGATTTTATGGCGGGCGGCGCTTATGACCGTCTGGATGAACTGGGATATACGGTAGGTAAGGATATTGCGGTGGCAGGCTTTGATAACCGTGAAATGGCAAGCTATGAGAAACCGGAACTGACGACCATGGGACTGCCGTTACATGACATAGGATACTGTGCCAGTGAGGTGATACTGAAGCTCCTGCGGGGAGAAGAGATGCCTTCGAGGGATGGGGTGTATTCCGTGGAATGTAAGCCGTTTATCCGGAATTCGGTGAATATGATATAATGAGCGCAAGAGAGCCAGAAAGCTGCTGGCAGATTTCTGGCGAACGGCGAATTAGATCACGATAGCTGCAACGCAGCGTAGAGCATCGAAGATGCGAATCGTGATATAATGAGCCTCAAGGAAAAGCAAGCGGCTGCGAAGCAGACATTTGGCTTTCTGGGCTCATTAGCGAACGAATTATCCTGCGAAGCAGGATGTAGAGTGCGAAAGCACGATTTCGAGAGGACAAAGTCCGGAGAAATCGTTTATAGAAAAAACTTGGGAGAGATTGGGGTATGAAACAGGTTAAGATCACATTAGATAAGGCATATAAGGTGGCAAAGGTAGATGACCGTCTGTTCGGTTCCTTCATTGAACATCTGGGACGCGCGGTATACGGAGGTATCTATCAGCCGGGACATCCCTCGGCAGACAAAAACGGTTACAGACAGGATGTGGTGCAGCTGGTCAGGGAATTACAGGTTCCGCTGATCCGGTATCCCGGCGGTAACTTTGTTTCGAATTTTTTCTGGGAAGACAGTGTAGGCCCTGTGGATAAGCGCCCGGCGAGACTGGATCTGGCGTGGAGATCTCTGGAGCCGAATACCTTCGGACTGGATGAATTCTACCATTGGACAAAGCAGGTAAATGCACAGATTATGATGGCGGTGAATCTGGGAACCAGAGGTGTGGCAGATGCCTGCAACCTGTTGGAGTACTGCAATCATTCCGGCGGATCCAAATATAGCGATCTTCGCAGATTCCACGGAGTAGAGGATCCTTACAATATTAAGCTGTGGTGCCTGGGCAATGAGATGGACGGTCCCTGGCAGCTCGGCAGCAAGACCATGGATGAATACGGACGGATCTCGCAGGAAGCGGGTAAGGCCATGAAGCTGATCGATCCTTCCATTGAACTGGTATCCTGCGGAAGCTCTTACCGGGAGATGCCGACATTTCCCCAGTGGGAGGCAACTACGCTGGAATATAATTATGATTATGTGGACTATCTGTCACTGCATACTTATTATGGCAATGCGGCAATGGATAGCAACGATTATCTGGCTAAGTCCGACGATATGGACGATTTCATCCGTACGGTGGTATCTGTCTGTGATTATGTGAAGGCCAAGAAACGCAGCAGAAAGCAGATCAACTTAAGCTTTGACGAGTGGAATGTATGGTTCCATGCCAATAAGGAGGATGCTGATACCACAGAGAATCATCCATGGCAGAAAGCACCGCATCTATTGGAGGATCATTATACCTTTGAAGATGCTCTGATGGTAGGTTTGATGATGATCACTTTGTTAAAACATGCGGATCGTGTGAAGATTGCCTGCCTGGCACAGTTAGTAAATGTCATTGCACCCATTATGACCGAAGAAAACGGCATTGCATGGAGACAGACCATTTTTTATCCGTTCTATCATGCATCCCGCTATGGCAGGGGAACCGTATTGCAGCTGGCTATCGACAGCCCGAAGCATGAGACCAGCGGACACGGCAGTATCACAGATGTGGAAGCGGTAGCGGTATGGAACGAGGAGGATGAAGAGGTAACGGTATTCGCCGTGAACCGTAATCTGGAAGAAGACCTGCCTCTGACTATGGATCTGCGCAGCTTCGAAGGCTATAAGCTGATCGGCAAGACTGAGTTGATATCAGACGACTTGCAGACTGTAAACTCTGCGGATGGAGAGAAGGTTCGTCCCAGACAGGCAGAGGATGCCAAAGCGGAAGGCGGTCATCTCGAGACTGTGCTGAAGAAGGCGTCCTGGAATGTGATCAGGTTGGGGAGAAAATGATAAAAATGATAAAACAAAATTAGGACTGGAAAAATAAAAGAACATGGAGTATAATACTCTATGTTCTTTTGCAGATATGGTTCATCGGTAGAACGCTAGCTTCCCAAGCTGGAAAGGCGGGTTCGATTCCCGTTATCTGCTTTATTGATTTTATAAAAGGTGAGAATGCTATTTGTGTATTGGCATTCTCACCTTTTGCTTTTGCAGAATTAGAAACGTTTTATGGAATAATATAACAGGAAATTACTGATTTATTTTTTGAAGCAATGCATCCTGCAATACTTGGGAAAAGTTAATATTCATATCTGTAGCGGCTTCGTTAAGCCATTCCGGTATGGAGAGAGTCTTTTTAATAGCCTTGGAGTTATGCCGTTTCTGATATGCAATAAGATCAAAGGCTACAATCACACAAAAAGTATCAGGGTCTAAAGAAATAGCGTAGGGTTCTGTGGGAGTAGGCAGAGATTCTTTGCTTTCAAGACGTGATACCACTGCAAGTCCCAGCGCGTCCCAAGCCATTTCGTAAGCATCCTGAATGTTCTCTCCTTGTGTCATACATTCGGGATAATCAGGAAAAGTAATCCAAAATCCCCCCTCTTCAGCTTTGTGAAATAGTGCCGGATAAAAAAGTTTTTTCATTTCATTTCTCCTTGATTTTATTGTTTTAAACCTGCCTGTTTTAGAATTGACTGTTCCAATCCTTTTTTCATGTCTTTGCAATGATAAGGAACGATAACGGTTTTATTGGAGTTATGATTCCGCAATTTGACATGGGAACCGTTTTGACTAACGACGACAAAATTGTTTTTGAGTAGGAGTTTAATCATCTCCTGCGAGGTCATAGGCATCTTTTGTGCTCCTTTCCTTACCTCTATATTATGTTAGTGCGTAATATTACGTATGTCAATAGAAATACGTAATATTACATAAAAATATGAGGTAATCATTAGGTGGTGGGGTAAAAGTGGTACGTTGAAACATAGAATATTTCAGAATAGCATCAGCCGCCGAGTGTTCTACGGGATATTCAATAAGGTGAACCTAGACACCGGCGATACGGGCGTACCGCACTCCTCCCGGAACTGATGCTGAAGTTATTATACAACGATGCATGAGAAGACACAATGAAAAGTTGACAATTATCCGATTTCGGATTATAATACAAAATTGTCCGATATCGGATAAAATGAAATGAGAGTAAAATTACTAAGGAGATTTATGGACGAGCAGAGAAGAAAAGCCTTGGCCCAGATGGCTTTATACAATCAATTATTGAAGGAATCGGATGATATTTATCGCGTATATGCCAAGAACAGTAACCTGTCGGAGACAGCTTTCTGGATTCTCTATTGCATCCGGGAGAGGGAAGGAGAGACTTTCACGCAGAGAGAAATCTGTAACTACTGGTTTTACACACCGCAGACAGTGAATTCTGCCCTGAAACATATGGAGGAGGAAGGTCTGCTTACGCTCCGTGCAGAGGAAGGCAACCGTAAGAATAAGAAGATCTACCTTACGGAAAAAGGGGAAAAACTGGTGGAACAGATCGTAGATCCCCTGATGGATGCCGAAGTGCGAGCAACGGAAAGCTTAGGAGAGCAGGAAATGGAAAAGTTCCTGCAGATCATGAAAAGGCAGACAGAATTGTTCCGGGAGGAAATTGCAAATATCAAGAATCCCGAATAGATTCGCCCGGATGAGTATGTTTGGCAAATCGAATTGCCGTGACCGGCGAGAAAAAGAATATTACTTCAGAAAGAAAGAGAGTGTTATGAAAATACAATTATCAGATCATTTTGACTATAAACGGCTGCTGCGTTTCGTAGCGCCGTCCATTTTAATGTTGTTATGTACTTCAATCTACAGTATTGTAGACGGATTTTTTGTGTCTAACTTTGTAGGTAAGACACCTTTTGCCGCCCTGAACCTTGTGATGCCGGTGCTGATGGGCGTGGGAACGATCGGGTTCATGGCAGGTACCGGCGGAAGCGCCGTGGTATCTATGACTTTAGGAGAGGGAAAAAAGGAGCTGGCGAATGAATATTTTTCCCTGATCGTATACGTGACACTGGCTGCGTCTGTTGTCCTTGGACTGATCTGTTATGCATTTGCACCACAGATCGCACTGGCACTGGGAGCAAACGGAGATCTGGAGGCGGATTGTGTGCGTTATTCCCGTATCCTGTTTCTGTCTACGCCGGCATTTGTCATGCAGTATTTGTTCCAGAGCTTTTTCATAGCGGCGGAGAAACCGACACTCAGCCTGAAAATCAATGTGTTGGCGGGCCTGACCAATGCGGTGCTGGATTATGTGCTGATCGTGGTATTTCCTCTGGGACTGGCAGGAGCGGCGCTGGCCACCGCGGCGGGACAAGCAGTCGGAGGACTGATCCCGGTAATCTATTTTGCAAGAGAAAATAGCAGTCTGTTGCGACTGGGCAAGACAAAGTGGCACGGAAAAGTCATCTGGCAGACTTGTATGAACGGTTCTTCCGAACTGGTGACGAATCTGTCGACTTCCATTGTCGGTGTTCTCTATAACTTCCAGTTGATGGAAGCAGCAGGAGAAAACGGTGTGGCGGCATACGGTATCATTATGTATGTGGACATTATCTTCATGACCTTGTATCTCGGTTATTCCCTGGGATCTGCGCCTATCGTAAGCTTCCATTACGGCGCGGGAAATCATGCGGAATTGAAAAATCTGTGCAGAAAGAGCCTGGTCATCATCTCAGCCTGCGGTGTGATATTACTTACGGCATCCCAGATCCTGGCAGGACCGTTGGTGAAGATTTTCGCAAGCTATGACCGGGAATTGTTGGAGATGACGACCTGGGGATTTCGGATCTACGCTATCGCATTCCTTGTGAGAGGCATGAATGTCTGGGGCTCTTCTTTCTTCACGGCATTGAATAACGGAGCGGTGTCCGCGGCAATCTCATTCCTTCGGACTTTTGTGTTCCAGATCATTATCGTACTGATCCTGCCGGGACTGATCGGCATTACCGGCGTATGGCTGTCTATCGTGGTGGCGGAATTTTTGGCACTGTTTGTGACGATTGGATTTTTGATTGCGAAGAGGAAACAGTATCATTATGCATAATCCGTCTGCCTTTTTCTATTCTTGACAGAAAAATAGCAAATACTTATACTGGGATTGCGCGGATCGTTACGAGCTTTGAAATCGCATAGGACGATCTGCAGGCAAAACGGATCAAAACCAAGAACAGAAATGAGGAAATAAAAATGGCTGTTTTATCGAATTTAGAACCGAAGAAAGTATTTTACTATTTTGAAGAGATCACGAAGATCCCTCACGGATCCGGAAACGTGGATCAGATCAGTGATTTTCTGGTAGATTTTGCAAAAGCACACAATCTCTTCTATATACAGGATGCCATGAAAAATGTGATCATTGTCAAGGAGGCGACACCCGGATATGAGAACGAGCCGGTGGTGATCCTGCAGGGACATATGGATATGGTAGCGGTGCAGACACCGGAGTGCACCATGGATATGAAGACGGAAGGACTGAAGATCGGCATCGACGGAGACAATATCTATGCGGAAGGGACCAGTCTCGGCGGAGATGACGGCATCGCTGTAGCATACGCACTTGCTCTGTTGGACTCCGAAGAGATCAAGCATCCCCGCCTGGAAGTGATCATCACGGTGGATGAGGAAGTCGGGATGGACGGCGCCAGAGAGATCGACCTGTCCATGCTGCAGGGACACCGGATGATCAATCTGGACTCTGAGGATGAGGGGATTTTCCTGACCAGCTGTGCAGGTGGTGCGAGAGTGAACAGCCGTTTTCCGATGAAAAAGCAGGAACTTACCGGAGTATGCTATGAACTGGAAGTCTCCGGTCTTCTGGGCGGTCATTCCGGCGGAGAGATTCATAAGGAGAGAGGCAATTCTAACTGTATTATGGGAAGGCTGCTGTGGAATCTGGCAGGCAGTATGGAAGTGGGCCTGGTATCCGCAGAGGGCGGACTGGCAGACAATGCGATCCCCAGACAGACCAAGGCAGTGGTAGTCGCAGCAGAGAAAGATGCGGAAAAATTGGAACAGCAGGTGGCAGCACTGGCAGCAGAAGTGGCAGACGAGCTGTCTACCAAGGATCCCGGAGTCAAGGTAACAGCGAAAAAGATTTCTCAAGCACCGGAAAAAGTGACCTGCGCGGCACCGGAAGAAGTAAAGCGTGTAGCAGCCTTTTTACAGGCAACGCCCAACGGTGTACAGGCTATGAGCGCGGATATGCCGGGACTGGTGCAGACTTCCCTGAATCTGGGCATCCTGAAGGCAGACGTAGAGCTTTTAAGAGCAGAATATTCCGTACGAAGCAGTGTGGAGAGTGAGAAGGACAACCTGATCGCAAAACTGGCAGCTTTAGTGGAACTGACGGGCGGCAGCTACGAAGTGACCGGAGACTATCCCGGCTGGAAGTATCGTGTGCATTCTCCTCTGCGGGAAAAAATGGTGAAGCTGTATACAGAAATGTACGGTGCGGAGCCGAAGGTAGAGGCAATTCACGCGGGACTGGAGTGCGGACTGCTCGGAAGTAAGATTTCAGATCTGGATTGTGTATCTTTAGGACCTGATATGAAGGATATTCATACCACAGAGGAGACCTTGAGTATTTCCTCCACGAAGAGAGTATGGGAGTATCTGGTGAAGGTGCTGGAGACAAAGGATTGAGGACGGACAAATGAGCGAGAAAATATTATTTCAGTGTGACTATAATGAAGGAGCCCATCCCAAAGTGCTGGAGCGTCTGATGCAGACCAACATGGAACAGACACCCGGCTACGGAGAGGATAAATATTGCGAGGCAGCCAGAGCAAAGATCCGTAAGGCTTGCGGAGATGACAGCCTGGCGGTGCATTTCCTGGTAGGCGGTACCCAGACGAACGTGACCGTGATCAATGCGGCACTGCGCAAACATCAGGGAGTGCTCTGTGCGACGACCGGACACATCAATGTCCATGAGACCGGTGCGGTGGAAGCCTGCGGGCATAAGGTACTCGGACTTCCGAGTCCTGACGGCAAGATTACGGCAGCGCAGGTCGCGGAGGCTTATGAAGCACATATTCATAACGACAGCTTTGAGCATATGGTGCAGCCGAAAATGGTATATATCTCCAATCCTACAGAAGTCGGAACCATCTACAGCAAAGCAGAACTAACCGCTCTTTCAGAAACCTGTCGTAAGTATGGTCTGTATCTGTTTTTAGACGGTGCCAGACTGGGTTACGGACTGGCGGCACCGGATAATGATCTGACCCTGCGCGACATTGCAGGACTCTGCGATGTATTCTATATCGGCGGTACCAAGGTGGGAGCGCTGTTCGGAGAAGCGGTTGTGATCAGCAATGTGGAACTGAAACAGGATTTCCGTTATATCATCAAGCAAAACGGCGGCATGCTGGCGAAGGGAAGACTTCTGGGATTGCAGTTTGATGCTTTGTTCACGGACAACCTCTATCAGGAGATCTCCGCGCATGCAATCGCTATGGCTGAGAAACTGCGTGCGGCATTTACGGCAAAGGGATACACGTATCCGGCACCGAACCGGACGAACCAGATCTTCGTGATCATGCCGGATGTCCATCTTGCAAAAATCGCGGAACAGTTCGAATACAGTTATGATCAACGGATCGATGAGACGCACAGCTGCGTGCGCTTCTGCACCAGTTGGGCAACGAAGGAAGAGAACGTGGATGCCCTGATTAAGTGTGTGGGAGAATTGTAAGCCGGACAATGGTGCAGATTACACATGCCTGCTCTGATTCTTGAAGAATACTCATAGAGCAGAAGTGATAAAGCAGGAAAAGTATAAAATATTACAGCAAGATATGCAAATAATACATTCCGTAAGGGGTGGTACGGAAGTATAATAACAGCGTAAACTTTGTAAGGCCATGTGTCCATACTCCCTTTGGCACATGGCCATATTTACATGATGTTGGGGTCAAAACTACCCAAGGTCTTTCAACCACTTATGAGCAAGCTCATGTGGTTTTAGGCCTTTTGCCCCTGGCATCATTTACATAGAAAGAGGCAAGAATGAGTACATTTGATTATAACAAAGTAAAAGATCCCACATTTTTCCAGGAAAACAGGCTCCCGGCCCATTCTGATCACAAGAGTGATATTCCGAAACTTTCCCTGAACGGTCTGTGGAAGTTTGCTTATGCACCGAATTATAAAGTGTCTGCGCATGGTTTTGAAGCAGCTGACTATGACTGCAAGTGCTGGGCGGATATCCGTGTGCCGGCTCATATTCAGATGGAAGGCTACGACATTCCGCAGTATGTGAACTTACAGTATCCCTGGGACGGCAGGGAAGAAGTGAAACCCGGAGAGATTCCGGAGCGTTTTAATCCGGTGGGGCAGTATGTAAAATATTTTACCGTGCCGGAGGGTTGGGAAGGAAAGCCCCTTTATGTTTCTTTTCAAGGTGTGGAAAGTGCTTTTGCCCTGTGGATGAACGGAACTTATGTGGGCTACAGTGAGGATACGTTTACTCCTTCCGAATTCGACCTGACCCCCTATGTAAAAGCTGGGGAAAACAAGCTGGCAGTGCTGGTATTCAAATGGTGTGGCGGAAGCTTTTGCGAAGATCAGGATTTCTTCCGCTTTTCCGGTATTTTCAGGGAAGTCTATTTATATACGATGCCGAAGGTGCATGTGTGGGACCTGAAAGTGCAGACCTTGCTGGATGACAGCTTTACCGAAGGAACACTGGTGCTTAACCTGAAGCTGCAGGGAAGAGGCAGGCTGCAGGGAATGCTGACGGATGCTGATGGCGATATCGTGGGTGAACTGACGGCAGATGTGGAAGAAACCGCGCATTTTGAGATGGCGGTAGACAAGCCGAAGCTGTGGAGTGCAGAGGTGCCGAATCTGTATGAGCTGACGCTGCGCGTGCTGAACGAAAACGGTGAGGCGCAGGAGACCATACATCAGAAAATTGGATTCCGTCGCTTTGAATTAAAGGATTCCCTGATGCTGTTAAACGGCAGGCGGATCGTGTTTAAGGGCGTGAACCGGCATGAGTTCAGTTCCCTGTCCGGCAGAGTTCTCCGGGAAGAGGAACTTCGTCAGGATCTGATCACCATGAAACAGCATAACATCAATGCGGTCAGAACCTGTCATTATCCCAATGATTCCAGACTGTATCCGCTGTGTGATGAACTGGGGCTGTATCTGATCGATGAGTGTAATCTGGAATCTCACGGCTCCTGGGATCCTATGATCCGTGGGAAGGCAGAACTGGCAACACCGGTACCGGAAAATAAACCGGAGTGGCATGATATTATGCTGGACCGCGCCAATTCCATGTATCAGAGGGATAAAAATCATCCCTGCATCCTGATCTGGTCTTGCGGAAACGAATCCTACGGCGGTAAAAATATTTACGATATGTCACAGTTTTTCCGCACGGAAGATCCCGGAAGACTGGTGCATTATGAAGGCATCTTCCATGACAGAAGCTATCCGGCGACCAGTGACATGGAGAGTCAGATGTATACACCGGCGGCAGAGATCGAAGAGTGGCTGAAAACGAACCGTAGCAAGCCGTTTATCTGCTGTGAGTACACGCATGCCATGGGCAATTCCTGCGGCGCGATGTTTAAGTACACCGATCTGACGGACAGAGAGCCACTGTATCAGGGCGGATTTATCTGGGATTACGTGGATCAGTCCATTACGAGAAAAGACCGCTACGGCAAAGAATACCAGGCTTACGGCGGAGACTTCGGTGAACGGCCTACGGACTACAATTTCAGCGGCAACGGCATCGTCTATGGCGGCGACCGCACTCCTTCCCCGAAGATGCAGGAAGTGAAGTACAATTATCAGAATATCACCGTGGAAGTGGAAGAGGATACGATCACGATTCGCAATAAGAATCTGTTTGTCAGCACCGGAAATTATGACTGTGTGATCCTGGTGGAAAAGGACGGGCAGAAAGTAAGCGAGCAGACATTGGTGACGGATGTGGAACCGCTGACCAGTGTGAAGCTGCCTTCTCCTGTAAAACTGCCTACAGCTCCCGGAGAATATGCTGTTACTGTATCTTTCCGATTGAAAAAAGATACCTTGTGGGCGAAAGCCGGGCATGAAGTCGCTTTTGGACAGGGCATTTTCCGGAAAGAGTGTGCGGAGGTCTTCGCAGACTGTCCGATTGCGGTGAAGAAGCTGTTTACGGTGATTCACGGTAACTACAATCTGGGCGTCCGCGGTGAGGAGTTCGAAGTGCTGTTTTCCTATAATGCGGGCGGGTTGACGTCCTATCGCTATGGCGGAAAAGAACTGCTGAAGACGATGCCGAAGCCTAACTTCTGGAGAGCACCGATCGACAATGACTGCGGCAATGATATGATGGCGCGTTACGGACAATGGAAGCTGGCCAGCATGTATCTGAGTACTCACGGTGCACCGGAGCCGAATCCGGAGGTAAT
Organism: Acetatifactor sp.; assembly: GCA_050872885.1. Taxonomy (GTDB): domain Bacteria; phylum Bacillota; class Clostridia; order Lachnospirales; family Lachnospiraceae; genus Acetatifactor. Next base: position 19,513 of record JBNMHS010000032.1, read on the forward strand.
AGAAGAGGCCGATCGTGTGATCGTGACCTATCATTACAGCCTGCCGACAAGACCGGCAGCGTTTTGTGATGTGACGTATGAAGTATACGGAGACGGCACAGTGAAGACTACATTGTCTTATGATCCTGTGAAAGAACTGGGAGATATGCCGGAATTCGGCATGATATTCAAGGTGGATGCGGACTATGACCACGTGGAATGGTACGGCAACGGACCGGAAGAAACCTATGTGGACAGAAAGCGCGGTGCGAAACTTGGCATCTATCGTAATCTGGTGCAGGACAACATGTCCCGCTACATGGTGCCTCAGGAGTGCGGCAACAAGACAGAAGTGCGTTATGCGAAGGTGACGGATGCATTGGGCAGAGGACTGTTATTTGCCGGAGATAAAATGCATTTCTCCGCGCTGCCTTACACCCCTCACGAGATGGAGAACGCCATGCATGCTTATGAACTCCCGGAGGTGCACTACACTGTGATCCGCGCGGCATTGCAGCAGATGGGCGTCGGCGGTGACAACAGCTGGGGAGCCCTGACCCACGAGGAATTTTTGCTGGATGCCGGGGAGAAGATGGAATTCAGCTTTTATATGAAGGGTATCTAAGAGAATAGTGTTATGAAAGAATAGAAATTCCACAGGTCGGTGAGACTTGTGGAATTTTTTTGACACATTCCATTACTAAAAAATGTGCAAGTGTACAAAAAATAGGAATAGATATTGAACTGGCATAAATTTGATGCTAAAATAGCATTACTAAAAAAGTGCAAATGCATAAAAAATAGGAGTGATATTGTGGAAATCAGACGAGATGGGTATCTGGAACAACTAAAACTCAGAAAAGATAACGGAATGATCAAGATTATCACGGGAATCCGGCGTTGTGGAAAATCCTTTCTATTATTTGTATTGTTTAAGAAATATTTGCTGGAAAATGGTGTGGACAATGAGCATATCATTGAGATCGCTTTAGATGGCATTGAGAATGAGGAACTGCGTGATCCGAAGAAGTGCTATCAGAATATAAAAGATGCCATGAAGGATGAACAGAAGTATTATTTGCTGTTGGATGAAGTACAGTTTATGCCCCGGTTCGAAGAAGTACTGAACAGTCTGCTCCGCATAAGCAATATAGATGTATATGTGACCGGAAGTAATTCAAAGTTTTTGTCCAGTGATATTGTAACTGAATTCAGAGGCAGAGGCGATGAAATCAGAATATATCCGTTGTCCTTTGCTGAATTTTATGCCGCTTATGGCGGGGACTATGATGATGCCTGGGATGAGTATATGATCTACGGAGGACTTCCACAGGTGGTACAGTTTTCTACGGAAAGACAGAAGGCGGAATATTTAAAGAATATTTTTACCAACGTCTATCTCAGAGATGTGGTGGAGCGAAACAAGCTCCAGAACGTTGATGAGATCGGAACACTGGTGGATATTCTTGCATCTGCCATCGGAACGCCTACAAATCCTACCAGAATATCGAACACTTTCAAGAGTGAACGGGGCATTAATTATACTAATAAAACGATCGCTAATCATATTGATTATCTGGCGGAGACCTTTTTGATCTCAAAAGCCGAAAGATATGATATTAAAGGCAGAAAGTACGTGGGAGCAAATCTGAAATATTATTTTACCGATCTGGGACTCAGAAATGCCAGATTGAATTTCCGGCAGCAGGAGCCCACACATATTATGGAAAATATCGTCTATAATGAACTCCTTGTGAGAGGATATAATGTAGATGTCGGTATTGTGGAAGTATCTGCCAAAAACAATGAAGGAAAGCGAGTTCACAAACAACTGGAAGTTGATTTTGTCGTAAATCAGGGCAGCCAGAGATATTATATCCAGGTGGCCTATGATATGACTTCGGAGGAAAAACAGACCCAGGAATTCAATTCCCTGAGAAATATACCGGATTCATTTAAGAAAATCGTCATAGTAAACGGTACGAAAAAGCCCTGGAGAAACGAGGAAGGATTTGTGATCATGGGGATGAAGTATTTTCTGTTGAATGTGGATAGTCTGGAGTTTTAATTACCGAAAATATTTTAAGATATTTACTATTATATAAGTATATAGAAAACCTTATCAATTTTAGATTATCCACTGATATCTGATGTTGGTAAGGTTTTTTGACGCCAATTTTTAAAGAAATAATCAACGACGAAAAATTCGCCTATGAGTTGAATCTGTTCTCATATGTTTACTACGACAAATATGAGAATTCTTAGTATAATATCAGTGTTAGGAGATTACGCAGATGAAAAAGGTAAATTTGAGAATTGCAGAATTAAGGCATAAGAAGAAAATTACACAGCAGGAATTGGCGAATATAGTTGGTGTTTCATTTCAGACGATAAGCAAATGGGAAAATGGTGGAGCAATGCCTGATATACTTATACGGGAATTGATATAGCGGAAAATCTGGTAAAAACAGGGAAAAAACTATTTGCAGTAAAGAAACTACAGGGAGAATTTATTCATTCTGACGTTTATGATTATGATGCACGGGATAGCTACGATGTTGTGATATGTCAGGCGGTCCTTCGACATTTGGATTCTCCGGAAAGTTTTGTAAAAAAGATGATGGAATTTGCTAAACCGGGGGCGTATATTATTTGCATTGATTCCAACAGAGAGTTTGAGTGTGACGGTCTTTATATAGACGGAATGGATTATTTCAGACTATGCGAACATGCAGGAATGGAAAAGAATTGGAAAACAGAACTGGAACAACAGGGAAGAGATTATGCGGCTGCGATTCGTAACGCACATATGATGAGAAGGTTAGGGCTCAAAGATGTTGATGTAAGAATGAATGACAAGGTGGATTTCATTACACCTCAAAGAGAAGACTACGAGCAAAGAAGGCATGATTTTATTGAATATAATGACTGGAGCAGGGGATTAACGGAGGAACAAAAAGAAAAATCCATTCAATACTTTTTGACGCATGGAATGACCAGAAAAGAAGCAGCAGATTTCTGCGAACGCAATATAGAAATAGCAAGATTTTTTCAGGAAAATCCTAATGCTGGGTACACTTTTGCGAAAGGAACAATGATATCTTATGGGAAAAAGTAAAATTTTACTGATTGATATGTATGGTGTGATAATAAAGGAAAGTAAAGGGTACTTTGTGCCATATACTTTACAGAAATTTGATACTTCGGAACACGGAAGAATCAAAAGAATTATCAGGGATGAACAGTGTTTTACAAAGGCCCAGAAAGGGGAATTAACCAGTAAAGAATTTTTATCGTATCTTGGCTATGATTTCCCGGAAAAAGCAATGGAGGATTATTTAAAAAATTATCTCACCCTGGATGAAAATTTCAAAAATTTTGCGGAAAAATATGGTAGAATGTATGATTTTTGTCTGCTACGCCCCGGGACTTTTCGGGTTCCGGGGCATTTTTTGAAAATGTGTTTGTTAAGCCCCGCTAAATTCTGGATAGTGGGGCTTAATCTTCCAAAATCCTAAAGTATGCCCCAACGACTTCCAAACAGAAAGATTCAATACGCATATGTGGCTATAGGGAAACACTAAAAGGAAACATAGAGGAAAGCAGAAAAGCACCATGAAATGTAACACAAAAAAATAAAGTCCTTGAAAATCAAGGACTTTACAATCGGAGTGGCGGGATTCGAACTCGCGACCTCCGCCTCCCTAAGACGGCGCTCTAACCAAGCTGAGCCACACCCCGGAACGAAGATTATGATAGCATAGAATTTTATAAAAAGCAAGCCATTTTTTAAATTTTTCAAATTTTTTCTACAATTTCTGAAGTAAATAGTGAATCAAAAGGACGAGGAACACCAAAACTGTATAAATACAATAAGAAAAATTATAGGATGCAACATGAAATGCAACACAAAAAAATAAAGTCCTTGAAAATCAAGGACTTTACAATCGGAGTGGCGGGATTCGAACTCGCGACCTCCGCCTCCCTAAGACGGCGCTCTAACCAAGCTGAGCCACACCCCGAAACGCAAATAAGATAATACCATGGAATTTTACAAAAAGCAAGAGTTTTTTTATAAAAAGTTAATTTGCCTGTTTTCGGGCTATTGTCGTACAATAAAGCCAGAGCAAGGGAGGACTTGCAGAGTGGAGGGCAGACCATGACCAATACAACAAAGCTGGCATTGGAAGCAGCATTAAAAAAGGAACTTCTCACAAAGCCATTGGATAAGATCACAATCAACGATCTGGCGGAGGACTGCGGGATCAGCCGTATGGCTTTTTACTATCATTTCAAGGATATTTACGATCTGGTAGAGTGGGTCTGTGTGGAAGACGGCACGAAGGCATTGCAGGGGAAGAGGACCTATGAGACCTGGCAGGAGGGATTCTGTCAGATCTTTGAAGCAGTGCAGGAGAATAAGCCTTTTATCATGAATGTCTACCGTTGTGTGGACCGGCAGAAGATTGAGAGTTATCTGAACAAGCTGACCTATCAGCTGATCGCAGATGTGGTGGAAGAAAAATGTGCCGGAATGCAGGTGGCGGAAGAACATAAGGAATTCATTGCAGGATTTTACAAATACGGTTTTGTGGGCGTGATGCTGGACTGGATCGATAGGGGAATGAAAGACGATTACAAAAAGATCGTGGAAGAACTGGCTATCACTTTATACGGAAACATCAGCAGATCCATTGAAAACTTTGAGCATACAGACAATAAGGAATTTGTATAAGAACTTTACAAAACGGGCAGTATGATAAAAACTTTATCATTCCCCCTCTTTTGTAAATTGGTTTTCTTATAAAAAAGAAGTATGATCCTACTTGTAAACAAGAAAAACATTTGAGAGTCATCAAAGAAAGGTGGTAATCATTATGGCAAAAAAGAATAATATCGGACTAGGCCTGGCAGCACTGGCAGTAGGTGCCGGCGCAGTGGCAGCAGCAACTAAGGGACGTAAAGCAGAGGTGAAGAAAGAGGAGAGAAAGGCAGCCGTCAAGGCAGCCAAGAAAGACTACCGCAACACCGAGCTTGGCAGATATGACAAGAACAGCAAGGGAATCTATTACTCCAACGGTAACTACGAAGCATTCGCAAGACCGAAGAAGCCGGAAGGCGTGGATGAGAAAAACGCATACATCGTAGGCAGCGGCCTGGCATCTCTGGCAGCGGCATGTTTCCTGGTACGTGACGGACAGATGCCCGGATCCCATATCCATATCTTAGAGGCAATGGATATCGCAGGCGGTGCCTGTGACGGTATCTTTGATCCTACCAGAGGCTACATCATGCGTGGCGGACGTGAGATGGAGAACCATTTCGAATGTCTGTGGGATCTGTTCCGCAGCATTCCTTCCCTGGAAGTACCCGGAGCAAGCGTACTGGATGAGTATTACTGGCTGAACAAGGAAGACCCCAACTACTCCCTGTGCCGTGCAACGAAGGATTGCGGACAGGACGCACATACCGACGGCAAGTTCAACTTAAGCCAGAAGGGCTGCATGGAGATCATGAAGCTGTTCATGACCAAGGACGAGGATCTGTATGATAAGACCATCGAAGATGTCTTCGATGACGAAGTATTTAACTCTACCTTCTGGTTATACTGGAGAACCATGTTCGCTTTCGAGAACTGGCACAGCGCACTGGAGATGAAACTCTACTTCCAGAGATTTATCCATCATATTTCCGGACTGCCTGATTTCAGTGCTCTGAAATTCACCAAGTACAACCAGTACGAGTCCCTGATCCTTCCCATGAAGAAGTATCTGGAGGCAGCAGGCGTAGACTTCCAGTTCAATACCGAAGTGACCAACGTGATCTTCGATATCAATGACGGCAAGAAGGTGGCAAAGGCGATCGAGTGCAAGGTAAAGGGTGTAGAGAAGGGCATTGTCCTTACTGAGAACGACCTGGTATTCGTTACCAACGGCAGCTGTACAGAGGGTACCATCTACGGCGACCAGAATCATGCACCCAACGGTGACGCAGAGGTTCGTACCAGCGGCGTATGGAGTCTGTGGAAAAATATCGCAAAACAGGATCCTTCCTTCGGACATCCCGAGAAGTTCTGTTCCGATATTTCCAAGACCAACTGGGAGTCCGCTACCGTAACCACACTGGATGACAAGATCATCCCTTATATCACCAATATCTGCAAACGTGATCCCAGAACCGGTAAGGTTGTAACCGGCGGTATCGTAAGCTGTCAGGATTCCAGCTGGCTGCTGTCATGGACCATCAACCGTCAGGGACAGTTCAAAGAGCAGGATAAGAATCAGGTATGTGTATGGGTATATGGCCTGTTCACCGATGTACCCGGCGATTATATCAAGAAGCCTATGAAGGATTGTACCGGTAAGGAGATCACCGAAGAGTGGCTGTATCATCTGGGTGTGCCTGTAGAAGACATCGAGGAGTTGGCTGAGCACAGCGCAGTCTGCGTACCTACCATGATGCCTTATATCACCGCATTCTTCATGCCCAGAACCAAGGGTGACCGTCCCGATGTCATTCCCGACGGCTGTGTAAACTTCGCTTTCTTAGGCCAGTTTGCGGATACCCCGAGAGACACCGTGTTCACCACAGAATATTCCGTCAGAACCGCTATGGAAGCTGTATACGGACTGTTAGGTGTCGACAGAGGTGTGCCTGAGGTATGGGGCAGCGTATATGACATCAGAGAGCTGTTGGACAGCAGCGTGAAGTTGATGGACGGTATGTCTCCTCTGGAAATCGAACTGCCCGGACCTTTAAATGCACTGAAGAAACCTCTGCTCCGTGTAGTAAAGGGCACTGTAGTGGAAAAGCTGCTGCGTGACCACAATGTCATCAAAGAAGGTATGATGGATTAAGCTCATCACCGCCCGAAGAAATCTATATAACAGAAAAATATAGTAGAACCTCCCATCGAAATACATCCGGTGGGAGGTTTTTTATTCCTGTAAAATCGGCGTAAAGAAAGTTGAACAAATGTAAGCGGTTACATAGTACACAAGTACCAGACAATATATCCAAAAACAATATACAAAAATTAAACATTATGCACGAAAATAGGCACTCTGTCAAAAAATTATCAATTTCGGCTTGATATTCTATTGGTAGATTGTTACAATAGCAAAGTACTAAAACACCGAAGCCGAAATGCTCCGGTAATGGTTTGGGTTACAAAGTTTTGTCAAAAAATATTATAAAAAGGGAGACAAAGAAGTATGAAGAAATGGGTATATTTGTTTACCGAAGGTAATGCAAACATGCGCGAACTGCTTGGTGGTAAGGGCGCGAACCTGGCTGAGATGACCAACATCGGTCTGCCGGTTCCTCAGGGATTTACCATTACAACAGAGGCATGTACACAGTATTATGAAGACGGACGTGAGATCAACGAAGAGATCCAGGGCCAGATCAATGAGTACATTGCAAAGATGGAGGAGATCACCGGCAAGAAGTTCGGCGACCATGAGAATCCTCTGTTAGTGTCAGTTCGTTCCGGCGCAAGAGCATCCATGCCCGGTATGATGGATACCATTTTGAACCTTGGTCTGAATGAGACCGTTGTCAACGTAATCGCAGAGAAGTCCGGTAACCCCCGTTGGGCATGGGACTGCTATAGAAGATTTATCCAGATGTATTCCGACGTTGTTATGGAAGTAGGTAAGAAGTACTTCGAGCAGCTGATCGATGCAATGAAAGAGAAGAAGGGTGTTAAGCAGGACGTTGAGCTTACCGCTGATGATCTGAAGGAACTGGCTGGTCAGTTCAAGGCTGAGTACAAGGCTAAGATCGGTGTAGACTTCCCTGATGATCCTAAGGAACAGCTGATGGGCGCTATCAAGGCTGTATTCCGTTCCTGGGACAACCCTCGTGCAAACGTTTATCGTCGTGACAACGATATCCCTTATTCCTGGGGTACTGCTGTTAACGTTCAGTCTATGGCATTCGGAAATATGGGTGATGACTGTGGTACCGGTGTTGCATTTACCAGAGATCCGGCTACCGGCGCTAAGGGTCTGTTCGGTGAGTTCTTAACCAACGCACAGGGCGAGGACGTAGTAGCGGGTGTTCGTACCCCTATGAAGATCGCTGAGATGGCTGACAAATTCCCTGAGGCATTTGCTCAGTTCCAGGATGTATGTAAGACTCTGGAAGACCATTACAGAGATATGCAGGATATGGAGTTCACCGTTGAGCATGGTAAGCTGTACATGCTGCAGACCAGAAATGGTAAGAGAACCGCTCAGGCTGCTCTGAAGATCGCTTGTGATCTGGTAGATGAGGGCATGAGAACCGAGGAAGAGGCAGTTGCCATGATCGATCCTCGTAACCTGGATACTCTGTTACATCCTCAGTTCGATACCGCTGCCCTGAAGGCTGCAACTCCTATCGGCAAGGGTCTTGGTGCTTCTCCCGGAGCTGCCTGCGGTAAGATCGTATTCACCGCAGAAGATGCAGAAGAATGGCATGCAAGAGGAGAGAGAGTTGTTCTGGTTCGTCTGGAGACCTCTCCCGAAGATATCACCGGTATGAAGGCTTCTCAGGGTATCCTGACTGTTCGTGGTGGTATGACCTCTCACGCAGCAGTAGTTGCTCGTGGTATGGGTACCTGCTGTGTATCCGGATGCGGCGACATCGCTATGGATGAGGAGAACAAGCAGTTCACTCTGGCTGGTAAGACCTTCCATGAAGGCGACTGGCTGTCCATCGATGGTACCACTGGTAACATCTATGACGGCGAGATCAAGACTGTTGATGCTACCATCGCAGGTGAGTTCGGCCGTGTAATGGCTTGGGCTGACAAATATCGTAAGTTAAAAGTTCGTACCAATGCAGATACTCCCGCAGACGCTAAGAAGGCTCGTGAGCTGGGTGCTGAAGGAATCGGTCTGTGCCGTACTGAGCATATGTTCTTCGAAGAGGACAGAATCGCAGCATTCCGTGAGATGATCTGTTCCGATACTGTAGAGGAGAGAGAAGCAGCACTGGAGAAGATCCTGCCTTATCAGCAGAACGACTTCAAGCAGCTGTACGAGGCTCTGGAAGGCAACCCTGTTACCATCCGTTTCCTGGATCCGCCTCTGCATGAGTTCGTTCCTACCGAGGAAGCTGACATTGAGAAGCTGGCTAAGGCACAGGGCAAGAGCGTTGAAGCTATCAAGACCATCATCGCTTCCCTGCATGAGTTCAACCCTATGATGGGTCACAGAGGATGCCGTCTGGCTGTTACTTATCCTGAGATCGCAAGAATGCAGACCAAGGCTGTTATCCGTGCGGCAATCGAGGTTAAGAAGGCACATCCCGACTGGAATGTAGAGCCTGAGATCATGATTCCTCTGGTATGTGAAGTGAAGGAACTTAAGTACGTTAAGAAGATCGTAGTAGAGACCGCTGACGCTGAGATCGCAGCAGCAGGCATCGACATGAAGTACGAAGTAGGTACCATGATCGAGATCCCCAGAGCTGCTCTGACCGCTGACGAGATCGCTAAGGAAGCTGATTTCTTCTGCTTCGGTACCAACGACCTGACCCAGATGACCTTCGGTTTCTCCCGTGATGATGCAGGTAAGTTCCTGAATGCATACTATGACACCAAGATCTTCGAGAACGATCCGTTCGCTAAGCTGGATCAGACCGGTGTCGGCAAGCTGATGGAGATGGCTATCAAGCTTGGTAAGCCTGTAAATCCTAAGCTGCATGTAGGTATCTGTGGTGAGCACGGCGGAGATCCTTCTTCCGTAGAGTTCTGCCATAAGATCGGTCTGGATTACGTCTCCTGCTCGCCGTTCCGTGTGCCTATCGCTAGACTGGCCGCTGCGCAGGCTGCTATCGCAGATAAGAGGAATTAGACAACAATATGTTTATTTCTGCAAGGGAAAGCATTATTGCTTTCCCTTGTTTGATGTTTGGGAATAAATCCTGATATTGGGATTTGTTCCCTTTTTTTATTCTTATTTCAAAGGAGGTTCATTATGAACAACACAGCGTTAAGTGCAGAAAAAACTAAGAAACAGAAAATTATCTTTATCAGCGAAGCACATGAGAAATTCTACTATGAAAAATTAAAAGAAGTGCGTTATGTGGATGTATATCACAAAGCACTTTGCTATTGTCTTGGCATCAGCGATGATACGAGAAGAAATGAGGAAGTGAACGAGACAATGACAAGGCGCAAAGAATGAGGAAAAGAGTTGCACCGAGAAGAAATGCAGATAAGGCAAAGAAAAAAGAAGAAATACTATAATTAAATTTTTGATTTTTATTCCCAACTTTATTCCCAACATGTTATAATTATTTCGGTTGGGAATAAAAATTGGGAAAAGGAGTATACTAATGGATATCAAACAAATTGTTTTGGATTTATGTGCATTTAGTGACGAACAGGAATGGTTTGAATTTAAAGAAAACTGGTTTCAGCCTGAGATATTAGGTGAATATGTGTCTGCTCTGTCAAATGCAGCAGCTTTTCATTATAAAAAATATGCGTATTTTATTTGGGGTGTAAACGATACAACACATGAAATCGTAGGGACAACCTTTAATCAGTATTGTGAACATAATAAGGAACCATACCAGAATTATCTTGCGAGAAATCTTTCCCCAAGCATAAATTTTAGTTTTGAGGAAACAGAAATTTATGGAAAGAGAGTTGTTGCTTTAGTGATTCCAGCGGCAACCGAAATTCCTACAGCATTTAAAGAAAAGAGATTCCTTTATTTGATAATAAGGCATTTCGTGAGGCTATCATAAATGCGGTTCTGCACAATAAATGGGTAGAAGGAAATGAACCGATGATTTCTGTTTTCTCTGACAGAATAGAGATACTATCGAGAGGAACACTTGCACCAGCACAGACAATGGAGGGATTCTTTTTAGGAGAATCAATTCCTGTGAATGAAAAACTATCTGAGATATTTTTGCAACTGCACATAAGTGAGAAATCTGGACGAGGAGTTCCTAAAATTACGGAATTATATGGAAAAGATGCATTTTCGTTTAGGGAGAATTCCATTGTTGTTACTATCCCATTTGAGAGAATAAATAAGGTTGGGAATAAAGTTGGGAATAAAGTTGGGGATAAGAAAACTTTAAATTCCAGAAGACAAAAGATTATTTCAGAAATGAGAGACAATCCAAACATTACAACTGCAGAACTTCATAATATTTTAGGAGTGAGTGAAACGGCTGTGGAAAATAATATATCATTTTTACGAGAGAATGGTTATATAGAGAGGGTTGGTTCTAAAAAAGCAGGATATTGGAAAGTGTTATCGTAGTTTAATTTAATAGTGTGATTATACAGAAGGCAGTCCATGATGGGCTGCCTTCTGCCATGCAAAAAATAAAGATGGAGGTCATTTATGGCAGACAACAATACAGAAAAACAGCATGTACAGGAACTTACGGATAAACTGGAGCAGGGATTGCAGGACTTATTCAACAGCGATAGTTACCGGAATTATCTTGCCACCATGGCAAAATTTCATAGTTACAGTTTTAATAACACGCTCTTAATTGCGATACAAAAGCCTGATGCTACGTTAGTGGCCGGATACAAGGCTTGGCAGAAGAATTTTGACCGCCATGTAAATAAAGGGGAAAAGGCAATCCGTATCCTTGCACCTGCACCATATAAAATCAA